>CAYXKH010000169.1:2759-6732 GCA_964465255.1 uncultured Isosphaeraceae bacterium
GGTCTGCTCCACGGGTCTGCTCCACTGGTCTGCCGCACTGGTCTGCTCCAGGGGCCAACCACCAACTCGACTCGGGCGATGACCTTCCCCGACACCCCTCGCCAATCGCTCTACACTGGCCGGTTCCACCCTTCGGCATTCCTGTGCTCGCGCCGCTCCTCATTCCATCGATTGATCTCCTCGCGGGCTCGCTTCCGACCCTCGCCTCAGCGCTCGCCCCGGCCATCGACTCGGCCCTGGCCGGCGGAGACGCGGCGGCGAGCGTGGATCCCTCGTGGATTGACCGGATCAGCGATGTCGCCACGCAACTGAGCCACTTCGGTCCGGTGGCGATCCTCTTCCTCCTGCTCCTGCCGCTGGGCGAAGAGTTGATCCTGATCCCCGCGGGCGTGATGGTCGGCCACGGATCTCTGCCCTTCGCCCTGACCTGGTTCTGCGCCTGGGTCGGGGTGGTCGTCTCCGACTCGCTCTGGTTCTTCATGGCCCGGTACTACGGGACGCCGCTTCTTCACAAGCGCTGGTTCAAGCGGGTCGCCCATCCGCGGCGACTGCTTCAGGCCAAGCACCAGTTCGAACGCCGCGGCGCCTGGGTGATCGTCTCGGCCCGCTTCCTCCCCGGCAGCCGCACGGCGGCGATCATCATCTCGGGCATGCTGCACATGCCGGTCTGGAAGTACCTCCTCACCGAGTCGGTGATGGCGATCTTCGCGACGCTCTTTCAGATCTCGGTGGGCATGTTCATCGCCCACAACATCGGCAGCGAGGACTCCGCCAAGCGGATCATGACGGTCGTGGGCGTGATGGTGGCGATCCTCGTCGGCGGCGCCGCCAGCCGCTGGATCCTCGCCCATCGCCGCTCCGGCGGACCAGCGCCGCGGGCTCGCGCCGCCTGGCTGCGTCGCTTTCGCGTCCCCCGCCGACTGGCCGAAGTCGCTCGCAAGGCCGCCAGCAGCATTCACCCCGAGAGTGCGGCGGGATCTGGGCCCGCTGCCGCTCTGAGTGCGCCTCCTGCATCGACTCCCGGCCGAATCGGCCAAGCGACGGCTACCCCGCCGCCGTCGTCGAGCGTGGGTTCACCGAAGGCACCGCTCAGCCCGCCACACGCGAGCTGACGAGAAGCTCCCGCGGACGGTCGAACATCGCCTCGCCCTTGAACTTCCACTGCGCTGCATTGCCGCGGCGGTCGGAGGTGTTCGCGCCCATGATCTCGCCCGGCATCTCCACCACGACCTCGAAGGCGTCGTCGGCGATGTCCTCGGAGACCTCGCTTTCGAGGCGCTGCTGGGCCAGACTCCGAACGAACGCCGACGCCTCGGAACCACCGAGGCTGCACTCGGTCTTCACCGCGAGGGTGATCTGCTCGTCGACGGTCGCCTCGAGCCGCTTCAGCGCCTTCTTCATCACCTCGAGTCGCTTGGCTTCGTCGTCGACGACGACGGCCCTGGCGAACTCCTCCGCCGCCGAGCGGGCGTCGATCTCCAGCGCCAGGCGTTCCATGCGCTCCTCGGCCCGCAACCAGCCATCCTGCGATGCGTTGGGCACGCCTTCGAGGAGCGCCCGGCGGACCAGCAGCAGGGTGCGTTCGACCTGCACGTCGACCAGAGCACGGGCGAGGGCTTCGAGCTCGTCGACGTTGCGGGCCTCCACGCCCGGCCCCTCGCCCGACTGCCGCAAGCGCTGGGCGGCGGGCGATTCGTTGATCGCGGCCAGCTCGGCCCAGCGCCGCGGTTCGTAGGTCCGGCGGAAATGGAACCAGGTGCCATCGCGCCGCCGCTCGACGGTGATCGTCGTCGGAAACTGAAGGAAGCGGGACGCCCCGGGATCGCGCGGTGGTCCGTAGGTTCCGGGCATGGCCTCGATGGTGGTGGCGAGTCGTGCCTCGAAGCGATGGACGATCTTGCCGCCATCGTCGGCTTCGGAGCTCACATTCGTCTCCCATCCGGCCCTGCCGTCGGGGAGAGCATCCCCGTCAAGCAGGTCCTCGAGCGAATCGGAGCGATGCTCGACCGAGAGCTCGACGCTGCCGTCCTGCCTCACCACGATCCGTTCCTTCCGCTCCACGCAGCCGCCGAGCATGATGGTGACCGCCGCCAACGCCGCGAATGCTCCCGACCGATGGAGTTGCCCAACCCGAGGATGTGCACGCACGTCAAACCTCCCGGAAGGCGAACCCGCCCGGCCCACTCAGTCGTGACGCAGTGCCACGATTGGATCCTGACGGCTGGCGATGATCGCGGGGTAGATGCCAAAGACCAGACCGACGATTGCCGCGACGACGAAGGAGACCACGATCGACCAGAGGGTGACGTCGGTTTCGATTGCGATCCTGGCCTCGACGAAGCGGCTCATGAAGGGGCGCGAGAGCACCCACGGCACCAGGCGACCGACGGCAATCGACGCCCCGACGCCGACGCCGATTCCAAGCAGACCGCCGACGGCCGAGAGGGCCCCGGTCTCGACCAGGAACTGCACGATGATGTTCTGCCGCGTGGCCCCGAGGGCCCGACGGATGCCGATCTCGCGGGTGCGCTCGGTCACCGAGGCGAGCATGATGTTCATGATCCCGATGCCGCCGACGAGCAGCGAGATGGCGGCGATCGAGATGAGCACCACGTTCCAGATCAGGGCCGTGCGCTTGGCGTTCTCGAGGAGCTCCCACGGCACGATCACCTGCACATCGGTGAACCCGGGGTGACCGACATCCATGATCCGCCGCACCCGGGCCGCGGTGTTCAGCACCGACTCGGTGGAGTCGGCGGTGACGTAGATCTCCGAGAGCTGCACGTCCTCGCCGCTGAAGGAGCCGGAGCCGCGGCGCACGACGATGTCGCCGAAGCGACTCTGAGCGGTGGAGACGGGAATGTGCACGTCGAAGTTGAGATCGCGTCCCACCAGGGCCGAACCGGCGCCGCCGGCGAGTCCGACCGGCTCGAGCACCCCGACCACCCGGAAGACCTGGTCGTCGATGCGGAAGTCGGCGCCGATTGGGTCGCGGAGACGGAAGAACTTGTCGGAGATCTCCGCCCCGATCACCGCCACCGGGGCGGTCGAGTCGATGTCCTCGGCGGTGAGGTAGCGCCCGCGATTGATCCTCAGGCGGGCCGCATCCTTGAGCTCCGGCGTGGTGCCGAAGACCTGGCTGATCAGCCGCGTCGCGTGGTAGCTGATCTCGCTGCCCGCAGCCTTGAGGGGCACGATCGACGTCGCGTCGGTGATGGCCCCGTCGATCCGCCGCCAGTCCTCGCGGGTCAGGCCATAGCTGACCACGAAGGAGCGCGTCTGACCGCCCATCGAGGAGGTCTCGGGCGGCTTGATCGAGCGGACGATGATGTTGGTGGCGCCGAGCGAGGTGATCTCCCGGAGTGCCGCCTGCTTGTTGCCCTCGCCAATCGACACCATGATGATGACCGCGGCGACGCCCAGGATGATGCCCAGACTCGTGAGGACCGAGCGCAGCATGTGCAGCCTGAGGTTGTTCAGGCCGAGGCAGACGATTTCGAAGAAGAACCCCATGATGTGTCAATGCGTGACTTGAAGCTGAACCTGGCCGCGTCGCAGTCGATCGGATCGACGCCGTCGCCGACGCCGCGCATCCGTCCGAGGAAGGGCCATGGTATCGAACGTGCTTGAGGTTCAGATTCTCAACGAGGCCGAGCGGCCCGGTGGACTCCTCTTCCGGGCCCGGGTCGTGCGCGACGGCGTGGAGCGGGCGACCGCGGTCCATCTGCACTGGGCCGACTACAACCTCTGGGCGCCCGACGGTGCGCTGCCGCCGGAGCGGGTCGCCAACGCCGTGATCCGCGTCTACGCGGATCACTGCGGCTTCGAGAATCTCCCCGACTCCTTCGATGCGGCCCAGCTCCGCCGGCGCTGGCCCGAGGCCGACGACCGTGTCTTCGATCTGGTGGTCGGCCGCGCTCCGAGAGACGCCACCTCCTGACGGACAACGTCTCTCCCCCTGCTCCCTGCCCCC
>CAYXKH010000170.1:0-5056 GCA_964465255.1 uncultured Isosphaeraceae bacterium
GGCCAGTCGGGCGGCCCGGCGGGGCGACCGCTCCTCAAGAACATGGTCGGGGCCTTCTGGCAGCCGAGTGCGATCCTGGCCGATCCGAAGACCTTGCGGACGCTTCCTGCGCGGGAACTCCGCGCTGGGCTGGCCGAGTGCGTCAAGCACGCAATCATCGCCGAGCCCGAACTGCTCGCGTACATCGAGGAGCATCATCGGGCCATCGTCGCGCTGGAGTCGCCGCAACTTGGGGAACTCCTTCGCCGGAGCATCGCCATCAAGGCCCGCATCGTCGGCGAGGATCCGACCGAACGCGGTCAGCGGGCGCTTCTGAACCTCGGGCATACCTTCGCCCACGCCATCGAGCCGATCGCCGAGCTGGGTCTGAATCACGGCGAAGCCGTGGCCATCGGGCTCTGCGCCGCGGCCCATCTCGCGGCCTCGCGCCACGGCTTTCCATCGGCCGACGTTGGTCGAATCGAGCGGGTGCTCGCGTCAATTGGACTGCCGACGCGCCTGCCAGCGGCCGACTCCCACCTCTCGACGGCGGTGCCGCGGCTCCTCGAGGCGATGGGGCATGACAAGAAGCATCATGCCGGTTCGCTGCGACTCATCCTGCCGAAGGCAATCGGCAGCGTCGAGATCGTCGAGGGAGTCTCTCACGCGGCGATCGCTGCCGCGTGGCGGATCGTTGGCGCCGAATCGCGCTCGTCGTGAGCCCTCGCCATCCGCGGGCGAGTTCCTGCTCAGGTCACGACTGGGGATGGCTGCGGCCTGAGGTAAGGATTCGCAGCCAGTTGTCGTGGGCGAACCCGCGGATCTCGCTGTCGCTGAACCCTCGCTGGGCAAGGGCATCGAGGAGCGCCGGGAGCCGAGAGGGATGATCGAGTCCCTCGGGCAACTGCGAGGCGTCGAAGCCACCATCCATGTCGGAGCCGAGGGCGATCCCTCGGCAGTGCCCCATGAGTTCGGCGACTCGCTCGATGTGAGCGACGCAGTCGGCAATCGTCGGGCGCCGATCGTTCCGCAGGAACTTCGCGAAGAGATTGAGCCCCACCGCGCCGCCGCGGGCGCCGAGTGCGGCGATGTGCCAATCGGCGATGTGCCGCTGGTTGTCGCCGACGAGAGCGCGGCAGTTGGAGTGGGAGGCGATGGCCGGTCCGTGGGTCCGCTCGAGCAGTTCGTCCACGCCCTCGTCGGAGAGATGCGAGAGGTCGTGGATGACCTCGAGCGAATCGAGTTCATCGACGAGGGCTCGTCCGTGCGCGGTGAGCGGTCCGGGGGCACCGTTGCCGCCGGCGGCGCGCGACCCGCGGGCCCACGCGAGGCCGACGACGCGCACGCCCGCGGCGATCCACCAGGCGGCTTCGGCGCAGTCGCGGATCGGATCGGCGCACTCCATCAGAAGGACGACGCGAAGCGGCTCTCCAGGGCCGGGCGTCGGCACAAGGTCCTCGGGAGTACGCACGATGCGGATCGCTCCGGCCCGCTCCATCGACTCGTACCACGCAAGTTGCAGCCGCCCGGCACGAGCGGCTCCTTCGACGTCGTCGATGGCCCGGTAGGCGGACGGATCGCCGGTCACGTCACCCAAGGCCTCGGTGAAGATCGTGGCCATGGCGATGCGAACATCCCCGGCGCGCAGCGCTGGCAGCGTCACGCATCCCGATCCATCCGGCACTGCTTCGGCGCGAAGGTCGCGGCCGCGAACGCCGAGATAGGCGAGATCGAGGTGGCCGTCGAAGAACCACGCATCAGCAATGCGGTTGGCGCGATCCACCGGATCGTGAGCCGTGCGGGTCGGGCGTGGGTCGCCGGAGGACGCGGGGGAAGTCGCCATGGGCGGGAGCGTATCGTCGGCCATGTCCGCCGCCGGTGATCCCAGAGAACTGCGTGCGCCGCCCCGGGTCGTGCGCACCGGGGGCCGACTGTCGCGCCGTGCCGCGGCGCTGGTGGTGGCGTCCGTGACCGGGTCGGTTCTTGCGGCGGCGGCGTGGCTCGAACCCGACCCGAGCGGGCTGGGGACGCACCAGCAGTTGAATCTTCCGCCGTGCGGCTGGATTTCTTCCGGCGGTCTGCCCTGTCCGACCTGCGGCATGACCACCGCCTTCGCCCTCGCCGCGGATGGCCGCGTGCTCGCCGCGCTGGCCACCCAACCTGCCGGTGCGGCCCTTGCCATAGGCTCGGCGTGCCTGCTTCTCGGAGCGACTCTGGTCCTGGTGACCGGGCTCGATCTGCGTCCCGCACTCGAGAGAATCCTCACTCCGCGCTTCTGGTGGGGGGCGGCTGGCTTGATCTTGGTGGGCTGGGGATGGAAGATCGCACTCTTCCGCGGCTGGCTGTGAGCCGCAATCAATGTCCCGGTCGGGCGGCCTTCTGCCTCGCCGACCCGTCGCTCGCGATGCGACGAGCGCCGATTGGACCGCGTCGCCTGGATCGATCGCCCGCCCGCGCGAACTCGGTCCCACCGCAGCGGAGCTGCCAGTCTCTCATGAACCCCATGCGCCTCTTCCATCGCCTTCTCCTCGCCGCGCTCGCCCTCTTCACCGCACTGCCCATCATGAGCGGGTGCATGATCAGTCAGGCCTTCGGCGCGGCCGCCTACTACGCCGAGAAGGACAAGAAGATCGAGGTCGCCGCCAAGTACCCGGGCCTCGAGAACTCCACTGTCGCGGTCATCGTGCAGGCCGACATGGAGACCCTCTACGAGCATCCGACGGTTCCGGCCAACATCGTCGCCAACATCTCGGCGCGGCTCCAGACCAACGTGTCCGGCGTGAAGGTCCGTGATCCGCGCGAAGTGCTGGCGTGGCAGTATCAGACGCCCGGCTGGACCACGATGCCCTACGGCGACATCGCCAAGCAGCTCGACGTCGATCGGGTGATCTACATCGATCTCTACGAGTATCGGTTGAACCCCTTCGGCAATCGCTGGATCTGGGAAGGGGTCGCTGCCGCGAACGTGGGCATCATCGAGCGCGACGGCATCGATCCCGACGTCTTCGCCGACACCCACAACATCACTGCGAAATTCCCGGACATCGAGGGTCTGGGTCGCGACAGCGCAACCGACGCGCAGGTCGAGACCGGGCTCCTCTTCAAGTTCATCGAGCAGACCTCGTGGCTCTTCTACTTCCACATCGAGCCGAAGTACCCCGATTGATGAGCCACCACCACCCCCATTCGACCTCGCACCCCCGGGTTGCCTCCGCCGCCGCGAGCGCGCGTCGCACTCGCGGGCGGAACCGCGCCCGACTTCTGCTCGCCCGAGCCTTCGCAATCACCGCGCTCGGTGCCGTCGCTTTCGCCGGAGGCTGCAACATCCTCGGTCCGGCGATCTACCTGATCGAGGGACCGCCGCGAACTCCCGCGGCCCACGAGATCGCCGACCGGCCCACGGTGGTCTTCTTCGACGACCGCAAGAACCTGATCTCGCGCTTCGAGCTGCGCTCGATCGCCGGGGACCAGGCCGCGAAAACCTTGCTCACGGCGAAGGTGGTCACGACCACCATCAGCTCGCGCGACGCCCTCAATCTGGTCCGGAAGCAGGAGACCGAAAAGAACCTCATGCCGATCGATTCGATCGGCCGGGCAGTCGGCGCCGAGCAGATCATCTATGTGAAGATGATCGTCTTCGTGCTCTCGCCCGACGGGGTCACGCCGCGTCCGTTCGCCGGGTGCGAAGTGCGGCTGATCGACTGCGTCGAGAAGATCAAGCTCTTCCCAATCGATGACTCGGAACAGGGCCGCTACGTGGAAGCCACCCTCGACCAGGTGGATCTGGAGCTCTACCGCTCGCTCTCCGGACAGCGGCAGATCGAGGACGAGCTGGCCCGCGAGTTGGGGATCGCCGTCGCCAAGCTCTTCTTCGAGCACGAAACCAACGAGCTTGGCGGAAATCTCCGCTGACGCGGTGCACGCGACCACGCATGTCCCGACGGCCACTCGTCCATCTGATCGATCCTTCCGCAGCCGAGGCCGGGCGGCATCTTCTGCACTGGGCGGCTCGGGAGAGCGCCCGTGACCGAGCGCTCGGTCCGACGATGACGGTGGTGCTCGGCACCGCCGCCGATGTTCGGTCGGCGCTGGAGGCCGGGGTGCAGCTGGCGCCATCGGAGAGTCGGCCCGTTGCCATTCCTGGGGGGTGGCTTGGGCTCGCGCGACCGCTCCTGCGCGGCCGACTGGAGCACCTTGGGGCCCATGACGTTCGGGCCTGGTCGGCGCGGAGCGCCATGCTGGCCATCTCGGCCGGGGCGGTGATGACCACCTTCGCGGCGGTCTCGCGTCCACCGGGCGGCTGGGCGATGGCCCGGAGGCTCCGTCGCCTGGACGGGCGCGGGCTGCGGATGCTGCCGCTGTGCCAGGTGATTCACGACGCCTGGCGGGACGCGGTTCCCTTCATCAGCGCCGGGCCGACTGCGGATCCCTTCGACCATGTCGAGTCAGTCAGGCGAGGCGAAGCTCACCCCCCGACCACCGCGACCCGGCTCCCGGAGTGCGACGATCGCCGGCAGGCCCTGCGCGAATCGTGGGGCGCAACCGACGACGAGTACGTCTTCACGCTGCTCGGCGAGCCGGCCCGGGCGACCGATGCGCGGATGGCGGTCTATCTGCTCGCGCTCACCCATGTGGCGGGTCGCAAGGTGCGACTCGTTCTGGATCCCAGGGCGTATGGCGCCGGTCGATTGACGCGATGGGCGGCAAGCCTTGGCGTGAGCGACCACCTCGTGCTGCGCACCGACGCCGGCGATCCGTCGAACCTTGTCGCATTCGACGGCGCCTGCTTCTTTCCGGCGCGTGGCCGCACACCGCGCGGGCCCGGCCTCGAGGCATCCCGAAGACCGTGGGGCCCGGCGAGCGAGGATCCATCCACTCCTATCGCCGGGTCGTTCCTGCCGCTGCTGGCGGCGCTCGAGGAAGGCCTCCCCGTGGTGGCCGAGGACGACCTGGTGACTCGCGAACTGTCGAGCGAATATCCGCGGCTGTCGCTGGTTGCGAGAGGCAATCACTCGCTTGCTGCGAACCGGCTGATTCGAATCATGTCGGTGGGACAGGCGGCGGGACAGGCGGCGGG
>CAYXKH010000170.1:5156-6729 GCA_964465255.1 uncultured Isosphaeraceae bacterium
GGGACAGGCGGCGGGACAGGCGGCGGGGTCGCGGCCGGTCTCGCCGTGAGCGCAAGCGTCGCCGGGTCTTCTCCGATCAGGCTCACCGCGGCGTCGTGGTAGAGCGACCGGAGCAGGTCGGGAGGCAGCGAGAGGCCGCGCAGTCGCGGCCCATCCATCGGTGTGAAGCGAACGGGATCGACCATCGCCAGATCGGGGTCGGCGATGGGCGACTCTCCATCGTGATCCGTCTCGAGCATGGTGCGATAGGCCCAGTACCGGCTGGCGTAGAGATCCCAGGCCTCGTCGCTCGAGCTGCTCTTGGCGGCCATCTCGTTCTTGTTCTCGCCCGCGCGGAGGTGCTCGTCGCTGGTCACGATGTCCGAGCCGAAAAGAATGCGTCCCTGCCAGCGCCGCAGAAAGTCGACGACCTCGTCGCGACCGTGTCGCCCGAGTTCGCGCACCATCCACTTGCATGCGCTGCAGTCCAGATGAAGCGAGCGGTGTCTGCCGAGAAGGCCATCGAGGAATTCGAGATCCTCCGGCCAGCCACCCAGGTGAGCCGCAATCCAGGGACGGGGGAATCGCTCGATGAGGCGCTCGAGCGGGTCGTAGTGGCTCCGCTTGCTGCCGTATCGGGCGCGATCCGCATAGCGCGTCGCGAACCAGGTGTCCGGATCAGCGACATGGGTCATGAAGGTCATCCCAAGCGACGAGGCGAGGTGCATGGCCTCGATGCGGGCCGGGGCGTCGAGCCGAAGCAGATCCGGGTCACCAGCCTGCGCTCCCAGATCGATCCCTCGTGGCGCCGCCCAGAACTTCACGATGCGGGCGCCCCGGGCGTGGAAGCCCTCGATGGTCCTGAGAAAGCCGGCGCCGTGCGCCTCCCGTCGATCCGGGGCCATGAAGTCGGGCATCGCGATGAATCGGATGCGGCCCTCGAGAGCCTCGGCGACGGCGTCGACCTCGCGAAGCGGGGTCATCGAGTAGGTCAGACCGACGCCGAAGAGGCGGGCCACCTCCGCGTACATACGAGCCGCGCCGGGTCCATGGATGTGCGAGTGCACATCGATGATCGGGTAGCCCAGCGACGCGAAGCGGGAGGCCGCTGCGGCGTAGTCGAGCGCAAATCGATTGCTGGAATTGGCGGTGATCGTCGCGGGGCCGGGAGGCACGGGGGCGATCGTAGCGGCGATCGTCCGGCGGGCAGTCCACGACCGCAGTTGCCTGCGGCGCGTCGGCCGTCAGCTGCGCGGCGAGGGCGACGCGGGGAAGGGCGGGTGCTGATCGGCGATGTCGAGTGTGGGGAGAACGCGCATGGTGTGTGATTCCGTCGGGAGCCTGTACGCATCGGGGGGCGCGTCGGATCAACCAAGTCCAGGTTTTTGCGCATCTGGTTCGGAGTTTGCGCCTCGTGTCGCCCGGGCCGCTGATGAAAGGGACGCCGCCATCAGCAGTTGCGCAGCGAATTCACTCGGTTTGGCATGCCCCCCGATCAACGGCCGATCGAGTTCGGGCGCAGAAGAACCGGCACATCCAGTTGGAAGTCCGGGTTGGAAGTCCGGGTTGGAAGTCCGGGTTGGAAGTCCGGGTT
>CAYXKH010000171.1:0-6693 GCA_964465255.1 uncultured Isosphaeraceae bacterium
CGACACTCGCTCCTGCGGGTGCCACGCGTGGGGTCGGCTTCGCCGACCGGGGCGCTTCGGCTGCGCCTCCGCTTCTGAGGTGTGCCGCGTGCGCGGCACCTTTGTGTCGCTCGGCACGATCGACGCGGCGCAGGCTTCGCCCGCTTGGTCGATCGAGTCGAGCGGATACGGCAGGGGGCCGTCCGCGCACTCCCAACTGAATCGCCGGACATGCCGCCGCTCGTGGGCGGACAACGTTCAGCGGCGCACTCGGCGGCATTTCCGGCCTCGAACAGGTGCCGCGCACGCGGCACTCCTCATGAGTCGGCGCAGCCGACGACCTGTCGGCGGGAGCCGACCCACCCGTCGGCGCGAGCCGACGAAAAAAGTACTTCCACCCGCGCGCAAGATCGACCCCAGAAGCGCATATACAGACCTGAGGGCTGGTGGTCGCGAGGGCGATCGCCATTTTGAAGCCCGGCCTGTCTGTTCAAAACCGGAGACGCTGCGAATGCCCTGTCTGGCCTCCAAACCCGCCCCACTGGCCGCCCGCCGCGGCTTCACCCTCGCCGAGCTGGTGGTCTGCGTCGCCGCGATCCTGCTCCTGACCTCGATGCTCGCGCCGCATCTGTCGCAGACCCGCCGCAACAGCGGGCAGATGGCCTCGCGAGCGAATCTCCAGACGCTCTCCTTCGCCCAGACCCTCTACGCGATGGACTTCAACGACCGTCAGCCCACGTGGATTCCGGACGACGCGGGGCTGTACACGACGCTTCTTGAGACGACGATCTGGACGACGCACTATCCGGGCTGTCCGAGCCAGCTCCTGCTGGGGTGGGACTCATCTCCGGTGGCGACGGTGTGGGGCGTGTTTCTGGGGTGCCAGGGTTTCCCGGGAAGCGGGGCCGCATACGCGGTCTACGAGCCCATCGGACTCGGAGGGTCGCCTGCCTCGTATCAGTCGACGAGCCACTCCGCGTACGGGAACGGCACGTTCCGTCTCTTCAACTCGCTGGCGTTCTCGTCGTACGTCGACGGACGGTTCTACAGCGAGACCTTCTACGCACCCAACGATGCGATCACGTGGGATCTGGCCTCGCCATCGTTCGAGTTCACCGGGCAGTTCACGGTGCTCCCCCCGCTGGGGCAGTCCGGCCTTCCCGACATCGTCCGCACCAGTTATTGCCTCTCGCCCGCGGCGATGTCGCATCCGGATGTCTTCTCCTTCAACGCCTCGACGGGGAAGTGGTACCGGGCTCCACACAGCTTCCAGATGGGCTACCAAAGTCCGACGGTCTCGCAGTGCATGTATCCCGACCTCAA
The DNA here is from genome assembly GCA_964465255.1 of uncultured Isosphaeraceae bacterium. GTDB lineage: Bacteria > Planctomycetota > Phycisphaerae > Phycisphaerales > SM1A02 > CAYXKH01. Next base: position 1,303 of record CAYXKH010000171.1, read on the forward strand.
GACTCGCACGCTCGAACACAACTGGAACGACGGCGCCCCCGCCGAGATCAATCCTGCCATTGCCAACGGCTACACGCCGTACTTCTTCAATCACGGTGTCGAGGCCGAACCGCTCACGCTCTTCTTCGATGGACATGTGGCACCGCTGCCGAACTCGCAGGTGCTGGCCGATGACGCAGCGGTGCTCGAGGCGACGAAGGGCGAGGTCGGCCTGTGGACCCGAGACACGCCGTATGGCGCCAACGGCTACTTCGGCGGTCAGTCCTTCGACGGCACGATCGTGAGCCATCACATCCTTACCGCGGGTGGCATCCTCGGGCGGGACGTGCTCGGGACCTCGGGAGGTTCGACCCACGAACGGCGGCGAGGCATCGAACGGCGCCGTTCACCCGCACCGCTTGGAACAGGCACCTCAGCGTTGCCGAGATCCGTTCCGACGGGCGAACTCCAGCCGGAGGCATGGACGCCATGGTGATCCCCACGCGCAGCGGGCCATCGCGGCTCGGCTCGACGCTCGGATGTGCGGTCATTGCCATCGTCGCGGCAGTCAGTCGATCGGTGCCCGCGACACCCGGCGATCCCGCACTCGATCCGGCCTTCTTCTGTCCCGCGGAGCTGATCCCGCATGAGTTCTGCGCCGATCAATGTCCACCCGGACTTGTCCGCGCGGTGGATCTCGACGGGGTGCGGCACGTCGTCTGGTCCTCCGGATGGAACTCGGCGGAGTTTTATGTCGGTGCTTCGACCCGCGAGGGGGAGTGGACGGTGGGCAGCCTCCCGATTCCCGAGGCCACGTCACTCGTCTTCATCGCCGCGATGGCAATCGAGGGTGATCTCCTCGCACTCGGGCGGACGAGTCGAGTGCATCTCTACCGCCTCGTCGACCACGTGTGGCTGCACGAGGCCACCCTCGCCTCGACGGTGCCGGGATACGGGCGGAGCATCGCACTCTCGCGCGACGGTGACGGAGTCGAGCGGCTGGCGGTCGGGGCGGCGCTCTCGAGCACAGTTCACGAAGGGGAGCCAGGCAAGGTCTTCGTGTATCGACACGCTCGCAACCCCGATGGGAAGAACGGAGAGCGATCACCCTGGATTGCAGAGCAGGCGATCGACCCGCCTCCCACCGTCCTTCATCCGTACCGGTTCGGCAGCGCCGTCGCCCTCGGAACGTCGACTCTTGTGGTCTCCGCGCCGCGGAATGCGCAGATGAACCCGAGCGGTCTGAGTGGGCTCAGCTCGTACTCGCTTGACGGTGTCGTCTGGAAGCTCGACGGCGAGATCGTCGTCCCCGACTGGCTCTCGGCGATCTCCGGTCAGCGGCTGGCCATGCGAGGTGAGACCCTTGCCATGACCAACGGGCAGGCCGAGGGCCTCTCGCCTGATACGACCCGGGTGGTCACGCTGGTGCGAAGCGGCGACGCCTGGTCGTTTGCGGCGCTGCTTCAGGCGGAGGGTGCCGACGTCGTTTTCGGACAGGACCTGGTGTTTGCCGATTCGCCGACGGGACTCCTGCTGGCGGCCGCAGTCGATCGATACAGCAGCTTCCCGGTGCTCACCAGCGCCTGGCTCTATCGCCTTGGCGATGGGATTCCCATCCAGTCGATTCGGTTGCGTCATCCATGGTCGATCTCGTCGGGGAACGTGCGGGCCAGGTCGGTCGCATTGATCGGCGGTACGGAGCCGATGGCAGTGGTCTTCGGGAGGATCCCGCCGATTCTCTCCCTGCGCGTGGTCCGCACCATCGACGACGACTGCGACGGTGACGGAGTCGGCGATTCCTGCGCAGTCAGCGACGATCCGAGCCTCGACTGCGACGGCTCGAGCATCCTCGATTTCTGCGAGATCGCCGGCGGCGTGCTCGCCGATGACAACGGCGACGGCATTCCCGACATCTGCCAGCCGACGCCGGATCTGAATGGCGATGGCATTGTCGACGGCGCCGACCTTGGAATGCTGCTGGCGAACTGGGGTGGCGCCGGCGTCGGCGATCTCAATCAGAGTGGCAAGGTCAACGGCGTGGACCTTGGTCTTCTTCTTGCGGCCTGGAGTGAGTGAGGCAACGGATCCACAGGAGAGCGGTCATGACGAATCTCAGTCGAAGTCTGCCTGGTGCGATGGTGTCGGTTGGTGCGGTCGCCTTCGGTGGCTCGCTCCTCTTCACGGGGAGTGTGGACGCCGGCATCGTCGTCTCGTGGACCGCGCCCGCCGGTGGTGACTTCAGCGTCGACGACAACTGGGATCTCGGCGTGCCCACGGATGCCGACACCGCGCTCTTCGCACTGGGCGGGAGTTACTCCGTCACGCTTTCCGAGAGTCTCGCGATCTCGCGGTTGATCGTGCGCAACGGCAATGTGACCGCGCTGTTCGAGTCGGCGCTGCGTGTGACCTCGCCGACGATCAATCTGCCCTCGATCGTGCTCGGCGATGTGCCGGGGCTTTCGCCGACTCTCGTCCTCGTTGGCGAACTCGAAGGCGAATATCTGAACCTGGCGACCCCGGCGGGGACGGCGGGCACGCTCTGGATCGAATCAGGCGCGCTGCTCAGCGTTTCGCAGACACTCGCCGCCGGCACACTCGGAGACGCGGTCGTGCATGTCGAGGGGACGTTGCTGGCGCAGCGCCTGACGCTCGGCGTCCTTGCCGCGGGATCGGCGGAGATGGTCGTGACCGCCCCGAAGCGAGGGATCGCCGGAGGGGTGGCCATCAACGACGTGCTGATCGTCGCGCAGAAGGGAAGTGCGACCGTCGAGCTCGACAGCGGGGCGCTGCTTGCGGCGAACGAAGCCGTGCTTTCGGTCGACCCGCTCTCGACCAGCGAGTTCACGCTCGACGGACCGGAGACGCGATTCGAAGTCGCCGGCACGCTCGACATCGGCTTCCACGGCACCTCGACGATGACCGTGACCGACGGAGCCACGCTGTCCGTCGGCGGATTCGTCAACATCGGCACGATTCCGGCGAGCTTCTTCTTCCCGTTCTGGCCCGCCGGCAAGGGCGTGCTGCGGATTGAAGGTCCCGGGTCCACCGCGACACTCGGCGGGTCGCTCTCCCTGCCACTCGCCGGCGTCGGCGCCCTCGAAGTGCGCAACCACGGCCGAGTCGAGATCGCCGGCGACTTCGTGATCAACAGCCCTTCTCGGGCGACCATCGCAGTCGAGTTTGAACCGTCGCGGACGACGCCGGTGGTCGCCGTCGCGGGGGCGATGCTCGGCCCGACCTCGGGCACGGCCCAGTGCGACCTGCTGCTGGAACTGCCGCGCGGATTCACGCCGACCCCCGGCCAGCGCATGACGCTCGTCGAAGCGACGGCGATTGTGCCGCCACTTCAGCCGTTCTGGCCCGCCGTCGCCGGCATCGTCTGGTCGCTCGAGATCGAGACCACCGAACTCGTGCAGCGCTACGTCGTGCGGGTGCTCGACGCCCCGGATCTCGATGGCGACGGAGTCGTCGATGGCGTCGATCTCGGACTGCTCCTCGCCAACTGGGGCAACCTCGACGGCAGCGGCGTCGGAGATCTCGACGGCAACGGCACGATCGACGGCGCCGATCTGGGGCTGCTCCTCGCCGCGTGGACGCCTCCAGGCTGATGCCTCATTTCGAAGTCCGAACCGACCGGCGATCCTGCTTCCGAGATCGCGAATGCCGAACCTCTGACTGCGCTGGGCGCATTAGGCCATTCGCCTGATGGCCGCGGCCGAGGTGAGCGACGATTATTGGTTTCATGACAAGGGTGAGCGTGGCCCACCTGTCTTCTCCGGTCTTCACCAGCCTTCTCAGGGCACCAGAGGTCACTTTCGATGACACACGCGCGAACGGGTTCCCGCGCCGCACGAGTGGATGCAGTTGGAGTGCGAGTTGGAATGCAGTTGGGCAAGGTTCGGATGGCCGTGCTGCTTTGGGCGCTCGGAATTCCCATCCCACTCGTCCTGCTCTTCCTGCTGATCCGTGGATGCGTGAGTTGATGCTGCGCGTTCGACGGTTCTGTCGGGAGCCGTACGTTCGGTGAATGTGCGTCCTGTGGCGAGATTCGCCTTCAGAGCAGTTCAGGTTGTCGCCGTGCCCTGGACTGCATCCCATGGTTCCGCAGTTCATGCGGAGCGGCGGTGCAGGTGCAGAGGCCTCGGCGAGGCCCATCCGATTGACAGTGCTCGATTCACTTGACGCCGCGTCATGCGGCGGGAACGGAATTCACCATGAAAACGCATCTTGTTCTCGGTGTCGGTCTGGTCCTGACGGGCTGTCTGCTCGCCGCATGCGATCGCCGCGCCGATCAGAACGCGACCAATCGCAACCCGACGAATCAGAACCCGACGGCAGCCGCACCTGACAACACCGCCCGAAACAAGGGCGACATGGACAGTTCGGCGAAGACCCCGCTCGATCAGTCGAACACCAGCGTCGACACCAGGATCACCGCCGAGATCCGTCGGGCGATCATGGATGACGACGCCATGTCGATGAACGCGCAGAACTGCAAGATCATCACCGACTCGGCGGGCATCGTGACGCTCCGCGGACCGGTTGAAAGCCAGGCGGAGCGCTCCTCGATCGAGGCCAAGGCCAAGGCCGTGGCAGGCGTCACCCGGGTGGTCAACGAGCTCGAAGTCAAGACCGACGACCCGAGCTGATTGCGTCAACACGGCTGCACGATTCGATCGCAGGCGTTCGTTCCTCCTTCCGTTCCTTCCACCTTCAGAAACTCTCGTGGTCGTCCATCGATCACGCCTACGGAGATTCATCATGTCCACTTCAGTCTTCTGCATCGCCTCGACCACCTCGATGGCCAATGACATCGTCGCCTCCCTGAAGGCCTCGGGCTTCGCCGACAACGACATCTCGGTGCTCTTCCCCGACAAATCCAGCTCCCGCGACTTCGCCCACGAGAAGAACACCAAGGCTCCCGAAGGGGCGGCCATTGGTGCAGGCACGGGCGGAGTGATCGGCGGAACGATCGGGCTCCTCGCGGGAATCGGCCTGTTGGCCATCCCCGGAGTCGGCCCCTTCATCGCAGCGGGTCCGATCATGGCCGCCCTCAGCGGTCTCGGTGTCGGCGCGGCCCTCGGCGGTGTCGCCGGCGCGCTCGTGGGCATGGGCATCCCGGAGCTTGAAGCCAAGCGCTACGAGGGCAAGGTGAAGGATGGCAACATCCTGATCTCGGCCCACTCCGAGGATTCGGACGAGGTCGCCAAGGCCAAGGAGATCTTCAAGGCCAAGGGCGCAACCGACATCAGCTCGAGCGGTGTCGCCACGGCTCCCAAGCCCGACGCCCCGAAGACCAGCGCCCGCGCGGAGGACACCCATCCCTTCGCAGGTGATGTCGGCCGACGGTTCTGATGTTGAAGTGAGTCGGCTTTGTCGACAGGGTGGTCGGCGCGGTCGGCTGGCGCCTAG
>CAYXKH010000172.1:0-6636 GCA_964465255.1 uncultured Isosphaeraceae bacterium
TCGCTTTCGCGGGGACACGCGTGGCGTGTTTTGATGGGAACACAGGGAGTGACAGTTGGGTGTCACACCCTCGCCAGCGAACATCTCTCACCGCGCCGCCGTCGGGTGCTCCGCGGGGAGAAATATTCGCGCGTCGGGCCTGAATACCGCGCCGTGTGCGCCGCTGCGGGCAACACTGACCCTTCGCGCGCATGTCCGTCCGTCGCACCATCGATCTTGTTCAGCAGTTTGCGTGGTCCTTCCATCCGAAGACCCTGCCGCCCATGCTCCGGGCGAACTACGCCCGTGAGCTGGTCTCGTGGATGTTTCTGCCGCTCATGCTCGGTGCCGTCGAAGGCGGGACCGTCGCGATCATCGTCAAGAAGAGTTTCGAAGGCGCTCCCGGGGTCTCCGCCGTCTGGCTCGATGTCGCCGTGGCCATCTCCGCGGCGGCGCCGAACGTGGCGAATCTGACAAGCTTCGCCTGGGCGGCGCTCAGCCACGGCAGGGCCAAGGTCCCCTTCATCGCGGCGCTCCAACTGGCCACTGCAATCCTGGTGGCGCTCATCGCCGCGGTGCCCACCAACGCATTCGGTCTCGCCTCGCTGGTGGCCCTGGTCTTCCTGGCCCGCACCACATGGACGGGGGTCATCACCATCCGCACTGCGGTCTGGGGGGCGAACTACCCGCGCGCCGACCGGGCCCGAATCGCCGGAAAGATGGCGACGGTGCAGAGTCTGGCGCTGGCCCTGGTCGGTTTTGGAATCGGCATCGCCATGGACTACGACGAGTCCGCCTTCCACTGGCTCTTCCCGCTCGCCGCCGTCGGCGGGCTCTTCGGCAATTCGATCTATCGCAAGGTCCGGCTGCGCGGCCAGCGGCGACTGGCCCGGGCCGAACTCGATGGCCGCGCCGAGCATCGACCGACGCTCAGCCCGATCTCGATCGTGCGAGTGCTGCACCACGACGCCCGCTACCGCCGCTTCATGTCGTGCATGTTCATCTTCGGCCTCGGCAACCTGATGCTCGCCGCGCCGCTGGCCATCGTGCTCAACGACGGCTTCCACGTGACCTATCTCGAGGGCATCCTGATCAGCGCGGCCATCCCCGCGCTGATGATGCCCTTGAGCATTCCGGCGTGGTCGAAGCTCCTCGATCGTCGTCACGTGATCGAGTTTCGCGCCATCCACTCCTGGAGCTTCGTGCTGGCGTCGCTGCTCCAGTTTCTGGGCGCGGCCCTGCACCGCATCGAGTACTTCTGGGTCGCCGCCCTCGCCACCGGGGTCGCGTATGGCGGCGGGGCGCTCGCCTGGAATCTCGGACACCACGACTTCGCGCCGGCACATCGCGACTCCGAGTACATGGGAGTGCACGTGACCCTCACCGGTCTGCGTGGGCTGATGGCCCCGTTCCTGGCGGTGGGCATCTACAAGTGGTTTGACAGCGCCGGCGAGAGCGGCGGCGGCGGTGGCGGCTTTTGGGTCTTCGCCGTATGCCTGGTCCTCAACCTGATCGGAGCCATCGGCTTCGTCCGCATGCGGACCGCGCTGCGGCGGGCCCGCGAGGCCGGTGATCCCCACGCCATCGCCCGCGGACACTGATCCCCGGCGGGCTCGGCGTCGGAACCATCAGGACCTTCTTCCTTCCTTCTTTCTGGTGGCCTGTCGCCCCGCTACACTCGCTCCCCTCGGCCCGGAGATGGTCTCCGGGCCGTTCGCATCCCAGCCCCGTCGTGTGTTCGGCCCTCCCGGCTGCGCCCCGGCGGTTCGTGGTCTGTCTCTCTCCACATGGTCAATTACAACCTCATCGAGTCCCTCGCCCTTGACGATCGCACCGCCGAAAAGATGGTGCGTGACGCCCTTGGCGACGAAGTCGCGGGCGGCAACATCGATTCGCTCATCAAGAGCGACATCCAGAACTTCTCCGCAGGCCAGATCCTGAAGGGCAAGATCGTCGGCTTCGCCGGCGACTATGTCGTCATCGAAGTCGGCCTGAAGTCGGAGGGTCTGGTCGAGAAGAACGAGTGGGACACTCCCGAGGACCTGGTCATCGGCGACGCCGTCGAAGTGCTTCTCGAGCAGGTCGAGGACGAGGACGGCGGCGTGCTGCTCTCCAAGCGCAAGGCCGATCGCATCCGCGGCTGGGAGCAGATTCTCCAGACCAAGAAGGAAGGCGACGTCGTCGAGGGCAAGTGCATCCGCAAGATCAAGGGCGGACTGCTGGTCGACATCGGCGTTCCCGTCTTCCTTCCGGCATCGCAGGTCGACGTCCGTCGGCCCAGCGACATCGGCGACTTCATCGGCAAGACCATGCGGGCCATGGTCCTCAAGATCGACGAGGAGCGCCGCAACATCGTCATCAGCCGTCGCAAGCTGATCGAGGAGGAGCGCACCGAGGCCAAGCGCAAGCTGATGGGCACGCTGAAGGAAGGCGATCTGGTCAAGGGCACGGTCACGAACATCGCCGACTTCGGCGCCTTCGTCGATCTCGGCGGCATCGATGGCCTGCTGCACATCACCGACATGAGCTGGGGTCGCGTGAATCACCCCTCCGAGATCGTGCGCATCGGTGACCCCATCGAGGTCAAGGTGCTCAACATCGACCGCGAGAAGGAGAAGATCGCCCTCGGTCTCAAGCAGAAGGAGACCAGCCCCTGGGAGGAGATCGAGGCCAAGTACCCGGTCGGCTCGCGGGTCAAGGGCAGCGTCGTCAACCTCATGTCCTACGGCGCCTTCGTGCGTCTTGAAGAGGGCATCGAGGGTCTCGTGCACATCTCCGAGATGTCCTGGACCCGCCGCATCAACCACCCGAGCGAGATGGTCACCGTCGCCCAGGAAGTGGAAGTGGTGGTGCTCGACATCAACAAGGAGAAGCTCGAGATCAGCCTCGGCATGAAGCAGACCGAGGTCAATCCCTGGGAGCTCGTGGCCGAGAAGTACCCGCCGGGCACGATCATCGAGGGCAAGGTCCGCAACCTCGCCAACTACGGCGCCTTCGTCGAGATCGAGCCGGGCATCGACGGTCTGCTGCACGTCAGCGACATCTCCTGGACCAAGAAGATCGCCCACCCCAACGAGGTCTTCAAGAAGAACGACGTGGTCCGCTGCGTGGTCATCGACGTCGATCGCGACAAGCAGCGCGTCGGTCTGGGCCTCAAGCAGCTCTCGCAGGATCCGTGGCACGAGGCGATCCCGACGGCCTACAAGCCCGGCATGATCGTCCACGGCAAGGTCACGAAGATCACCAACTTCGGTGTCTTCGTCGAACTCGAGGACGGCCTCGAGGGACTGCTCCACATCAGCGAGCTCTCCGACCAGAAGGTCGAGAACCCGCAGGATGTGGTCAAGGCAGGGCAGGACGTCGAGGTCAAGATCCTCCGCGTCGACACCGACGAGCGGAAGATCGGTCTTTCGCTCAAGCGGGCCCAGTGGGGTTCGACGACCCGCGACGATGAGCCGATTCCCTCGCTCACCGGCGAGCCTTCGGCCACCCCGCGGAAGCAGAAGCCAACCCGCGGCGGCATGGACGATCACGGGGCCATGGGCACCGACAAGATCAAGCTCTGACGCGACCGCGGCGTGAGCCGCGACCCGTTTCGAAGCCTGATGTTCGGTGAAGGCAGGTGATGACAATCCCCACGCGGCTGGCTTCGGCCAGCCGCGTTTTTCTGGGCCCTGCGGCCGGGGCAGTCCTGACCGGTAGCATCGGCGATGCTCTGTCCCGCCAAACTCGTGCTGCTCGCCGCCGCTGCCGGACTTGTCGCCGTCGAGAGCGGCCGGTCGCTCGTCTCGGGGCGGGGCGCATCACCGGCCGCGGCCTCCGTGACTGTTGCAGCGTCGCCGCTGCTCGCGCAGTCGACCGCGGCGTCGACGCCGCGGGCCGATGGTGATCCGGTGCCGCCCGTCGAGGATCTTGTGGCAGCGTGGAGCGTGGCTCGCCGATGGCTCGACAATCTGGCGCTGCCGCGGGAGCAGGACGCGAATGCTGCGGTTGTGATTCGAGATGCGTGGGGACTCTCGGTGATCATCCGCGCCGGCGGCGAAGTGGTCGGGCGCGGAGACATCGCCCCCTTCGATGGACTCGCCCTGCGCCGGGCGATGAGTCGGGCGATGGGTGAAGTGCTCGGCAGCGGACTGCGATCGACCATCGAACGCTCCAGCGAGCCGATCGGTCCCAAGCTCACGCTGGAACTCGAAGTGTGCGGCGAGCCGATCCCGCTGGTCGGCGGCACCTTCATGGAAGCAGCGCGGCGGGTGCGGCCGGGAATCGACGTGCTCGCGTTGCGCCGCGGCGAGCGCTTCGCGGCCGCATACGCGGGCCGCGTGCTCGCCACCAACACCGCCGGCAACATCGTCGGCACCTTTGCCGGTCTCGCCGCCGATCTCGGACTTCCGGCGCGCGACCTTCCGGAACTGCGCAGGAGCGACGACGTCGCGGCGTATCGCGCGCCGTCGGTCAGGCTCGTGCAGCTTCGGCCGGGCGAAGCGCCGCAGTCGCTTCCGCGCAACGACGAGTACTTCCCGGAGAGCGGAGTCACTCGCGAGAACGCGTCGCTCTTCGTCACCGCGGTGGCCCATCGGATGATCCGGGCCACCACCAAGCCGAGTGATGTCGAGGAGGGGACGCTCTTCCGTGGCGACTATCGAGTCGCCACCGACGAGTTCCGACCACCGCTTGCTCCCGCATTCGAGCAGGGGCTGGCGACGCTGGCCCTGCTGCGCTTCGCCTCCTCGGAGGCGGCGCTCGCCCCCCTCGGCGAAGAACTCTCGGCCCTGGTCGGCGAGGCTCGGAACACCGCCATCAAGGTGCTCGAGGAACTGGCCGAAGCCCCGACCGGCGCGGCCGAGCCCTTCGACGATCCGCGGGCCGCTGCGGCCGCGGTCCTCGCGATTCTCGAACTCCCCGCGGAGGATCGACCCGCGTGGTTGTCGCAGATGCTGGTCTGGGCCATCGAGCGCATGCGCGAGCGATTCGATGTGGAGCGCGGCTTCATCGGTGTCGAGGGGCGTCCGCTTCCGCCGCACGCCCAGTCGATCATGGCGGCGGCGATTGCTCGGACCGCGGCGGAGCAGATCTCGATGGTCTCGATGGTCGAGGCTCAGGCGGCCGTCGATGCCGCGTGGCACTCGGTGCCGCGCTCGCAGCGGGTTGCGCTGCTGCCCTGGATCGTCTGGGCGGAGCGCGATCTGGCGCGAGTTCCCAATCTTCCAGCGCGCAGCCGCGAGCCGCTCTTCGTGCTGCGCGAAGAGCTGCTTGCGGTGCAGGTCGGGTTCGACGGCGATGCCTCGAATCCCGACGCGATGTGGGCCCGCGGCGGGTTCGTCCTCACCGCACCAGAGTCGACCGGTCCCGAAGCCGTGGCCAACGCCCAGTCGCTGCGGCCAATCGCCGGACTTGCGGCGATGCTGCTGGATGAACGGCTCACTCCCGAACCCGCGGTTTCCGGTCTCTTCGTTCGGCAGAAGGCAGGACTTCGCTTCGTCATGCAACTGACCGTGCGGGCGCCGGTTGACCGTCTGTTCCGCCGACCCGAGCGGGCGTTGGGTGGTGTTCGGGAGGCGCTCTGGGATGCCGACCAGCCGGTTGCCGCCCAGGCCTTGGCGCTGCTCGCCTTGGTCGACAGTCTGCGGGCCTGGCCGACCGAAGCGCCTGCCGCGGTCGAAGGTGCGGTGCCGCCTGGATCGCGTGCTGAGCCTGCGGCTGAGCCCGAAGCCCGACCCCAGCCGCGCTGAGCGTTTCGTGCCGGCGGGCATTCACCTCGATGTCCGAGATCGCCTCGCAGTCGTCCTTTCCGTCCCTTCCGTCGATTCCAACGCGAAGTTGTGGTTGAACTCCCCTCGGTCCCACGCGTCGAACATCCACGGTCCCGACCGCGCGTCGGGTCAGGTCCCGGGGCCTGGCACAAAGATCCGACCCCCAATCCCGGGAATTCAGGCCCTGTTCGTATACTCGCTTCGCCCCGCCCGATACCCGCCCCCCTGATTCGTCAGGGGTCTGCCGGGAGATCCGGTGCTGCTGTCCTGAGGCTCAATGCCAGAGGTTGCCATGAAGTATCTCTCGTTCATCTCCATCGCCTGCGCCGTCTCGGGTCTCGCCGCCAGCGCGACCGCCCAGAACCTCAGCGATCGATTCCGCGAAGTTGCCGCCGCCAGGCAGCGGCAGGAGGCGGCCGCCACCAGCGGCGTCGCGGCGAGCAAGGCTCAGCTTCTCGGCGCCCTCCTCTATACCGACATCACCGTCGACTTCTCCGAGACGCCGACGCGGGAGGCCTTCAACTACATCAAGACGCTCCTCGGCGTCGACATCATCGTGCGCTACAGCGGCGATCGAGGTGGTCTCAGCGGCATCGACCCGGATGGCACCATCACGCTGAAGGCGGACGGTCGTCCGGCGCTCACCGTGATCGAGACGATGCTGGACCAGCTCGCCGAGCTCGAGCCGCTCACCTGGCAGCTTCGCAACGGCTTCATCGAGATCGGTCCCAAGGAGCGGCTCGATACCGCTCGCGAGATCCGCTACTACCCGGTTCGCGATCTGCTCTTCGAGCCGCCCTACTTCGACAACGCGCCCCAGTTCGACCTCGAGTCGGCCATCAACCAGGGCAACTCCGGTGGTGGAGGCGGTGGTGGCAGCGGTGGTGGCGGCGGCGGGCTCGGT
>CAYXKH010000173.1:0-4921 GCA_964465255.1 uncultured Isosphaeraceae bacterium
CAAGGTGCGGTGCAAGGTGCGGTCCTCTGAGGCTGGCCTCCGCTCCGGCAGTCCCGGCGCTGTGTACGCACACGTCGAAGACTCCCGCCCGAATGAGCGCCCCGTAGAACAGTGCACTCCCCAGCGTGAGCACACCGACGACCAGCGACGCGACCCCTGGAAGCTGGATGACGAGTCCGAACTTCACAGGATGTTCAGTCGTCGCCGATCGCCGGCCCCGTTTCTCTGGTGTGGTTGCTTCGAAGAGAACGTTCCCAAGAACGGCTCACGTCCTCCACCGACCCACCGGTCGCACGGTGGGTCTGGCGGGTGCAGGGCGCGGCGTGCCCGTCGACGGCGGGCCCTGCGGCGATTGCTCGCTGGCGCTTCCGCGCCCACTTCCGCCCCCGCTTCCGCTGGCAGAACCGTTGTCGCCTCGACCGGTGAGTCCGCCGCGGACCGCCACGGCGCGGCTCTGGAGCCCACCGCGCAGACCGAGCTCGCGGCCTTGCAGTTCCCGACTTCGCAGCTCGCGGCTCTGCAGACCTCCGCGTGGGGCGCCGGCTGCGCTCCCGTCGCCGGACTCGTCGGACGCTTCGTCATCCTCGCTCATGACGCCGGCTTCGGTCGAGTCGTCGTCACTCGGGGCGACGTCCATCTCGCGATCCGAAGCCTCGGCCGAGCCATCGACCTCGTCGTCGGACGTGTCGCTCATCGCGCTCGCCGCCAGCGCCGCCGCCGTGGGCAGCAGGGTGATGTCGCGCATGTAGGCGATGCGCCACCTCGGCGTCGAGAGATCGAAGACCACCTCCCAGATGATCGGGTGGGCGAGTTCCTCTTCGGGTGTTTCGGCTGCGACCTCGCCCGCAACGAGACGCACCCGCCAGAGCCAGGATCGCACCGTGAGCCGGTGGACGAAGTTGCCGAATTCCTCAGGCTCGACGATGCCGCGGAGGAGGGGCCAGACCGGCGTGGAGCGCTCCTCGGCGGAGAGGCTCTCGCGCTGTCGGACGATCTCCGCCGCCTGCGGCGCAGTCATTCCGGCCACCGCGAGAAGCACTTCGTACGGCGCCCGATTGATGTCAATGCGCCCGCCGTGGTACTCGCCCGGCTCGGTGGTGAGGACGTCGAGAGGGTCGACCCAGTCGCGCGGCGCAAGCCGCAGCCCGGCGAGGGCCTTGCCAAGGAGCGACTCCTCGAGATCGGGGCGCTCCATCAGGCCGCGCACGCCGTCCGCTGCGCCTTCGCCGAAGCGCTCGGTCACCGCCTTCGCAATCGCATCCGTCCACGGAGGCACGAGCTGAATTCGCGGTGCTCCACTGCGCTGGAGCATCGGCTCGTAGCCATGCACGGTCACGACATCCATCAGCCCTCGGGCCGAGGCCGTGACCCCGCGCGAGCGGGCCATCTCGTCGATCTCGATCGTCTCGCCACCACCAGCGCCACCGCCGCCGCGCACGCCCGAGCCGGCATTCGTCCCCGTCCCGCGCCGCCCCTCCGAGAGACCCTCGCTGCCAAGCCCGGCTCCCCCGCCACCCGACAGAAGCTCGCCAAACAGGAGCTTGGTCGAGATGCCCGGAACCGACAGCAGCTCGAGCTCCGACTGGAATCTGCCCCCGAGACTGCCGCGGTGGGCGATGATCCGGCCGGCCATCTCGCTATCGACGAGACCCGTGGCAGTGAGCGCGGTGGCATCGGCGCTGTTGAGATCGACCCGGGCGTTCTGCGGGGCCAGCAGCGAGTTGTCGCCTTCGACGGGAAGCAGTCGGATCACGCCGAGTCGACTGCCTGATTCGTAGATGATCAGCTCGCCATCGATGGTCGGGGCCTCGCCGGCAAGGATCGCCGCGCGCTGATCGTCGAGCGCGGTCCCGATGGCCTGCACGCCCGACCAGGCGAGAGCGCGCGACTGGGCGCTGCGCTCGAGAGTCGCGGCGCCCGCGGTCTCGCCGCGCACCAGCATGAGGATCCCTGCGGTCACCAGCAGGGCCACACCAGCCACGATGATCACCGCAATCAGCACGAAGGCCCGGGGGCACGGTCGCCCGAGGCGAGGAATGCCGCCCGCGGCGATGGCGCGAGATCGGCTCATGGAGCGTCGTCCTGTTCCAGTGCCGAGGATTCAGCACCCTCCGGCGCAGCAGACGTCTCCGACGAGGGAGCGCGCGCGTCGGGAACTGCAATCACCAGGCGACGATCCGGGGGAGGTCCTTCGCTGCTCGACGATCCGACATCGAAGTCCACACGACGGCGGGTGCGCTCCCCTTCCGCGGGGTCCGACTCCTGCGCCCCGAGCGCGAACGAATCGTCGAGGTTCTCGCCGGTCAGTTCGTCACTCTCTGCGGCTGGCGGCAGCGGATACCAGAGCGAGACCTCGATGGCCACGGGAAGCCCGCCCTGCGCCAGACTGTCGAAGGAGTCCGACCATGTCGAGCCGTCGTAGTAGCGGTAGCGGAGCCTTGCCACGTCGCCCTCGAAGGTGTGGGTGATCGCGGCTCCGCCTCGTGCGCCCGCGCGAGTCGCGTCGATGCGCCGCGTGGCCGCGTTGAAGCGGTACTCGTGGCGCACCAGATCGGCGAGCGTGGCTCGCGAGTCGCCGAGACGCAGAAGCACACCGCGGGTGAGGATGCGGATCGACGTCGCATCACCAGTGACTCCGCCACCGAGCGCGGCGTCGCCGGCGACCGCCATAACCAGATCGCTCTCGAGGCGGTCGAGAAGCGCCGTCGCGGAGGCGTGGCGACGGGCGTTCTCACGGGCCCGCTCGCGACTGTCGAGGAGATTCGCGAGAAAGAAGAAGGCGGCGCCGAGCAGCGCCACCGCCAGGCCGAGCGAGATGATCGCCTCGAACAGCGTCATTCCACGGCGCCGGCGGCGCGGGTGGACGTGTTCGTTGTTGACGATGCCGCGCGCCTCACTCCGCATCGCGGGCCTCCTCGAAGGCGTCGCGAAGCGGATCGCTCGGTGTCGACTCCTCCGAAGCTTCACGAAGTCGCACGAGCTGCCGAAGGGTGCAGAGGGGCGCCGAGTCGGGGTCGGCGTCGATCCGCCGCACTCGAAGCTCGATCAGCGAAAGCCCCGACCAGTCGGCGCGGCGGGTCGAGACGTCGACGGCAAGACCCGCGCGAACGGCGTCGTCGTTGCGATCGCCACGATCGGTGCCGACATCTGCCTCGGCACCCGAGTCCGCGTCCGGGCTCTCGTCGAGCCGCGAGGTCACTCGCCCTGCCCGCAGGTCGGTGATGGTGAGGAGCCCCGCCTCGAGCCGGGCCAGCGCGGATCGGGCCACATCGACCGCAGCGGCGCGCTCCTGCGAGCGCGAGAGCGCCGCCAGGGCATCGGAGATCATGCCGAGCACCACGCCCGCGGTGGCCGCGAAGATGGCGATGGCCACCAGCACTTCGAGCAGGATGCCACCGCGTCGGCGCAGTCCCTCCCGGCGACTGCGGTTCGCGCTCACGCGATTCACGGATCGCTCCCGAAGCGGCCGGTCGAGCGGCGCGGTCTCGCGGGTGCCGGAGTCGGAACCCGCGCTGGGGCCGGCAGCGGTTCAGCGCTGGGCTCGGGCACCACGACCGGTGTCGGAGCCATCTCGGGCTCGGGCTTCACGTCGTCGGCGAGATCGAGTTCGTCTTCGGTCACCGAGGACTCGCGGCGCGGCGTCTCGAGGGCCGCCAATCCGGTCCACGGGTTGATGGTGACGAAGGCTTCACGTCCCGCGGCGTCCCGCAGTCGCAATCGTTCCGCCAGCGGTGCCGATCCGTCCGGGACGAAGAGGGCCACGCGCTCGAACCGCTGTGAGGCCAGTTGCCGGTCGAACCCGGCACCGCCCACCGCATCTCCTTCGCCGTTGGACTGCTCCTCGAAGGGCTGAGTCGCGCCCGACTCGGTCGAGAGCCGGGCGATTGACAACGCGTAACTCCGCTCCGCCCACGAGAGCGCAATTGGGGTCAGTTCGTCCGATTCGGGCGACTCGCTCGCCTCGAGCGAGAGGTCCACGGTGCGGATCAGGATGGTCGAGCGACCGCCGCCCGAGGGGGCGTTGGATGCGGAGTCGAGTTGGGAGTCGAACTGGGAGTCGAGCCGAGTGCTCGCTGCGGAATCACCCGCGACGTCGGCACCCTCTCGTCGACACAGCACCTCGACGGGGAGACCGGTCTCGCGGGCATGGGCGCGTGCCAGAAGGAGTTGCCCGACCAGTTCGTCGCCGGCGGATTCGAACGCTCGCCGCTCCAGAGTCTCGAGCGTGATGGGCAGCGCGAACGCCCCGATTGCCAGCAGCAGACCGAGCGCCAGCAAGAGCTCGATGAGGGTCACACCTCGTCGACGCGGCGCGGCCATCGCGACTCAGGAACCGCTCGTGGAGGAACCATCGCCGAAGTCATCGAACTCGTCCGACGCGCCGTCCTCGCTGGTGCGACCAGTCTGGTTGCTGATGTCGTCCTCGGTCCCCTCCTGCTTGTCGGGGCCGGCCGAGATGATGTCGTAGGCGGCGCCTTGCCGAAGCTGGCTCGGGGCGCGGAAGATCCAATCGCTGCCCCAGGCGTCCTTGGCCTTGGGCTCCTTGAGGTAGGGACCGCCCCACTTCGTGGCGTCCTCCTCGTCCTCGATCCGAGCCTTGCTCCACAGCGCCGCAAGACCTTCGTCCTCGGTCGGCCAGCGCTTCATGTCGAGCTTGAAGGCTTCGAGAGCGCGGTCGAAACCCTGGATCTGGGCCTGCGCCAACTTCACGTCGGCCTTCTCGCTGGCGCCAAGCACGTTGTAGAGAACCAGTCCGCCGATGGCGAGCAGGATGCCGATCACGATCAGGAGTTCAAGGATCGTGAAGCCGCGACGACGCCGAGCAGACGATGAACGGTTGCGCATGGGCGGATGGTAGCGGCGGAGGGACGGATTGCGCCATGTGCGCGAGGGATGCCGGGGGACGGAAGAGGAATGAGGA
>CAYXKH010000173.1:5021-6547 GCA_964465255.1 uncultured Isosphaeraceae bacterium
GAGGAATGAGGAATTTGGACCCGGCTGACGGAATGCGCTTGCGTTGCCTGCCGGCGCCAGCGCAGGCAGGCACATGACGCTCAATCCGTCGAGCGGATCCTCATTCCTCATTCCTCATTCCTCATTCCCCTTCCGTCGCTTTGCGCAACCCGCGCGCGACGCGCCGTCCGTCCCCTCCCCTACAGGGCCGAACTCATACTCATCATCGGCACCACGAGGGCGATGAAGATGAACATGACGACGCAGGCGAGAGCGAGGAGGAGGAGGGGCTCCATGAGCCGCAGGGCGATGCCGAGGAGGCGGTCGACGCGGCGTTCGATGGTCTCGGCGACGGAGACGAGGACGGAGTCGAGGTTGTTGGCGCTTTCCCCGACCGAGATCATCTCGACCACGTCTTCATCGAAGAGACCGCTGGCGCCGAGGGGCTTGGCGAGTGGCTCGCCGGAGCGCACCGATTCGGTGGCGGCGTCGATGGCCTCTTCCATGAGCGGATGTCCCGCGGCGTCGCGGCTGATGCGCATCGCCTGCAGCATGGGAATGCCGTTGGTGAGCAGCGTTCCCAGCACGCGGCAGAACCGGGCGACCGAAAGACTCCTGACCAGCGGACCGAACATCGGCACCCGCAACTGCCAGATCGCCATCTGTCGGCGCACGCCGGGCTTGCGCCAGAGATGGACTGCGCCCGCGATGATCACCGCGACCGCAATCAGCACCAGGAGCCCGTGCTGCGTCAGGACTTCTGACGTCGTCATCAGGATCCGCGTCGGGAGCGGCAGCGTCATCTCCTTGTAAAAATCCTTGAAGCGCGGCACGAAGAAGATCAGCGCCGCGACCACGACTCCGAGCCCGACCACCAGCAGCACGATCGGATAGATGAGGTTGCCGATGACCTTGGCGCGGAGTTCGGCCTGCTGGACCAGAAATGACGCGAGCCGCGCCAGCACCTGATCGAGGAAGCCACCGCGCTCGCCGGCCCGGACCATCGCAATCTGGATCGGCGGGAAGACCGAGGGATGTCGGGCCATGGCGTCGGCGAGGCGCTGACCATCGGCAACGTCATCGGCAATTGCCGTCATGGTGAGTGCAATTCGCGGATTCGCCTTGCTGCGGCCCAGGAGTCGCAGGGCCCGCAGCAGCGGAACACCCGCATGCAGCAGATCCGCGAGCTGCTGGTACGCGGCGGCCAGGCGCCGCACCGGCACTCCGCCGCGACGTCGCGGCGCCGAGCTGCTCTCGACCACCCGCAGCGGCGACAACCCCCGCGACGCGAGCTCGGAGAGCACCGCCTGCTCGTTGGCCGTCTCCAATACACCCGTCACCCGCTCTCCCGAGCTGCTGCGGGCGACGTAGGAGAAGCTTGGCACAAGAAGAGGATAGAGGGCGGGGGGCAGACCGGCCGCTGGGCGGCCTTGTAGGGCGCAGCAGTGGGTTGCACGATTGGAGGCGTGCGCGGAGCCGCGAAGTGATTCGCCTTGGAACCCCGCGCACGCGTCCAATCGTGCAACCCCCTGCGATCTCTCCCTGCC
>CAYXKH010000174.1:0-3758 GCA_964465255.1 uncultured Isosphaeraceae bacterium
TCCAGCTCGGGTGCTCCAGCTCGGGTGCTCCAGCTCGGGTGCTCCAGTTCGGGTGCTCCAGTTCGGGTGCTCACCCTACTTGCTGCCTCAGCACGGGGTGAATATTGTGCGGGTCAGCACAAGTATGCTGCGCCACATTTCACTGTGCAGTGGCACAGCGATCGCGAATCAACATTCATGACGTCAACTCCCAAACAGGACCGCGACATGCCGCCTGCGGCGCCACGGAGTCGACGATACGAGCCCGCCACCGAAGCCCGAACGACCGTCGCATTCTGGTCGATTGGCATAGGCATCGCGGCGGCGGTTGTCTGCGCGGTGATTGTCATCGACATCCTTCTGGTGGCGTTTGCAGCGCTGTTGATTGCAATATTCTTGCGCAGTCTTGGCGACCTGGTCGGCAGGTACACACCGCTCAATGGGTTCTGGTCTGTGATCGTCGTCATTCTTGTTCTGCTGGGGATGAGCGTGGGCGTCGGATTGATAGTGTTCCCTCGCATCGACGACCAACTTGAACAGATGCAGACATCCTTGCCTCAAGCGATGGAATCGTTGAAGCAAACACTCGATCGATACCGAATCGGACATTGGGTGATGGAGCATCTGCCGACGCTGAATGAACTCCGGATTGGCCGCATCAATTGGGTCGGCGGAGTGGCGGGTCTGATCTCAAATGCAACGTGGGCGGTTGGGATGATGATCGTTGCATGTATTGTGGGCCTGTACATCGCTCTCAAGCCAGAAGCATATCGCGAAGGTGCGATCGCGCTCGTGCCCCCCCAACGTCGCCGCCGCGCCGAAACAGTCTTTGCCCGCGTCGGCAGGGCACTTCAATGGTGGTTGCTCGGCAAGTGTCTTTCCATGTTGATCGTCGGCCTATTGACTGGGTTGGGCTTGTGGCTGCTGGGGATTGATCTGGCACTGACGTTGGCGATCATCGCGACTGTCCTCGCATTCATCCCGAACTTTGGTCCGATCATGGCTGCCATTCCTGCCGTGTTGCTCGGAATTATGGTCAGTCCAATGATGGGAGTTTGGGTCGCGGTGTTGTACATTGGCATTCAAACCGTTGAAAGTTACATCCTTACTCCGCTGATTCACAAGCGAACAATCTCGCTCCCACCAGGGCTGACGATTACGATGCAACTGGTCATGGGCGTGCTGTTGGGCGGCGTTGGACTCGTGTTGGCCACACCATTGACTGCGGCAGCGCTGGTGCTGGTGAAGGAGTTGTACGTTGAACCCAACGAACAGGGTTTGGGTCGGCTGCGACGCGGTGATTCGTGACCACGGGCGCGCAGGCATCCCGCAGTCGGCGCAGAGAATCACCCATCGGAACAGGGCGCAGTGCAGGGCGCAGTGGACACGCCTGTCTGGCAGGACCGAGCTCCATCGTGTGATGGGCTCCGCTGCGACCACCATCGCTGTATCCCGCGGTCCAAAGTCGTGCCAATGATGCCTGTCGAGATCACAGAGCCCCGAGAGGGCGCGACCACCGCCGACCCCGCGTGCCAATCCGTCGGCACGTGGACGTGCACGAGATCAGGTTGTTCGAATCCCCGAAGACGCCGCGCCGGCGGGGGGAGTCATCACACCGGCGACGGCCGACGCGAGTCGGGGCGGGAGAGTACCAGCGGATCGGGGCGGTGCTGGCATTGCAAAGAACTCACCGCCAACGTGCGTGTCCCGGATCTCATACAGGATCTCATACAGGATCCATATTGTACTTTGGGGGCCTTGGCGTCTTCGCATACCCAGGCGTGCGGACCGTGTGCTGCGGAAATCCGGTTGCCGCGGCCGTAATAAGGTGTTCACCGCTAATTGACAGGATCACCGGTTAGGGCCGGGGAGGGCGAAGAAATGCGCGAAAGCCTCGCCCGACTTCTGGTACATTCACTGCATGTTTAATCCCCGATTCTCTGCGACACCTTCTCTCGTTTCGGGAGGCTGAAGCCATGCAAATCCAGGTCAATTGTGATAACCACGTTGAGGGCGGCGACGAGCTGACCCGCCAGGTCGAGGGCAGGGTTGTGGCCACCTTTGGCCGATTCGGCGACCAGATCACCCGCGTGGAGGTCCACCTCAGCGACGTGAACGGCCCCAAGTCGGCCGGCGACGACAAGCGTTGCCTCATGGAAGCCCGCCTCTCGGGTCTACAGCCGATCGTCGCGAGCCATCAGGCGCCGACCTTGGAGGAGGCCATCGATGGTGCCGCCGAGAGGCTGGCGAGATCGCTCGATCGAAACCTCGGTCGGATCGACGATCGCAAGGGACGCATCCCTCATGACGGGGACCAGACCATCTGACTTCGGACGCGACCGCGGGCGGTCGAGCAAGAGCATCGACGGGGTCATCGAACCTTCGTCTCCCAGCCCAGGCATGCTGGCACGCACCTACCAGAGGGATCATCAATGCGACACCTTTCAACCGACGACCTGCGGGCGCTCTTGGCCGATCACGAGCCACCCTGCCTCTCGCTTTACCAGGCGACGCACCGACGCCACCCAGAAAACCAGCAGGATCCCATCCGATTCCGCAATCTCCTGAAACAGCTCGAGGAGTCCCTCCAACAGAAGTATCCCATCGCGGAGGCTCGGGCGCTGCTGGAGCCGTACCGCGCTCTGGCCCGCGACGACTCCTTCTGGAATCACACCCTGGACGGTCTGGCTGTCTTCGGCTCGTGCGACACGTTCCACGTTTTCAAGCTCCCTCGAACGGTCCCCGCTGAGTTGGCCGTGGTGGCTGGGAGCTTCCACGCCAAGCCCTTGATGCGAATACTCCAGTCGGCCGACCGATATCAGGTTCTTGCCCTCGATCGCCACAAGGCAAAGCTCTATGAGGGCAATCGGGACGCCCTCGACGAGGTCGAGCTGGCCGGGGGAGTCCTCGGGACGATCGAGGAGGCGTTGGGCGACGAGCTGACCGAGCCGCACCAGACCGTCGCTTCTTACGGTGCGGCGGGCGGGCGCGGCGTGCCGTCTATGCACCACGGGCACGGCGGGAAGAAGGACGAGGTGGGCATCGACGCCGACCGCTTCTTCCGGGCAATCGACCGGGCGGTCCTCGAGCACCACTCCCGCCCGTCGGGGCTGCCGCTGATGCTCGCGGCCCTGCCCGAGCACCACGACCTCTTCCACAAAGTCAGCCAGAACCCGTTCTTGATGGTCAACGGGATTGGGCTGGATCCGGGGCCCTTGTCGGCCGAGCGGCTCCGCGAGGAGGCCTGGAGAACGGTGGAGCCCCACTATCGTCAGCGCCTCGCCAAGCTCGTGGACGATTTTGAGGAAGCCCGGTCCAAGCGACTCGGGTCCGCCGACCTCTCGGACGTGGCCCAAGCTGCCGTCGCCGGGCGGGTCGGGACGCTTCTGGTCGAGGCGGGCCGTCAAGTCCCTGGCCGGGTCGATCCCGCGAACGGGCAGATCGACTTCGGAGTTTTGGCTCACCCGGAGATTGATGACCTGCTCGACGACCTCGCGGAACTCACTCTGAAGATGGGGGGCGACGTCGTGGTCGTGCCTCCCGAGAGAATGCCCTCCCGAACCGGCCTGGCGGCTACCTATCGCTTCTAGGTTGTGTTTGACGGGTCGCCGTCGGCCCCAAACTTGATCATGGAGCGAGCAGGGAGCCGGGTGGCAAGCAGCCGAGGCGACGGCGTATCCGCAGGGTGATATGCCGAGCCGATGGCGACGCAGCCAGCCGGCCCCCTGCTCGCTCGAAGCCAGGCGGATCCGGCAAGCACAACCCGGCAAGCACAACCC
>CAYXKH010000174.1:3858-6468 GCA_964465255.1 uncultured Isosphaeraceae bacterium
CAACCCCAACCAAGAGTCAGCCACCTGTTTCGAGCCGTGAGCAAGCGTCATCCCTACCCACCGCAGGCATCACAGCGGCTCGAAACAGGTGGATGTCACTATTATGGTTCGTGAGTCGGAGGTCGCGGGACGTGAGTCGGGGATCGTCTCGCGCGGCGTGTGAAAGTCCCCGGAAGGAGTGCTGACTTCGACGAGCCGTTCGGTATCCTGCTCCAGGGTCGGCTGGAGTGGGGTTGCGAATCGCGACGGCCTCCGACCGCAGAGAACGCCAACACGAGGAGAAATCGATGTATCGACCGCAGCTTTCAGTCGGACCCGTTGTCGGCGCCATCGCCGTCGCCCTGACGGCCAGCGCCCCGGCAGGCTTCACGCTCTCGACGGTCCTTCTCCAGGGAGACTTCGTCGGAGGCTTCGGCGCCGTCACCACGATCGAGTCGATCGACGTGAGCAGCGCCGGCGACTGGCTCATCGAGGTCGACACCGATGCACCCGTCGAAGGCGATCGGGCCGTCTTCCGAAACGGCGTGCTGCTGGTCCGCGAGAGCGACACCCTTCCGTTCCCGCTCGCCGGCACCGTCAGCAGCTTCGACAGCGTGCGTCTCTCCACCGACGGCAACGTCGGGTGGAATCTGTTTCTCAACGGCCTTCCGAGCAACCTGGACAGCGGTGTCTTCAACGTCACCACACCGCTGATTCAGGAGGGTGCCCTCGCGGGTGCGCCGGAGTTCTCACCCGGCACTCCATACATCGGCTTCTTCGAGGCCCATCGCAATGGAAGTGGCGACTTCATGGTCGTGGCCTCGGTCGACGATCCGAACATCGCCACCACCGTCGACCGCGCCCTCGTGCGGCTGACCGTCGTTGAAGGCAATCCCGCCCCCACGCAGAGCGTGCTCGCGAAGGAAGGCGACGTGCTTCCCGGCCAGACTGAAACCGTCGCCGACTTTGGCACCGATGGCGAGTCCTCGTCGTTCAACGACGCCGGCGACTTCCTCTACACCGTCGACGTCAGCGGGGACACGACCGTCGACACTGCCCTCTATCTCAATCTCACCATGCTTGCTCGGGAAGGCAGCGCCTCGTCGGTCACGGGTCGCAACTACACCTCGATCGTGAGCGCCAAGGTGGACCTGAGCCACGACGGGGACTGGGTCATGCGCACCGGTCTCGACGGTGACGCGGCCACGAACTCGGTCATCGTGCTGAACGGTGCGACCTTCATTCAGAAGGGGGACCCCGCGCCGGGCCTTCCCGGTCGCACGATCACCGGCTTCGGCACCGGTCCGATCAACGTGACCGATGACGGTGAGGTGGTCTGGTACGCCGCCCTCGACGGCGATCTGGCGACGAATCAGGCCCTCTACAAGGGCACGACGCTTCTGGTCCAGAAGGGTGTCACCGCAATCGACGGCGCCGTCATCTCGACCATCGGCGGTTCGACCGCGACTGGCGGCATCACCAAGGGCTTCTCCGCCAGTCCGAACGGGCAGTACGTCATCTTCCGTGGAGTCCTCGAGACCGGCGCCAAAGGCGCGTTCCTCGTCGACTTCGGAGATGCGGGCAACCCCTGCGATCTCGACGGCGACAGCATCGTCGACGGATCGGACCTCGGCATCCTGCTCTCCAACTGGGGCATGGCCGGCATCGGCGACCTGGACAACTCCGGGACGGTCGATGGCGCCGACCTCGGCGAGCTGCTGGCGTGTTGGTCTTGAGGGAGGTGCGTCGGCTTTGCCGACAGGTCGTCGTCGGCTGCGCCGACTCCTCTCTAGGAGTGCCGCGCACGCGGCACTCCTCACAAGCGGCGGCGCCAGCCGACGACCACGTCGGCGGAGCCGACCGTATACTCCGCCCACGACGCCGCTTCGCGGGGCGCACTGAAGGAGTGCGCTCTCGGGCGGCGTCGTATCAGACAGACTTGCTCGGGGAACATATTCATGCGCATGCCAACGAATCGCCTTGCTCGACTTCTTCCTCCGTGCGCCTTCTTCGGCGTACTCGTCGCCCTCGCCGGCTGCGCCACCTACCAGACCCCGGGCGCAGCGGCACCGATTGGGGCGATGACCACGGGATCGATTGCTGAGCGGATGAACGTGCAGCCGGAATCGCCGATCCCGGCGACGATCGCCTTCAGTCGCATCCAGGCCTCCGGGTATCGCTCGTACAGCAGCAGCGGCACGGACCGCTCCAGCTTCTCGCTGGTGGGGCCCAAGGACCTCGAGGACGACGAGCATCTCGCGGCCATCCAGAGTTGGAACGACGTGGTCGCGGTGGTTCGCCTGACGCCCATTGTGGTTCCCGAGAATCCCGACGCGATCATGGCCCTTCGTGAAGGCGCCGCGTCACTGCGGGCCGACATCATTGCGGTGTACACCGTCGACACCGAGTTCGACGTCGACGATCGCGACATCGGCGCCCTGGGCATCATCTCGCTGGGGCTGATCCCGACCCGGAACGCGGTCGTCCGCTCCACCATCAGCCTCGCCTTCTTCGACGTGCGCACCGGCTTCTGCTTCGGCACGGTCGAAGCCAGCGCCGAAGACGATCAGCTCGCCAACGCCTGGACCAGTCGCCAGGCCATCGACGACTGCCGCCGCCGCGTCGAACGCC
>CAYXKH010000175.1:0-6467 GCA_964465255.1 uncultured Isosphaeraceae bacterium
AGGTCACGCGTCCCTTGCAAGGAACGATCATGGCAACGAAACGACGCATCTGCCGCTTGAGCGTCGACGGTCACATCCTTCGACGGGGCTTCTGGCTTCGACGTGTGGCGCATCACGTCCGGTCGTCGCACCGTTGTTGATGTCGGCCGTACCGGAGACAGCTCCTCCATCGTTGCGAGTTCGCCGTTCGTCCGCATGCGTCGCCACCTCGATCCAAGGCCGAACGCGAGAAGCAACTCACTCGCTCGCCGTCCTGCCGAGGTGGGCCTTGACCCGAGAGAGTGCGATTTCGAGCGTGTCGCCTTTGGCCCGCTGTTTTCCGAGCAGACGAGCATCGCGGAGCACCGTCGGTTCCGCGACCGCACAGGGGCGATGGAGGCGTTACTCGCCAGCGAGCTTCGCGCTCGCCGATACGTGGTCATCGGCAAAAACAGTTCTGGCACAATGCCAAGAGCAGCGGACGCCACCGATCGTCAGGAGTTCATCAACGACAATGTTCCAAATGCCCGCACGGCGTAGCCATGCGCCACAGCGGCATCTCAATGGCAGGTGCGAGTTCAGGGCACGGCACGCGGAAGGATCACGCGCCAGAAGAGCTGGTCGCAAACCTCCGGCAGATGGTCGCGCTGTTGCTGGTGCCTCAGACCCGGGACCCGGGTCGGTGGCGAAGCGAACTGCGGCTCAGCGAAGCCGATCGCGATCGTGGTATGGGAGGCGACGGGCAATCGGCGAGGTCGGCGGCACGTCACGCCGGGGGTGATGAGCTCCGCCAACGTCGCCCCGCACATTCGACCAGACACTTCAGCACTCCCCACTCCCACCTCACCCCACCGCCATCTTCTCGGCCTTCTTGCGGGCATCACTGAGCGTGCCGACGTACATGAAGGCGCTCTCGGGCAGGTCGTCGCCCTCGCCGTTGCAGAGGCGCTCGAAGCTGTCGATGGTGTCCTCGATCGAGGCGGTCACGCCGGGGAAGCCGGTGAAGATCTCCGCCACGTAGAACGGCTGGCTGAGGAAGCGCTCGATCTTGCGGGCCCGGCCCACGATCACCTTGTCCTCTTCGGCGAGCTCGTCGACACCGAGGATGGCGATGATGTCCTGAAGGTCCTTGTACCGCTGCAGGATGCCCTGCACTCGACGGGCGACCCGGTAGTGCCGCTCGCCGATGATCTGCGGATCGAGGATTCGGCTGGTCGAGGCCAGCGGATCGACCGCGGGATAGATGCCCTTCTCGGCGATCTTGCGTTCCAGCACGATGAAGGCGTCGAGGTGGCTGAAGGTGGTCGCCGGAGCCGGATCGGTGAGATCGTCCGCAGGCACGTAGATCGCCTGCACGGAGGTGATTGCACCCTTGCTGGTCGAGGTGATTCGCTCCTGGAGCGCACCCATCTCGGTCGAGAGGGTCGGCTGGTAGCCGACGGCGCTGGGCATTCGACCGAGAAGGGCCGACACCTCGGAACCGGCCTGGGTGAATCGGAAGACGTTGTCGACGAACATCAGCGTCTCCTTGCCGGATGCGTCGCGGAACTCCTCGGCCATGGTGAGGGCCGACAGGGCCACGCGCAGACGAGCTCCCGGCGGCTCGTTCATCTGGCCGAAGACCATGGCGACCTTGTCGAGGACGTGGGCCTTCTGACCCTTGTCGTCGACGTACTCGGCCTCCTGCATTTCCAGCCAGAGGTCGTTGCCTTCGCGGGTTCGCTCGCCGACGCCTGCGAAGACCGAGTAGCCACCGAAGTTACGGGCGACGCGGGCGATCATCTCCTGGATGACGACGGTCTTGCCGACGCCTGCACCACCGAAGAGACCCATCTTGCCACCGCGGACGAAGGGGCAGAGGAGATCGATGACCTTGATTCCGGTCTGGAGCATCTCGGTCTTGGGGTTGAGTTCGACGAAGAGCGGTGGCGCCTTGTGGATCGGCGAGAACTTGGTCGCCTTGACCGGACCGCGCTCGTCGACGGGCTCGCCCAGCAGGTTGAAGACGCGACCCAGCACGCCCTCGCCCACCGGCACCTTCACCGGCGAACCGGTGTCGACGCAGGCGTCGCCGCGCTTGAGGCCGTCGGTGCTCGCCAGAGCGATGCAGCGCACGGTCCCGTCGCCGAGGTGCTTGGCGACCTCGCCCACGAGCCGGACCTTCTCACCGCGGACTTCGAAGTCGCAGTGGACGGCGTTGTAGATCTCGGGAATCGAGTCTTCGGCGAACTGGGCGTCGAAGGTCGAACCGATGACCTGGGTGATCTTGCCTGTAGCAGTGCGGCTGGCGGTGGCGCCGGATGTGGCCATGGGATCAGTCGTGGGGTTGAGGTTTCGAGCCAGAGTCTGGCCCGCGGTGAAGGGTCGCAAGGATAGTGGTTCGTGGCCCATGGGGAAAGCGGTTCGGCGCCCCGAGTTCCGCTACCCTCTGCCCCCATGCCAGAACCGCTCTCCACCCGTCAGGTCGAGCATGTTGCTCGGCTCGCCCGGCTCAGGCTGACCCCCGAGCAGATCGAGCAGTTCCGGTCGCAGTTGTCAGCCGTTCTGGGGCACATCGCCAAGCTCGAGGAACTCGACGTCGAGGGCATCGAGCCCATGACCCAGCCCATTGAGATGGTCAACCGGCTGGGAAACGACGAGGTGTCGCCGGCGATGTCCCTCGCCGACCTCCTGAGGAACGCCCCGATGGTCGAGGGCGACTTCCTGGCGGTCCCCAAGGTGCTGGCCGATGGAGGTGGGGCGTGAGCAGGGCCACGGCACTCGAGGTTCGCGACGCCATCGCCTCCCGCCGCACGACTGCGGTCGAGACGGTGGGCGCGGCCCTGGCCCGGATCGCCGAACACAACCCGGCGATTCACGCGGTGCGAGAGACCTACCCCGAGCGCGCCCTCGAGCGGGCCGCCGCCGTCGACCGCACCATTGCCTCCGGCGGCGCGGCCGGGTTTCTGGCGGGCGTGCCGATTCTCCTCAAGGACAACATCGTCACCTCGTACGGCAAGACCACCTGCAGTTCGAAGTTCCTCGAGAACTACGAGTCGCCCTACGACGCCACAGTGGTCACCCGGCTCGAGGCCGCCGGGGCGATCATCATCGGCAAGACCTACTGCGACGAGTTTGCGATGGGTTCCTCGACGGAGAACTGCGCCTTCGGTCCGACCCGCAATCCCTGGGCCCTCGATCGCGTGCCCGGTGGATCCTCGGGTGGAAGCGCCGCCGCCGTCGCCGCGGGGTTCGCGCCCATTGCCCTCGGCTCCGACACGGGTGGCAGCATTCGTCAACCGGCGGCGCTCTGTGGCGTGGTCGGCCTGAAGCCGACTCAAGGGCGAGTGAGCCGCTCGGGTCTCGTCGCCTTCGGCAGCAGCCTCGATCAGATCGGTCCGTTCACCCGCACGGTGACCGACGCGGCGGCGCTTCTTGAAGTGATCGCCGGACTGGATCCGCACGATTCGACTTCGGCCGAGGTCGGTGTTTCCGACTACCTCGCCCATCTCGAGGAACCGGTTCGCGATCTGGTGATTGGCGTGCCCACGCAGTATCTCTCGGCCTCGAACGACGCGAGCGTGGCCGAAGCCATCTCGGTGGCCATCGAGACCTACCGAGCGATGGGGGCGAAGATCGAGTCGATCGATCTGCCGCTGACCGACTACGGCATCTCCACCTACTACGTGATCGCCCCGGCCGAAGCGAGCAGCAATCTGGCGCGCTTCGACGGCATCCGCTACGGACGCAGAGCGACGCCGCGCCCCGACGAGGGACTCGAGGAGCTCTATGCCCGCAGTCGGGCGGAGGGGTTCGGCCCCGAAGTGCAGCGGCGGATCATGCTCGGGACGTACATGCTCAGCGCCGGCTACTACGACGCGTACTACAAGCGGGCGCTGCAGGTCAGGCGGCTGATCCTCCGCGAGTTCGAAGCGGCCTTCTCCCGCTGCCACGTGCTGCTCGGTCCAACCTCTCCCATGCCGGCGTTCCCGCTGGGGGGACGGAGCGATCCGCTCTCGATGTACCTCTGCGACGTCTACACCGTGAACACCAACATCGCCGGGATCTGCGGAATCTCGATTCCGGCAGGGTTCGCTGCGGTCGAAGGGCGTTCTCTGCCCATTGGAATGCAGCTTCAGGCCCGTGCCTTCGACGAGTCGACCCTGCTGCGGGTGGCCCGGATGTTCGAGAAGGCGACGCAGTTTCACACCAGGGTGTGCCCCTTCGGAGGCCCGGCCGGGGGCTCGTCGAGCGCTCCGCTGGCGGGACGGCGGGGCTGAACGAGAGGCGGGGGGCTCGGCCTCACGCGATCAGACTGGGCGAATCCCGGAAGGGGAGTGTCGCGAATGACTGGACCGATGAAGTCCGCTGCCTCCACAGATTCCGCTCATGCCATCGAAGGAGTTTCGGGGGCGTTGGCTGAATGGATCGTTCAGCGGCAGTTCGAACTCGATCCCACGCTCGACCAGCGCTACGGGCCGAAGGCCCAGCGGATGTGGCGCACCGAGGTTCAGTCGAGGCTGCGTCACCTGGCCCAGGCCGTCGCCGTCGGGTGCCCGTCGCTCTTCCTCGGCAGCACCGGCTGGAGCAAGATCGCCTTCGCCTCGCGCGATGTGGCACTCAGCGATCTGCGGCTCAGCCTCGAATGCACCGTCGAGGTTCTGGGCGAGCACCTGCCAGCGGTGACGAGCGAGTCCGCAGTCGCGATCGTCTCCCAGGCGATTGCCGGACTCGAGAGCATGCCGGAGTTCCTCGCCAGCCACGTCGGTGGGACAGGACCGTGGGCCGAACTGGCGCTTCAGTACCTGACCCTGCTCCTCGAGCACAAGCGCGAAGAGGCGGCTCAACTTGTTCTCGGGGCCACCAAGGAGGGGGCGCCGTTCGAATCGATCGCTCTCGAGGTGATCCAGCCGGCGCTGGCCGAAGTGGGCCGCCTGTGGCACATGAATCAACTCTCGATCGTCGAGGAGCACTACTGCACGGCGGCGTCGGGATGCGTGCTCTCGCAGGCGTTCCGAGCAGCCCTCGCCGCTCGGCCTCCGAAGTCGAAGGGTCGGACGGCGCTGATCACGGGCGTCGGTGGGGAGGTGCACGAACTCGGTCCGCGAGTGGTCGCCAACTTCCTCGAGATCGACGGCTGGTCCCCCATCTTCCTCGGCGTCAACTCGCCGGCGGAGGAGATCGTGGAGCTGCTGAGCGAGGGCAGGATCGATCTCCTGGCCTTGTCGGTGGGCACCAACCTGGCGGTGGGTGCGGCCAAGGAGCAGATCGCCCTCGTCCGCGCGACTCGTGGACTCGAGGGGGTGCGGGTGCTGGTCGGCGGCGCCCCCTTCAACATGCACCCCGAGCTGTGGCGCGAGGTCGGTGCCGACGGCTGCGCCAGCGATGCTCGTCAGGCGGTCGAGGTCGCAAATCGCCTCGTCGGGGGGTGAACCCAATGCGCCGCACGCAAGGTGGGCCATCTGCGATGGATCATCTGCGATGGATCATCTGCGGGGGGCCATTGGTACGCTCCGCCGCATGAGCACCCTCATAGGAATCGATCTCGGCGGGACCAACATGCAGATCGGCGTCGTCGACGACCGCTGCACGGTGATCGGACGCTGCAGGCGAAAGACTCGCGCCGAACTCGGCGCGAAGGCCGTGATCGAGCGTGTCGCCGAGGGCGTTCGGCGAGCGTGTGAAGACGCCGGGTGCGCCTTGAGCGACATTGCCGCAGTCGGGATCGGAGTGCCGGGAGCCATCGACATGCCCCGGGGCGTCGTTCTCTCGGCCCCCAATCTTCAGTGGTTCGACCTGCCGGTCCGCGAGCTCTTTCAGAAGGCCCTCGGTCGCCCGGTGGTCGTCGACAACGATGTCAACGTGGCCACGTGGGGCGAGGCCAATCTCGGCGCGGGTCGCGGGCACACGGAACTCGCGGGGATCTGGGTGGGAACCGGTGTCGGCGGCGGATTCGTGCTCGGCGGCAAGCTCTATCGCGGCGCGTATCACACCGCGGGCGAGGTGGGGCAGACCATCAGCACCCCCTTCGGTGGTCCGGCGAAGCGCACACTCGAGCAGCACGCCAGTCGCACGGGAATGGTCCACAACCTCGAACTGCTGCTGCTTCAGCACCCGAAGTCGATGCTGCACGAACTGCGCGCGGCCAATGAAGGGCGGATCGGGTCCAAGGAGCTTGCGGCGGCGTACCTCAAGGAAGATCCCGCTGCGGTCGAGGTGATCGAGCACGCGGCGCTCCTGATCGGTGCGTCGATTGCGAACATCGTGACCCTGCTCTCGCTCTCCGCGGTGGTCGTCGGCGGTGGCGTCACCGAGGCCCTCGGGGATCCCTTTCTCAAGCGGATCCGCAAGAGCTTCGACCGCTGGGTCTTCCCCTCGGATCTTCGGGCGTGCACGCTGGTCATCACCGAACTTGTGGATGACGCCGGCGTGCTCGGGGCGGCGCTGCTTGCGCGCGAGCTCGCCCAAACCTTCAACCAGACCTTCAACCAGACCCCGAAGCAGACCTC
>CAYXKH010000176.1:0-6449 GCA_964465255.1 uncultured Isosphaeraceae bacterium
GCGAGTCGCCGTGAGCAAGAAGGCTGGGACCATCCGGGCGACGCGGCGAAGTGACCCGGAGCGCACGGAGCAGGGAGATAACGGTGGCTGTCCCGAATAATGTCGTCTCCTTGCGGAGCCGCACGCATGACTCGGGGTCAGTCCGATTGGCGAGACCTTGACTGTGTGGTCTTGCATCCACGACTCCTCGCCGGTTTGTGCCGGCGCACTGGCTGTCCCGATTTATCGTGATTGCGACGGGAGCACATCGGCTCGAAGAGTCGCGCGACTCAAGCCGATGGAGCGCTGTCGTGCTACTGTTCGCCCCCCTTCCCCCCACGCCCAGCAATGGCCTCTCTCGCCCTCATCACGCTCATGGTCCTGGTCGCGCTTGCAGCAGTCGCGCCGTCGGTGCAGCGGCTCGCGCCGCGCCAAGCGGGGGTGATGCTCGCGGCGCCGGTCCTGCTGCTGGGCCTCGGTTTCATGCTCGGCATCCCCGAGATCACGCGAGGCGAGCACACCGCTCTCTCCTGGGCGTGGATCCCCGACCTCGACATCTCCTTCGCGCTCCGGGTCGACGGACTGGCGCTGCTCTTTGCCATCCTCGTCTGCACAGTGGGCCCGTTCTCGATCATGCACGCGGGCGAGTCGCTCGCCGGTCATCCGAGGCTGGGTCGATTCCAGGCGACGCTGCTCTGCTTCATGGCGGCGATGCTCGGCCTCGTCGTCGCCGACGACATCATCACGCTCTTCGCCTTCTGGGAGCTGACGAGTTTCACCTCGTTCCTGCTCATCGGATTTGAACGCGAGCGCGTTGCGGCACGGCGGGCTGCACTTCAGGCGTTGCTTGTGACCGGTGGCGGCGGACTTGCGCTGCTGGCCGGACTGCTGCTCCTGGCGATCGCCGCCGGCGGCGACGGCGACCCGGTCTTCGCGATCCAGGAGCTCCTTGCGAGCGAGCGGCTCCGTAGCGTCGACGCGTGGCCTCTGACGGCTCCGGCGATCGTCCTCGTCCTAGCCGGGTGCTTCGCCAAGAGCGCGATGGTGCCGCTGCACTTCTGGCTTCCCAACGCGATGGAGGCGCCGACGCCCGTCAGCGCCCTGCTGCACTCGTCGACGATGGTCAAGGCGGGCGTCTACCTCGTCGCCCGGCTCTCGCCCGCGCTCGGCGGCATCGCCCTCTGGGACAACCTGCTCATCGGCTTCGGCGCGGTGACCATGCTCGGCGGGGCGTTCGCCGCTGCGCGACATTCGGCGCTCAAGAAGATCCTCGCCTACTCCACCGTCTCCTCGCTGGGCATGCTCATGCTCCTGCTCGGGATCGGCGCCGAAGTCGCCGCGGCGGCGTACCTCCTGGCGCACGCCCTCTTCAAGGGATGTCTCTTCTATTGCGCCGGGATCCTCACCGAACAGACGCACCAGAAGTACGCCGAGAAGCTCCACGGACTTCGTCGGCTGATGCCGTGGACTGCGCTTGCCGCAATCCTCGGCGCGCTCTCCATGGCCGGGGCATTCCCGCTGCTGGGATTCGCGGGGAAGGAGCTGGCGCTCAAGGCGGAGCTCGCCTCGGAGACGATGGTGATTCCAGTGATCGTGGCAACCATGCTCGCCGCCGTGCTCACCGTCGCGGCGGCGATCCTCGCGGGCATCCGACCGTTCATGGGGCGATTCGACGCTGGTTCGCCCGTTGAACTCGTCGAAGCCCGCGATCCCGGATGGCCGCGCCTCGTGGGGCCGGTCACGCTCGCGGTGGCGGGACTCGTCGCCGGCATCGTCCCGATGCTCTTCGCCGACGGTCTGGTCGGCGCGGTCGCGGCATCGATTGCCGGTGCACCCGTCGACGCGTTCACGCTCTCCGCGTGGTCGCTGCTCTGGCCGGCGAGCGTCGCGCTCGCACTGAGCCTTGCCGCGCTGGCGCTGGGCTTCGGGCTCTACGTCGGCCGCGCGACCTGGAGGAATTGGACCGCACCGCTCGCCGCGGCCGCGCGGATCGGGCCAGATCGTCTCTGGGATGATGCCGTCGCGGGGTTGATGAGATTCGGCACGCTCGTGGCACTGGCGCTGCGGGGACCGACGCTCGCGGGCGCCGTGCGGGGGGCGCTGCTCGCGACGACGGCGGTGCTCGGCGTCGCTGCCTGGCGCGCGAGTCCGCGACTGGATTTCGTCGAAGCCGCCTTGGGCGCCACGCTTCTCGATGGGGCCGTGGTCGCAGTCCTGATCGCCTCGGCGATCTCCGCCCCGCTGGTCGGGTCACGCATGGGAACGATCGCCGTCCTGGGCGGCGCCGGGGCCGCGGTCGCCGCGATCTTCCTGCTCTACGGCGCACCCGACCTCGCCATGACCACGCTCGCGGTCGAAACGCTCGTGGTGGTGATCGCCTCGCTCGTGGCGGCACAGCTCCCGAGGATCAAGGCCATCTCGGGGGCCTTCTCACGCATCCGCGACATCGGCGTCGCGGCGGCGTTCGGTCTGGTGATCGGGGCACTCGCGCTGGCCGCCGCGGGACGCTCCGACTTCGTGCCGATTTCCACCGAGCTGGTCGCACGCTCCGTTCCGGAGGCATACGGGCGCAACGTGGTCAATGTGATCCTGGTCGATTTCCGGGCCCTTGACACGCTGGGCGAGATCTTCGTGCTCGGCGCCGCGGCGGTTGGGGTCACGGCGCTGCTCGGCGGCGCGGTACGGAAGGAGAGCGCCCGATGAAGTCCGTGATCTTCCGCACCGGCGCCCGCGCCGTCGTGCCGCTGCTCGTCCTCGTCTCGGTGCTGCTGGTGGTGCGTGGCCACAACGAGCCGGGTGGAGGCTTCGTCGGCGGACTGCTCTGCGCCTCGGCGTTCTCGCTGATCGCCCTCGCGGAGGGCGTCGCCGCAGCTCGGCGTCTGCTCCGCATCGAGCCGCTGCGTCTGGTCGGGATCGGTCTGCTGACGGCGCTGGCGAGTTCGCTTCCCGCACTTTTCGCGGGGAAGCCGATCTTCACCGGAGTCTGGTTCTCGATTCAGCTCCTTGATCAAGTTGCACCGACCAAGGTCGGAACGCCGCTGCTCTTCGACGTCGGTGTCTACCTCGCGGTCGTCGGTGTGACCCTGGCGATGGTCTTCACTCTTGAGGAGGGCGACGATGACGCTCCTGCTGACGCTTAGCGTCGCCATCCTCTTCGCCGCCGGTGGCTATCTGCTCATGCGCCGCAGCATCGTGCGCGTGGTCTTCGGCCTCGTGCTGCTGAGCCACGGCGCGACACTGCTCATATTCACCAGCGGCAAGCTGGTCCCGCTTCGACCGCCGATCGCTCCTCCCGGTGCCGACGCACCCGTCCCGCCCTACGCCGACCCTCTTCCCGCCGCGCTGATCCTGACCGCGATCGTGATCAGCTTCGGCGTCCTTGCGTTCACCCTGGTCCTGGTCCGCCGCGCCTGCCGCGAACTCGCCGTCGACGACGTCGAAGGACTCCTCTCATCCGACGAGTGACGATGCTCGCCACGCTGCCCATCCTCCTTCCTCTGCTCGGCGCCGCGCTCGCCCTCGCGCTTCCGCGCGAACGCGCGCCCAGGTGGGTGCTGATGGTGACGGCGCTGCTGATGCCGATCGTCGCGATTGCGCTGCTCCGCGAGATCGTGGTCGGCGGGCCGATCGTGGTCCACGTCGGCGGCTGGTCCGCGCCGTTCGGCATCGCCCTGGTCGCGGACCGCTTTGCGGGGATCATGGTGCTGCTGGCCGCCACGGTCGGCGCCGCAACCGTTCTCTACTCCGCCGGCGAGCCAGCCGATGCCCGCGTCGACCGCGCCAAGGCGACACTCGTCCTGGCCCTGCTCGCCGCGGCCAACGGCGCCTTTGTCGCGGGCGATCTCTTCAATCTCTACGTCTGGTTCGAGCTGATGCTGGTGAGCTCCTTCGGTCTGGCGATCGTCGAGGGCCGACGCGCCCAGCTCGCCGGCGGCATCGTCTACGTGGTGCTCAGCCTGCTCTCCTCGACGCTCTTTCTCGTCGGCGCCGGGCTCTGCTACGGCGCCGTCGGCACGCTCAATCTTGCGGACCTCGGCAGCAGACTCGACGCCCTCGGGGACCCTCGCCTCGCGACGGCGCTGGCGGCGCCAATGCTGATCGCCTTTGCGATCAAGGCTGCGGTCGTGCCCTTCGTCGCGTGGCTGCCGGCAGCATACCCCCCACTCTCGACCGCGATCGGCGCGCTCTTCGCGGGCCTGCTCACCAAGGTCGGTGTCTACGCGATGATCCGCACCGGCACGCTCTCCTTCACGCAGGAGCCCTCGATCATCGGGGGTGCCATCCTGGTCGCCAGCGGCTTCACGATGGCGCTGGGCGTGCTCGCGGCGGTCGCGCAGGGGGAGATCCGTCGAATCCTCTCCTTCCACATCGCCAGCCAGATCGGCTACATGCTCATGGGGCTCGGGCTCGCCCTGGTGCTCATCGGCCGCGTCGACGCGCAGGCGACGCCGGAGAGCAATGCGATCCGGAGCGAACTCGCCACGCTGGCTCTCGGCGGTGCGATCCTCTACATTCTGCATCACATCATCGTCAAGACCAATCTCTTCCTCGTCGCCGGACTCATCGAGCGTCGCCGCGGCACGACTGAACTCAAGTCACTCGGCGGGCTGGCGCGGAGCGATCCGTTCATTGCGGCGATCTTCCTCGTGACCGCGCTTTCGCTCGCCGGCATCCCGATCCTCTCCGGCTTCTGGGCCAAGCTCGTGCTTGTCCGCGCCGGGCTGGGCGCCGGTGCGTGGCTGATCACGGCGATCGCCCTGGCGACGAGCCTGATCACCCTCTTCTCGATGATGAAGATCTGGATCGAAGCGTTCTGGCGCGAGCCGGACGACGATGCTCCGGCGGAGCGCGAGCGAGGCGCCGGCTGGACGCTCATGATCGTCGCCTCGACCGGGCTTGCCACCATCGCCCTCGCGATCGGCATCGGTGCGCGTCCCGCGTGGGCGCTGGCTCGCTCCGCGGCGGAGCAGCTCCTCGATCGGCCTGCCGCGATCGAAAGGGTGCTCGGGACCAGCCCCGCGTCGCGACCGGCGACTCCGGCGCAGGAGAGCGAGGTTTCCCCATGATGGTCCTGGCGCATGTCCTGCTCGCGCTGACGTGGCTCGCGATGGTGGGTCCGGTGACGATCTCGAACTTCCTGATCGGACTTGTGATCGGGTTCATCGCGCTGGTCGCCGCGGCCCCGGACGGGCATCGCTACGCCCGGCGCGTCGGAAGCGGCATCGGCCTCGCCCTCTATGTGGGATGGGCGCTGCTGGTCGCCAATCTGCGCGTCGCGGTGGCGGTGCTCGGGTCGCCGAAGAAGCTCCGTCCCCAACTCATCGAGGTTCCGCTGAAGGACCTCACCGACGTCGAGCTGGCGGTCCTGGCGAGCCTCGTGACGCTCACGCCGGGAACCGTCGCCCTCGACGTCACGCCGAGCCGAAGTCATCTGATCGTTCATCTGCTGCACTGCGACGATCCCGGGGCGGAGATCCGTGAGATCAAGGAGAACTTCGAAGGCAGACTCCTCCGCGTCACCCGCGGCGAGGCGGTCGCCCGCCCGGCGCCGCCGTCGGAGGCTCGACCATGACGCTCCTCGGCACGCTGCTTCGAATCGCGCCGGGCGAAAAGTTCGTCACCTGGCCGGCGCTGATCTGCGGCATCTGCCTCGGGATCGCCTTCCTCGTCGCGGGATGGCGGGCGGTGCGTGGGCCCAGCCTCGCGGACCGAATCGTGGCCCTCGACCTGCTGGGGTTCCTGACCGTCTCGCTGGCCGGACTGATCGCGATCGTCTCGGGTCGGACCGAACTGCTTGGCGTTGCGGTCGCCGGAGCGCTCGTGCTCTTTCTGAGCACCGTCGCCTTCGCCGTCCATCTCGAGCGGAGGGGTCGACCATGACGCTGACGTCCCTTGGGGCGATTGCAAGTGACATCCTTCTCATCGTCGGCGGGCTTGCGTCGCTGCTGGCGGCGATCTCGATTGTGCGGCTCCCCGACGTCTACACGCGCCTGCATGGCGCGGCCAAGGCAGGTTCGCTCGGCGTCTTCACAATCATGACCGCCGCGGGTTTGCACTTCCAAAACCAAGTCACCGCGATCGAAGCCCTTATCGTCGTGGCGTTCCTCTTCCTGACGGCACCGATCGCGACGCACCTGGTGGCGCGCGGCGCGCGAGCCGCGCAGGTGCCGATGATCCTGGGCGACGGACCCCACGACGCGACCAGCCGAACGCGCGGGGCGGGCGCGGACACCCCGATCATCTCTCCCTCCGAGATCGGCGATCCGGCAACCGACCGCGAACCGCGCGGGTGAGGGATCGGCAGGGACGGGCGGGTCTGAATCGCCGGTTGACGGAGCGCCGCTCGCGTCCGACCGAGTCGCATCGACCCCCTTTGTGCAGACCCGCATGGTGTTGAAACGTGGAGTTGTTCACGCCCGGTGGACACGCCGAACCGGAGAAAGCTGGAGAGCAATCGTGACAGCCACCAA
>CAYXKH010000177.1:0-6443 GCA_964465255.1 uncultured Isosphaeraceae bacterium
CAGGGTCCCCGCTCAGGTCACACCCACCGATGGATCGCCTCGAGCGGAACACCCGCACCGTCACGCTCTTCACGCTCCTCAGCCGCATGACCGGTCTGGCTCGGGACGCCGCGCTCAGTCGCGTCTTTGGCGTCGGTCCGGTGATGGACGCTTTCGCCTTCGCCTTCATGCTGCCCAACCTCTTTCGACGGCTCTTCGGCGAGGGAGCCCTCTCGGCAGCGTTTCTGCCCGTCTACACCCACCTGGACGCCACCGACCCGAAGGCCGCGCGGCAACTCGCGGCCCTGCTGACGGCGATGCTCGTCGCAGTGCTCGGCGGGCTCACGCTTCTCGGCGAACTGGTCCTCGGCGGTCTCCTTCTGGGGGCGGGCGGCGACCATCTCACGCTGCGACTGATGATGATCACGCTGCCGTACATGCCGCTGGTGTGCCTGGTGGCGATACTCGGCTCGATCCTCCAGGTGCATGGCCGCTTCGGTCCGACTGCGGCGTCGCCGGTGATTCTCAACCTGGCAATCGTCGGCGCCGCCGTCGGTTCGATGTGGCTTCCAGTCGACAGCGCCGAGACGGATCCGCTTCCGGCCCGGGCAGTCATCGTCGCCGCAGCAATCGGCGTGGCCGGTCTGCTCCAGCTCGCCTGGTCGCTCTGGGTGCTGAGAGACGTGGCAATCGAGTGGCGCCAACCGTGGATCAAGCCGCTTCATGCCTTCCGCGAGGCGTGGCGGAACGGACTCCGCGACGTGCTGACCAAGGCTGGCCCGATGATCCTCGGGCTTGGCGTCCTGCAGGTGAACACCTTCGTCGATGGCTTGATTGCGAGCTGGCCGAGCACCATCGGTCCGACGATCTTCGGCATCCAGTACCCGCTCGAGCAGGGCGCCCTGGCCACGCTCGGATACGCCCAGCGGCTCTACGAGTTCCCCCTCGGCGTCTTCGGCATCGCCGTGGCCACCGCGATCTTCCCGCTGCTGGCGAAGCAGGCCGCGACGCCCGCGCCATTTCTCGCCACGCTTCGCCGCGGTGTGCGGCTGGTGGCCTTCATCGGAGTGCCCGCGAGCATCGGGTTGATGGTGACGAGCGTGCCGCTCACCGCGGTCGTCCTCCAGGGTGGCGACTTCGGTGCCGACGACACTCGGCGGGTCGCCTTCGTGCTGCTCGGCTACGCCCCGGCGATCTGGGCGTACTCCATGAATCACACGCTGATCCGAGGGCTCTACGCGATGGGCGACAGCGTGAGCCCTGTGCGCATCTCGCTCTGGATGGTGCTTCTCAACTTCACCCTCAACTGCACGCTGATCTGGACTCCACTTCGGGAAGCGGGGCTGGCGTGGTCGACGGCGCTGTGCGCGGTGCTCCAGATGCTCCTGCTCGCTCGGGTGATCCGCCAGCGCCTGTCCGCTCGGATCGATCAGCCGATCATCGACCGCGCCGTCGGCATCAGTCTGCTCAAGACGACGGCTCTGAGCATGCTGATGGGCGCTCCGGTGTGGCTCCTCGCCCGGTCGGTGCTTGCGGGAGGTGGTGCCGAGGGGCGGTCCTGGCACGAGATGCTCCTGCTCCTGAGCGGATGCGTGCTGCTGGGCGGCGCCGTCTTCGCACTGGGGGCGGTGCTTCTCAGGATGCCGGAACTGCGCTGGGCTCTCGGCGGGCGCGACCAACGGTGACCGGTGGTTCCGGCGTGGCTCTGGGCGTGGTTCTGGGCGTGGTTCTGGGCTTGACTCTGGTGCGATTGGGAAGGAACGTCTCCGTGTGACCGCGTTCGCCACTCCGCTCGTCATCCTGCTCGGGTCGGCTGCGATTCTCCTGGTGGCGTACTTCACCTACGGGTCGCTGCTGGCCCGGCTCTTCGGTCTTCGGGCCTCGGCGCCGATGCCCTCCGAAACCCTGCGCGACGGCGTCGACTACGAGCCGACGCCGCCGAGCTACCTCCTCGGTCAGCATCTCTCGGCAATCGCCGCCGCAGGACCGATCGTCGGGCCGATCCTCGCCGGCGTGGCCTTCGGCTGGCTGCCGGCGCTTCTCTGGATCATCGTGGGCTGCATCTTCCTCGGGGGCGTGCACGACCTCGGCTCGCTCGTGGCGTCGGTGCGCCATCGGGCGAAGTCGATTGCCGAGGTGGTGCGCGAACACGTCAGCGGTCGCGCGTTTCTGCTTCTGCTGGTCTTCATCTACATCGCCCTGATCTACATCATCGTGGCCTTCACCGACATCGTGGCGGCCTCGTTCGTCGATGTGGTGACGCTCGAGGATGGCACGCGGGTCCTCGGCTCGGGGATCGCCAGTTCGTCGCTCCTCTACCTGCTGCTGGCGATGGCGATGGGTGTCGTGCTGCGTCGCACACGGATCTCGCTCACTGCGGCGACTGCGATCTTCCTTCCACTCGTCGGCGCATCCATCTGGGCAGGCCAGCGCATTCCCTTCGATCTTGAGCAGTGGACCGGACTCTCGCCGGTGGGCACCACGCGATTGTGGGGCGCCCTGCTGCTGGGCTATTGCCTCGTCGCCGGCGCCGCCCCGCTGTGGCTGCTGCTTCAGCCCCGAGGTCATCTTGGCGGCTGGTTCCTCTACATCGCCCTCTTCGGCGGCGTGCTCGGTCTGGTGATTGGAAGCATCACGGGCTCCGATGTCATCCGCTACCCGGCGTTCGTTCCCTTCGACGAACGCGGTGTCGGTGCATCGGCAATTGCCCCGATCCTCTTCATCACCATCGCCTGCGGGGCATGCTCGGGCTTCCACTGCCTGATCGCCTCGGGCACGACCTCGAAGCAGCTCCGGCGCGAGACCGACGCCAAGGCAATCGGCTACGGGGCCATGCTGATCGAGGGGATGATCGCCATCGTCTCGCTGGCCTGCGTCATGGTGATCACCCGCGAATCGGCTCGCGGGATGCAACCCAATGCAATCTACGCGGCCGGCATCGGCCGATTCGTCGCGACCCTCGGGGTCCCGGCGACGATTGCGGTGTCGTTCGCCCTTCTGGCCTTCACCACCTTCGTCTACGACACCCTCGACGTCTGCACCCGGCTCGGACGATTCATCGTGCAGGAGCTCACCGGGCTCACCGGTCGGGCGGGACGCTGGCTGGGGACGGCGGTGACCGCAGGCGTGCCGCTGATCTTCCTCTTCACGACGCCGCTCGGTCCGGACGGCGCGCCGATGCCCGCGTGGCGACTCTTCTGGTCGCTCTTCGGTGCCAGCAATCAACTGCTGGCGGCGCTGGCTCTGCTGGGAATCACGGCGTGGATCTGGCGCACTCGCCGAGCGTGGTGGATCTGGCCGGTGGCCGGCGTGCCGATGCTGTTCATGTACACGATGAGCGGATGGGCCCTCTTCAGCTTCGTGCGGCAGGGCTTCGCCGCAGTCCTCGAGAGCGGTTCGGCGTCGGACCTGCCCTCGAGCCCGGTGCCGTGGGCGGCCCTGGTTCTCATCGGTCTCGCCGCGGCCCTTGCCATCGAGGGCCTTCTCGCCTTCGTCCGTCCAGTGCGACTGCCGCACTCGGACGCAGCCCATTCAGTCTCCGCGTGAGCCGCTCTCGAGTGCGTGGTCACATCCAGGGCAGGCGGTCCAGATCGACATTCCCCCCGCAGAGGATCACGCCGGTGGGCGAGAGCCCCGAGCGGGCGCTGAATCGCCGATCGAGCGCAACCGCCACGCCGACTGCGGCGCTGGGTTCGATCACCACCTTCATGCGCTCGAAGACCAGTCGCATCGCTTCGACGATGGACTGCTCCTCGACGGTGATGATCTCGTCGACGAGGTCGCGCACCACCGGCCAGGTGAGATCCCCAAGACCGGTGCGCAGTCCGTCGGCAATCGTCTCCGCCGCCGGAGGAGGCTGGCGTGTGCCGCTGCGCTTGCTGCGAAAGGCATCGTCGGCACCCGCAGGTTCGGCGCCGATCACGCGAATCGACGGGCGCACCGCCTTCGCCGCAATCGCCACGCCGGAGATCATCCCGCCGCCGCCGACAGGCACGATGATCGCCTCGAGATCGGGGCACTGCTCGAGAAACTCGAGGGCAATCGTGCCCTGTCCGGCGATGACGTCGGGATGGTCGTAGGGAGGGATGAGCGTTCCGCCGGTTGTCGCAACCGCAGCGTTCGCGGCCGCCTCCCGCGCCGCCTGGGTCGGCTCGCAGAAGATGATCTCGGCCCCGTAGCTGCGCACCGCGTTCACCTTCACCTGCGGCGAGTTGTTGGGCATGACGATTCGGGCCGAGATGCCGCGGAGCCGGGCCGCGAGGGCCAGAGCCTGGGCGTGATTGCCGCTGCTGTGGGTGACGACGCCTCGGCGGGCCGAGACGTCGTCAAGCTTGAAGACCGCGTTGCATGCGCCGCGGAACTTGAAGGCGCCGACCTTCTGGAAGTTCTCGCACTTGAAGCGGAGATGACGCGGTCCAGCGTCGTTGCCGGCGCGAGCGTCGAGCGTCTCGCAGGTCAGCACCGGGGTGCGATGGACGAGATCCCGAATCCGATCGTGGGCCTCGCGGATGTCGGCGAGCGTGACTGGAAGTGAGGCTGGCACAAGGACGAGCGTCACTGGACGGGGAAATCGGCCAGCACCCGCCAGGCGCTTCCGGTGCGTTCGATCCGGCGGTAGAGCGTGTCGCGTTCCACGGGCCGATACCCGGCCTCGCGAATGGCTCGGCGGAGATCCACGACGCTCGTCTCCTGGTGCGTGCCCTCGCCGACCGCCTTGGTGATGTCGTACCAGACCACGGTGCCGTCGATGTCGTCGGCGCCGCTCTGCAGCATGAGCTGGGCCATCGGCAGCGTCTGCATGATCCAGAAGGCCTTCACATGCGGGAAGTTGTCGAGCATGAGTCGGGCGATGGCCAGCGTTCGCAGATTCTCGAGTCCGGTCGGTCCGGGCAGGTGCTCGAGGGCGCTTTCGTCGGGAAAGAAGGGAAGCGGAATGATGGTCTGGAAGTAGCCGCTTCGAAGGCCCGCCGCTCCGATCCGCGGCAGCCGCTCGCCCGGGTACGCCGAGTCCGGCCCGGTCAGGACGATCGCGTCGTCTTCGCGCGGCCGATCTTCGGTTGCCCGATTCGACTCGCGCTCTGGCGAGATGCCCTGGGCCTCTGCCCACTCCCGAAGCGTCGCGTCCTGCTGCTCGCGCAGGAGGAGCATGTGATGG
This sequence comes from uncultured Isosphaeraceae bacterium, assembly GCA_964465255.1. Classification (GTDB taxonomy): domain Bacteria; phylum Planctomycetota; class Phycisphaerae; order Phycisphaerales; family SM1A02; genus CAYXKH01. Next base: position 5,135 of record CAYXKH010000177.1, read on the forward strand.
ATCCGCTCGGCACGGGCCTCGATGTGTCCGTAGAGGATCGTCGCGTTGGAGTTGAGCCCCAGCTCGTGGGCCACGCGGTGCACGTCGAGCCACTCGTCGCTTCGAATCTTGCCCTTGAAGGCCTCGTCATGAACCCGATCGTCGAAGACCTCGGCTCCGCCGCCGGGCAGCGATCCGAGACCGGCCGCCTTGAGGTCGGTCAGCACCGCCCGGATCCCTTCGACCCGATCCTTCCAGCGCTTGCTGATCCGGGCGAGGTGCACGATCTCGACCGCGGTGAAGGCCTTGATGTGCAGCGCCGGCGCCACCTCGCGGATCGCCGAGAGCATCGCGGTGTAGTAGTCGAAGGGCAGCCACGGATGGAGTCCGCCGACGATGTGCATCTCGGTGGCGCCGCTCTCCACGGCCTTGAGGGCCTCGCGGCGGATGTCCTCGAGGGAATGCTCGTACGCCCCCTCGTCACCCTTCTTGCGGTGGAATGCGCAGAAGCTGCACGAGAGCGCGCAGATGTTCGAGTAGTTGAGATGACGGTTGATGTTGAAGAAGGCCAGGTCGCCGTGAAGACGGCCCCGCACAAGATCGGCGAGCGCGCAGACCGTGTGGATGTCGGGCGTCTCGAAGAGGATCAGTCCGTCCTCCCGCGCGAGTCGTCGACCCTGTGCGACCTTCTCGGCGATGGGCAGCAGACGTCGGTCGCTCACCTGTCGGGCAAGCCGGGCGACGTCGAGCCCCGCGCCGGTGCGGCGGTGAGTGGACGTGGAGGCGGTCGATGCGGCAGAGGTCATGCGGAGCAGGCCAATTTCATGTCGAAACGGGTGAAGCCTAGCAGCCTGTGGCGAAAGTGCCTGAGGAGCGTGAACGAGCACGATGCCGAAGATCAAGGAGCCGTCGCGCCGCTGTATCCAAGGGATCCACCGCAAGCGACGGCGACCCAAAGCCCAACTGGGAGCTTCGGGATCGTGCTCGTTCGTAGCCCGAATGACTTTCGCCACAGGCTGCTGGCACTACAGCGCCCCTTGGCTGCTGCTGCGGTCGATCAGCGGGACTGCGAGGTGTCCTGCCGGGGGACTGCGGCCGCCGCGAGCCGGGCCGCTGCGAGTCGATCGCCCATGCGGGGATCCCGCGGCCGGGCGTGGCAGAGCCGTTCGCTGAGCACGAGCGATTCCGAGCGGGACGCCAGAGCCGCGGCGAAGTCGCCACGCTGCTCCGCGAGCGCGGCGAGCAGGGCGTGCGATTCCTCGAGCCGGGCCAGCGCCGGGATGCTCCCGGGATGCTCCCGGGATGCTCCCGGGATGCTCCCGGGATGCTC
>CAYXKH010000178.1:0-4105 GCA_964465255.1 uncultured Isosphaeraceae bacterium
GGGATCGCTGCGGGGATCGCTCCTGCTTGGGGCCCTGCTCGGTGCGCTCTCTCCCGCCGCACAGGCGGACCGCACGCCAGTGCGGGCGACTGATCTCCTGCGCCTGCGAACCGTCTCGACCATCGATGTCGCCCGCGATGGATCCCGGGCGATCTTCGCGGTGCGCTCGATCGAACCCGGGGAGTGGCGCGGCGACGACGCGACCTACTCAACGCGTCAGAACCTGTGGTCGGTACGGCTCGATCAGGAGCGGGCTGGGCCGCGTCAACTGACCGTCGGAACGACGGTGGACTCCGAGTGCGTGCTCTCGCCCGACGGATCGCGGATGGCCTTTGTCCGCTCGGCGGGCGCAGGGGCGGCGGGGCAGGTCTGGGTGATGCCACTTGACGGCGGTGAGGCGCGACCGATCACCTCCTTCGCCGAGGGAGCCCGCCAGCCGGCGTGGTCTCCCGACGGGCACACGCTGGTGGTGGTCTCGCCGGTCCTTCTCAATCAGTTCTCCGGCACGCCGGAGTGGCCGCTCGATCGACCCGGACGCACCTGGAACGACGAACCCTTCAGCGGCACCGCCGATGCGCCCGAGGCGTCGGTAATCACCCCGGAGGGAGATCGCGCCGCGGAACGAGCCTGGTTGGCGCGAAACGCCTCCAAGGCCAATCCTCTGGCGACCACGCGACTGGAGTTCGTCGACGACACTTCGGTGCGGAGCAGATGGACCTTCGATCAGCTCTTCCTGGTCGATGCCGATGCCCCCGAGGCGCCGCCCACGCGCCTCACCCGGGCCTTTGCGAATCACCGCGAGCCGTCCTTTCTTCGCAATGGCCAGCGCGTCGTCTGCACGACGGTCCGCGCCGGCGAGGGACATCTCGATCGGAGCATCGAGTCGCGGCTGGTCACCATCTCCCGGGACGGTCGCGACGAGCAGACGCTGCTGGCACGGCAGGGGTGGAGTTTCGAGGCCGCGCAGCCGCGACACGATGACGACAGCATCGCCTTTCGAGGCAGGCCGATGGACGAACCGGCCTTTCGCCAGTGGCGACTCGGGGTGATCGCGGCCGGGGGCGGCGAACCGGTGTGGCTCACCGACGGGCTCGACCGCTCGGTGCAGGAGTTCCGCTGGGCGGGGACGGACGACAGTCTTCTCTTCACCGTCGCGGATCGCGGTGGTTTCCCGTTGCTCTCGCTCTCCCCGGCAGTGATGGCGCCCATCGACGTGCTTCGCAGCGAGGACGAACTGCCGGTCGGTGTGCACGCCTTCGGCGCCGGCGGCGGCGCCACCGTCATGGCCCGGACCACGGTCGAGGAGCCATGCGTGCTTTTCCTCCATGACCTGCACGGCACTCGCGAGCTCGTCGACCTCAACGAGTGGGTGGGTCGGCGGTCGCTCTCGAAGCCCGTTCGAGTCGAGGTGGTGCGGGGCGGCAGGACGCCCAAGGAGTCGCTCACCATCGAGGGATGGATCATGGAGCCGATCGAGCGACGTCCCGGACGGCGCGTACCACTGGTCGTCGCCATTCACGGCGGACCAAACGCCATGTGGGGACCGGGCGAGCTCACCACCTGGCACGAACTTCAGTTCCTCTGCGGGCGTGGCTTCGGAGTTGTGTACTGCAACCCCCGCGGTTCCGGCGGATACGGCGAGGAGTTCGAACGCGCCAATCGCCAGAACTGGGGACCCGGACCCGCCGGAGACGTGCTCGCCGTGGCCGACGTCGCGGCGGCGCTGCCGTGGGTCGACCGAGAGCAGATGGTGGTGACCGGTGGCAGCTACGGGGGCTATCTCACCGCATTTCTGGTGACCCGCGAGAAGCGCTTCCGGGCCGCGGTGGCCGATCGCGGGGTCTACGACTTCCAGACCTTCTTCGGTGAAGGCAGCGCGTGGCGTCTCGTCGACTGGGCCTTCGGCGGATTCGCCTTCGACCTCGGACTCAAGGACGTCCTGCAGACCAACAGCATCACCGCGTCGCAGCGGACACCGGCGACGGGTCTGCATCGCGTCGAAACTCCGCTCCTGATCATGCATGGCACGAAGGATCGCCGCACCGGAGTCGCCCAGTCGGAGATGCTCTACCGGGCCTTGCGGTTCCTGGGCAAGCCGGTCGAGTACGTGCGCTATCCCGATGCGGATCACGAGATGTCGAGGCGCGGTGATCCCCGACAGCGCATCGATCGACTGCTCAGAACCGTCGAGTTCTTCGAGCGGTTCGTGGGCGAGGGTCGACGACCGGCGGGACCGTGAGTCGTGGAGCTCCCCGCGAAACGACACCGCGACCGGAATGATCCGGTCGCGGTGCCCGAGTGATGAGTTGTCTTTCGTGCAGGCCTGTCGCCTGCCTTGCGTCCGTCGCTCGGCGACTCAGTTGTCGTAGCCGATGGCATCGAACATCGCGACGTCCGAAACCTTGAAGTAGTTGGGGTAGAACGTCTGTCCCGGACTGAGCGCAGGATCCATCAGGCCGATGTTGGCGCTCTGCTCGCGGAAATGGCTGGCCTGATAGGGCGTGCCATCGGACATCTTGTACTCGACCGTGATCAGATCGCTGTGGTGCTGGTCGTTGGGCGAGTTGTAGTCGACCAGTCGCGGACGGATCTGCCACTCGGCGTAGCTGTCGGGGTTGTAGTCGCCGGTTCCGTCGGTGGTCTGGAAGCGGAAGATGTCGAGGGCCGTCATGTCGGTGACGCTGGCCCCGAAGTCGACGCGGGAGACGAAGCCGAGGGCGTGACCGACTTCGTGGGCGATGACGTCGCGGAAGGAGTATCCGCTCACGCCGTTGGAGGGATCGAAGTCCCAACCGAAGGCACTGTTGAAGGTCATGCTCGCGGCGGTGCCGTTCACTGCCCCGACGGTGGCGCGGTAGTTGGCCCGCGTCCAGTAGACGATGCTCTCGTTGGTCACCAGGGTGGAGGCGCCGTTGTAGCGCACCGGGATGGTCGAGCCCGAGGGCAGGTAGTTCTGAATGATGTCGTTCGAGTCCTTGCCGTTGAACAGCCCGTTGCGGGCGGTGGTGTAGGTGCTCGAGGTGTAGTAGGACCCCGTCGATCCGAGGACGCCCGAACCCATGTTCTGCCAGCTCACGCTGATGGTCACGGTGATGGGATCGGAGAAGAGACCTTGGATGTAGGTCTCGACGGCGGCGAGCGCCGCGAGCGCCGACGCGGGGACGCTTGCGGAGGCGCTGAAGACGATGTTGATGCCGCCACCGGCGATGCCGTCACCACCGGCCGTATCGACGATCACCGTCTTGGTGGAGTCTTCGAACTGCCGCCGATGCTCGATGACCTGATCGATGAGCGTGGGGGTGTCGACTGCGCCCGAGGGAGTGCCGCAGATCGGGTGCCACTCCTGGAACCACTCGGTCTCGAGAACTTCGCCGGTGTCGTACAGCTCGGCCATCTCGACGCCCGCGGGAAGGACGATCGAAACGGGACGGGGGCGGGCGGTGCCGGGCGCAAGCACGCCGTTCCGATCGCTCTGGGCGGCGCAGATGGTGGTTCCGGCCGCGGCCAGAATCACTCCAGCGACGGAAAAGGTGGTTCGACAAGTCCTCTGCATCACATGTCTCCTGCGCACGGGCTGCATCGTGGGAACCGCTGGTCGCACGCCGCGACCCCCGGCGGCTCGATGCTGGTTCTTACGGTACCGCCGAAATTTGGTCCGCCAATCCTGAATTCACAGCAGAAGTTCGGTGAACTCTCGCCCGCACCTCGAATTGCGGTCCGAGGCGCGGTCCGCTCCGCGGCATCTGCGAGGCCCTCGAACGGGATCCGCTCGGCATTGGACAGGGCGTCAAGACCCCGGCGCCGCCAGTGTTCGCCAGAGCGGGACCTGGGCCGGCGACCGACCGATTGAGGGCATCGGTTGAATGGCCCGGCGCTGGTCGCTACTCTGCTCGTCCTGTCTTGCTGGGCCGGCGAACTTGGCCGGACACGTATTGGGGCTGTAGCTCAGTTGGGAGAGCGCTTGCATGGCATGCAAGAGGTCGTCGGTTCGATCCCGATCAGCTCCATTTGTTTGAGCGCTCCGTAGCGGCCTCCGGCCGCGAGTGGTTCGAGCGCTCCGTAGCGGCCTCCGGCCGCGAGTGGTTCGAGCGCTCCGTAGCGGCCT
>CAYXKH010000178.1:4205-6381 GCA_964465255.1 uncultured Isosphaeraceae bacterium
CGCTTTCGTGGGTGCAACGCGTTTTCGTCGGTGCAACGCGTTTTCGTGGGTGGCACGTTTTCGTCGGTGGCACGCCCTCGCGAGCGAAGGCGTGGCACCCGCAGAGCTGGGCTTACACTCCGCCCATGTCCGACTTCCCTGGTGTGCTTCTGGTCCTCTGCGGCCCCTCCGGGGTCGGCAAGACGACCATTGCGCATCGGCTCTGCGAGCGATTTGGAGGCATCTTCAGCGTCTCCGCGACCACCCGCAACCCTCGGCCGGGCGAGAAGGACGGCAGGGACTACCACTTCACGAACCGCGAGGCCTTCGAGCGCGACCTGACGACCGACCGTTTCCTCGAGCACGCCCTGGTCTTCGGCACCCACTTCTACGGCACCCCCCGCGAGCCGGTGGAGCGGGCGCTGGCCGAAGGGCGGCTGATGCTGCTCGACATCGACGTGCAGGGAGCGCTCCAGATTCGACGAAGTCTGCGGGGGGCGCTTCTCGTCTTCATCCTGCCGCCGGACGACTCCGAACTCCTTCGTCGACTCCGCGAGCGCGGCAGCGACGACGCCGAGACCATCGAACGACGCTTCGCCGAAGCTCGTCAGGAAGTGGCGATTGCCCGCGCCAGCGGAGCGTTCGACGAGTTCATCACCAACGACAATCTCGACGCTGCGGTCGGCCGCATTGTGGGGCTGATCAATGAGCGGCTGCGTCGAGCGGAGCTGCCTTCGAGAGGGGTGCAGGAGCGATGATCGAAGAGCGGAACCTGATCGACGGGGCCTGGGTGCAGGCTCGAGACGGCGCCACGCTGGAGGTGCGCAACCCCGCCAACGACACCCTGCTGGGCGTGGTGCCGTCCATGGGCGCGGTCGAAACCAATGCCGCAATTGCCGCGGCCGAGACGGCCCTTCCGGCCTGGAAGGCGCGACCGGCGCACGAGCGGGCGTCGCTCCTGAGGGCCTTCGCGGCGCTGGTCGAGCGCGACACCGAGGCGCTCGCCCGCACCATGACTCTCGAGCAGGGCAAGCCCATTGCGGAAGCGCGAGGCGAGATCAACTACGCCCGAAGCTTTCTCGAATGGTCCGCAGGCGAAGCGGTCCGAATCACCGGCGAGATGCTTCCCGCCTCGACTGCGGCGAAGCGGATCTTCATCCTGCGTCAGCCAGTCGGCGTCTGCGCCGCGATCACCCCGTGGAACTTTCCGGCCGCGATGATCACTCGCAAACTCGGCCCCGCGCTGGCGGCGGGCTGCACGATGGTCGTCAAGCCCGCGGAGGCGACCCCGCTCACGGCGCTCGCTCTGGCTCGACTCGCCGTCGAAGCCGGCATGCCTCCGGGGGTCGTTGGCGTGATCACCGGCGATGCCGCCACGATTGCGGCGGAGTTCGTCCGGCATCCCGCGATGCGCAAGCTTTCGTTCACCGGGTCGACCGAGGTCGGGCGGCTCCTCATGGCCCAGTCGGCACCAAACCTCCTGCGACTCTCACTCGAGCTCGGCGGACACGCGCCATTCATCGTCTTCGATGACTGCGATCTCGATGCGGCCGTCGCCGGAGCGATTGCCAGCAAGTTCCGAAACGCGGGACAGACCTGCGTCTGCGCGAATCGCTTCTATGTGCAGGAGGCGGTCCAGGCGAAGTTCATCGCCCGCTTCCGCGACGCGGTCGGGGCACTGCGCGTCGGGCCGGGAATCGATCCGGCGTCACAGATCGGGCCGCTCATCAACGATGAGGCAATTGCCAAGGTGAAGGAGCACGTCGGCGACGCGACCGGACGCGGCGCACAGCTCGCCGTCGGCGGAGGACTCCGACGACTCGACGGCTGCGCCAACCGATTCTTCGAGCCGACCGTTCTGGTCGGGGTGACTCCGGAGATGCTCATCAGCCGCGAGGAGACCTTCGGGCCGGTCGCGGCGGTCTCGACCTTCCGAAGCGAGGAGGAGGCCGTGGCCCGGGCCAACGCCACGCCCTTCGGGCTCGCGGCGTACTGCTACACCCGCGACCTCGGCCGCGCTCTGCGCATGTCCGAGGCGCTCGAGTTCGGCGTGGTGGGCATCAACGACGCCCTGCCGGCCACCGCCCAAGCCCCCTTCGGCGGCGTCAAGCACAGCGGCTTCGGCCGCGAAGGCGGCCGCGCAGGCGTGGAGGCGTACTTGGACTTGAAGTACGTGAGTGTGGGGGTGGGGTGAGGG
>CAYXKH010000179.1:0-2340 GCA_964465255.1 uncultured Isosphaeraceae bacterium
GCACGCCGGTCTGCCGGAACTGGTTGAAGCTGAGTCCGCAGCCGGGACAGGCGGTGGGGAGCGAACTGGCCGAGCGCGGCGCCGAGGGCGGCACCGCGACACCCGGGCCCAGGAGCGCCGCAATCGGCGCCGCCGACGGCACGGCGTACCCGGCCGCCTTGGCATGCTCGGCGCAGAGATGCACCTCGCGGCGCTCGCCGCCCTTGATGATCACGTCGTGGACGACCGCGGGCTTGCCGCAGTGTTCGCAGGAGTCACGGCTCACGGGACGACTGTAGGAAGGAGCACGCGCAGCCTCATCGACGCGGCGGCGATCGAAGGTCGAACGGTCACGCCAGCGCCGAACGAATTGCGACGATCGAACGAAGGAAGGCCGGCATCGACTCCAGTGGTTGCGTCGTGCTCGCATCGGAGCGGGATTTCGCAGGCTCGGGGTGGACTTCGATGAAGAGCGCGTGCACGCCTGCGGCAGTCGCGGCCCGGGCCAGAAGCGCGGCGCGATCGGGACGACCCGCGGTCGAGGTGCCGCCGCCTCCTGGCAACTGCGTCGAGTGGGTCACGTCGAAGCAGACCGGCGCCCCCAGCTCCATCAGGTCGCCCAGACCGATGAAGTCGGTGACCAGACGGTGATAGCCGAAGAAGGTGCCCCGCTCCGTGAGCATGATCTCGCCGCCGCCGTTCTCGGCGAGCTTGCCGAGCACGTTGGTCATCTCGCTCGGGGCCATGAACTGCCCCTTCTTGACGTTGACCGCCCGACCGGTCTCGGCGGCTGCGGCGAGGAGATCGGTCTGCCGGCACAGGAACGCCGGGATCTGCAGCAGGTCGACCACGGACGCGGCCGAAGCGGCCTGCTCGGGCTCGTGGATGTCGGTGGTGGTCGGAACCCCGAGCCGTTCCCGCAATCGGGCCAGTTCGGCCAGGCCAGCGCTGCGACCGGGACCGCGCGGCGAGCGGCTGCTCGAGCGGTTGGCCTTGTCGTAGCTGGCCTTGAAGATGTAGGGCAATCCGAGTCCGGCGCAGCAGTCGCGCATGAACTCCCCGATCCGAAGATTGGTCTCGGGCTCCTCCAGAACGCAGGGGCCGGCGATGATCACGAGCGGTCGGTCGGGCCCGCATTCGATTGGCCCGATGCGGCACGACCCATTCAACGCGATCCGCCCGTTTCGGCGGCAGGATGGAGTCGCTCGATCCCTTCCGCGAGATCGAAGTCCTTCTCGGTGATGCCCCCGGCATCATGGGTCGAGAGGTTGAGCGTGACCTTGCTGTAGCGGATCAGGATGTCGGGGTGGTGATCCTGCGACTCGGCCAGGGCCGCGACCTGATTCACGAATGCAATCGCCTCCGCGAAGCTCGGAAAGTTGAGCGTGCGCTGGAGCGTGTCACTGCTCTGCGACCACTCCGAGAGCTTCTGAAGACGGGACTCCACCTGTTCGGCGTTCAACTTGGCAACGGGCATGGGGTTTCCTGAGTGGCTTCACGCGGCGTGTTCGACCGTCCAACCCGACTGCGAAGCCACCGACTATACCTCTCCGCGTGGGACGGGAGTCACTCTGGTGACGGACCGGCGCATCGGGGGAGCGGGGCCGCGATCACGTGGCGAGTTTTCGAATCCGGGCCCAGTCGGCGACGATCTTGTCGTTTGGCTTGATTCCCAGCCGTCTGGCATCGCCGGGCTTGATCTCGATGGCGAACATCGCCGGCGAGACGCTCGAGTACCGCGGGAGTCGGGCCCGGTACTCGTCGACGCTCTCGCCCTTGGCCCGCGGCGCTTCGGCAGGCATGGTGTGGACGGCGGTCACGAATCCGAGCGGGTCGACATAGATGACATCGATGTCGATGGTGCAGTCGTACATCCAGAAGTTCCGCACCGCGGAATCGGGGAAGACGAAGAGCATGCCGCCGCCGGCGGGAATCGACGAGCGTCCGCCGAGTCCCTTCTCGCGGCTCTTGTCGTCCCGCGCCAGTTCAAGCGAGAGCGTCTCGCCACCGAGCGTGATCTTCTCGAAGAGCGGCCCCTTCGCCGCGGCGGGGTCGGACGAGCCGGCGCACCCGGCCGCAGCCATCGCGCTGAACAGCGTGCCGCCTGCGAGGACCACCGCGAGGGCCGAGGCGTGGCCACGCCAGACGCTTCGCCGGCCAGACGTTGGCGCCGCGGAGCCTGTGCGAGGGGGCGTCGAGGTGAGGGTCCGATGCCAGCGATCTGCGACGTCAGCAATCATTGAGAACCTCTTCGGTGAATCGAATCGGGCCACGCCCGAGTCCCGCGAGCGTATCGGGTTCGGCCGCCGTCGAGAAGTGGAGTCGAGAAGTGGAGTCGAGAAGTGGAGTCGAGAAGTGGAG
>CAYXKH010000179.1:2440-6335 GCA_964465255.1 uncultured Isosphaeraceae bacterium
GTCGAGAAGTGGAGTCGAGAAGTGGAGTCGAGAAGTGGAGTCGAGAAGTGGAGACGCAACCGGTCGATCGAACGCGGTGCTCTCGGGAGGTTCGGAACGATCCTGCTTCCGAGCAGTCCGAGGCCCCCTCGGCGGCGGAGCGAGTCGCGTGGAGCGCTGCGGCCGCGGCTGCGGCCCCTGCTGCGACATGTCCTTCGGCGTGTGCACGATCCTCGCCCGCGTGCCCAGGGAGCAGCACGCCCCGTCGTGGTGGCACTGAGTCGTCGCCTGCACTCAGTCGGGTGTGGTCGCGGACTCTGAACGCGCCGGTGCCGCCATGGTGTGGGCGACCACCGACGCGACCGCCCGCACCAGGCAGTCGCTCTCGAGATTGACGCGGTCGCCGATGGTTCGCGTTGCCAGAGTGGTCTTCGAAAGGGTCGTTGGAATCAGGGCCACCTCGAACCAGTCCGGTCCCAGGCCCGCAATCGTCAGCGAGACGCCATCGACGGTGACGCTGCCCCGGTCGATCAGGAGCGGACGCATGGCCAGAGGGGCGCCGATCCGCACCCGCCACTGCGTCGGGTCGCTGGTGACCGCGAGCACGCAGCCGACGCCGTCGATGTGGCCCTGCACCAGGTGCCCGCCCAGCAGGGTCATCGGCGTCGCGGCGCGTTCGAGATTGACCGTCGCCTCCGGCCGCAGTTCGCCGAGGGTGGTGACCTCGAGGGTCTGGCGGATCACATCGAATGCCCAGAAGCCCGACTCCACCGCCGCGAAGGTCAGACAGCATCCATTCACGGCGACGCTGTCCCCCACCGCCGGCGCATAGGACCAGTCGCCGGGATCGATCACCAGCCGCGTGGCGAAGGTCTCGACCCGGATTGCGTGAATCCGACCGTACTGCTCGATGATGCCGGTGAACATGGGAGGGAGTGTCGCTGGGGGCGATTCGCAGCAGGGAATCTACAGGAAATGCGGGCTGCGTCCCATCGCTGGGTCGACCGCCCCATTGCCGCGCCCGCCGGGAGGCGCGGCCGGCCGCCGCGCCGTTCCGCCTTGACGATGCACCGGGCGCTCTCGATACTCCGCGATCCCCGCGCGGCCGGTCCGCTGCGCAGTCCCGGAGTTCTCCATGACCCTTGCCAGCGGGTTCTGCCGTTCCCAATCGTCGATCCTGCCCACCCGGCTCTCGCCGATTGACTCGCCCCGGCGCCCGCGCTGCGCGCGGCCGCTCTGGCTCCTTGCCTGCGTGACCGCCGGTCTCCTCGGAGCGTGCGAGAGTTCGCCGCAATCGGAGAGCCCCGCGGCCGACGCGACCGCCGCGACCAGCTCCGGAACCACTGCCACCGTGGGAGAGGTGACTGCCGAAACCCTCGATGCGCGGATGGTCATCGGCCCAGCCGCAGCCCGCACGCTGGGCTATCGGATCGACTGGGAGACCAGTGGAGTCATCGGCCCGAACTCCACCGTGAACCAGTTCGCCGTGCAGGGCGACGCAGTGATGGTGCTCGACACGCGGAACCTGCTCTCGCGGATCCGAGTCGACGACGGCCGCCGAGTGTGGCAGTCGCCGGTCGGAAGCGCAATTGACCGAATGCTCTCGATCACCCGCCTGACCACGGCGGAGTGGGATCGGATCTTCGTGCCAACCGAAGGCACCATGTTCGTGGTCGATGCATCCAACGGCGCTCAGATCGAGAAGCACAAGTTCAATCGGATCGCCAACACCGCCGCGACCGAAGCCGGCCGCTTCTTCGTCTTCGGCGGTCGCACCGGCGAGGTCATCTGGCACGAACTGCGCGTCGGTCAGGTCTGGAAGATCAACGCCCTCGACGGATCGATCCGGGTGCCGCCGGTGATCGTCGGCAGCGACATCGCGGTGGTCAGCAGCGTCGGCGAGGTGGCGGTGATGGATGCCCGCTCGGCCCAGACCATCTGGCGGAAGCGCCTCCTCTCGGGCATCTCGGCTCGACCCGCCGCGGGCGACGGCATGCTTTTCGTTGCCGGCGAGGACCAGTACCTCTGGGCCATGCGCCTCGCCGACGGTCAGACCGTGTGGAAGTTCTTCAACGACGCTCCGCTGCGGACCGGCCCGTTCCTTCTCGAAGATCTGCTCTTCCAGCGCATTCCCAGCGAGGGTCTGGTCGCCTTCGAGGCCTTCGTCACCGACCAGCCCGATGGGCGCAAGGTCTGGGTCAACAAGGACGTGACCGGCGAGGTCATCGGACGCAAGGGCTCGAAGCTCCTGGTCTGGGACGAGACCAATCGGGTTCTCTCGACCCTCGATCGCCGCGGCGCGACCGTTGATCGCATTCCCCTGCCGCAGGTCGAGGTCCTCAAGGTCACGGCTCCAATCGATGGCGATCTGTACGCAGCATCCGCCGATGGTCGACTGATTCGTCTGGTGCCCCAATGAGCGCCGCCGCCGCGTCACCGGACCATCGAGTGACGCAGCAGGCTGCACCTGAACTCGTCCGCATTCGGCGGGCCCTCCTCTCGGTCAGCGACAAGGGCGGCGTGGTGGAACTGGCCCGGGCGCTCCGCCGCCACGGGGTCGAGTTGATCTCGACCGGCGGCACCGCCAAGGCCCTGCACGACGCCGGGCTGGAGGTCACGCCAATCGAAGCGGTGACCGGCTTCCCGGAGATGATGGACGGTCGCGTCAAGACCCTGCACCCCAAGGTGCACGGCGGCCTTCTCGCCCGCCGCGACAACGCGGACCATGTCGATTCGATGGCGGCCCACGGCATCGCCCCCATCGATCTGGTCTGCATCAACCTCTACCCCTTCGAACAGACCGTGGCCCGACCCGGTGTTTCACTCCCCGAGGCGATCGAGCAGATTGATATCGGTGGCCCCTCGATGGTCCGCTCCGCGGCCAAGAACAGCGACTTCGTCGCCGTCATCACCGATCCAACCCAGTACGCCTCGGTCATCGAGGCCCTGGATGCCACCAAGGGTTCGATTCCGCTCTCGCTTCGCCGGGCACTCGCCGCCTCGGCGTTCGCCCGCACCGGGGCCTATGACGCGGCGATTGCCGCGTATCTGGCGGCCTCGGGCGAGGCCGCCTCAAGAACTGGCGGCGGAGCTGGCGGCGGCGGCGATCCAACTGCGCCATTCCCGCCAACACTTGCCGACGCCTCGTGGCAGAGTTCGTTGCGATACGGCGAGAACGCCCACCAGAACGCGGCCCTCTACGTCTTCTCCTCGACGTCGCCTGCGCACTCCGGCGCTGCCGGAGCGAGCGTTGCGGGCCACCCGCTGCTGCACGGCAAGGAGCTCAGCTACAACAACCTGCTCGACGCGTCCGCAGCCTTGGAGGTCGTGGAAGATCTCACCCACCTGATGGGGAGCGCCGCCTTCGCCGACGGGTCGCGTCGAGGCTTCGCCGCAGTCGTCGTCAAGCACACCAATCCCTGCGGCGCCGCCATCGCCGAGCGTCTGGAGGAGGCCTTCGCCGAGGCCTACTCCGGAGATCCTCTGGCGGCGTACGGCGGAATCGTGGCGCTCTCGGCCGAGGTCGATCTCGATACGGCCAGGGCCATCACTCAGGGCGAGAAGTTCCTCGAAGTGATCGTCGCCCCGAGCTTCGCCCCGGACGCCCTTCGCCTGATCGGCGAGCGCTGGAAGAACGTGCGACTGCTCGCGGTGGGCGAGTTCGATCGTGCCGAGCGCCGAGCGGCGCTGATGATCCGCTCGATCCCCGGCGGACTGCTGGTAGAGGAGCGCGACATCGCCCTCCCCGATCCCGCCACGTGGCGCCTGGCCACCGCAGGCGCCGGGAGCACCATCGGCGACTCCGACCAGCGGGCCCTCGTCCGCAGCGCCGCCTTCGGGGTGGTCATCTCCAAGCACTTGAAGAGCAACGCCGTGTGCATCGTGCGCGGCACCACGCTGATCGGCGCCGGCGCCG
>CAYXKH010000180.1:0-6298 GCA_964465255.1 uncultured Isosphaeraceae bacterium
CGGCGCGGCCGAACCCCATTCGTCCCAGTCCGTCCCAGTCCGTCCCAGTCCGCCGAACTCCTCCGGAGCCCGCGCCCCGGCGTCAGTGGAACCACGATCCGCCCCGCCTCAGAGTCGAACAGGCCCCCTCATGACCCACCCAGTCATCATCGCCGCTCGCCGCACCCCCATCGGGAAGTTCATGGGGTCGCTCAGCCGCACGCCGGCGACCCGCCTCGGCGCCATAGCAATCGAGGCTGTTTTGGCTGATGTTCCTGGGGCAAAGGAGCGAATCGGCGCGAGCGGCGAGTACGGCCATTGCGGCGAGTGCATCATGGGAAGCGTGCTGCAGGCCGGCCTCGGCCAGAACCCCGCGCGACAGGCCGGGCTCGGTGCCGGTCTCCCCGACACGCTCAACGCCATGACCGTGAACAAGGTGTGCGGGTCGGGCCTTCAGGCGGTCATGCTCGCCGCCCAGTCGATCCGCGCCGGCGACACCCAGATGGCGGTCGCGGGAGGCATGGAGACGATGAGCCTCGCGCCTCATTTGGTGCACGTGCGAAACGGAATCAAGTACGGAAGCGGCGAGCTTGTCGACCACATGGCCGCCGATGGTCTGACCTGCCCCTTCGAGGGCTGGCCAATGGGGAACGCCGCCGAGTACATCGCCGTGAAGCACGGAATCACCCGCGCCGAGCAGGATCGATTCTCGGTGCAGAGCCACCAGCGCACCGCGAAATCGACCGCCGAGGGCCTCTTCCGCAAGGAGATGATTCCGCTCAGCGCCGAGCAGCTCGGACAGAAGACCGGCTGCGACGCCGACGAAGGGTTCCGCGCCGACAGCTCCCTCGAGCAGTTGGCCAGGTTGCGTCCGGCCTTCGACAAGAGCGGCACCGTCACCGCCGGCAATGCCTCACAGATCTCAGACGGGGCCGCCGCCCTGATCGTCGCCAGCGCCGACGCCGCCAAGGCAATCGGAGCCGCGGCGCTGGTCAGGATCGTCGACTCGGGCACGGTGGGTGTCGCTCCGAAGGAGCTCTTCTGGGGTCCCAAGCTCGGAATCGACGCCATCCTCAAGCGGAACAAGCTCACCGTCGCCGACATCGATCTCTTCGAGATCAACGAGGCCTTCGCCGCCCAGATCCTCTGCAACATCGCGGCCCTCGGGATTCCCGAGTCGAAGCTCAATATCGGTGGCGGCGGGATCGCTCTGGGTCACCCAATCGGCGCCAGCGGCGCCCGCGTGCTGGTGACCCTGATCCACCATCTCATGCGGACCGGCGGGAAGCGCGGCATCGCCAGCCTCTGCCTCGGTGGCGGCAACGCGGTGACCATGCTCATCGAGCGCGACTGAGTCGAGGGGCCTGCTTCGCCGCGACGGCGCTACGACTGCTCCGCCCGCACGATCCCCGCAACCAGCGTCTGCCCGTGCAGCGCGGAGCGCCCGCCGATTGGGCCGAACTCGCCCGCGGCGAAGAAGCCCGCGGTCGGCGCTTCGTTCAGTCGTCGATGGATGAGCGCGGCGTCGTGATTGGCCTCGTCGAAGAGTCGAGTTCCACGACCGTTGCAGGCGAAGAGCATGACCGCAAGCGGGGGGGTGTCGAGTTCCTCGGCATCGAGCAGGAGCCGCAGATCCTCGTCGGCGATGCGCTGATCGCGGACGTGGAACTGCACCGTCTGACCGACTCGGGGCTCGTCGTTCAGGGTGATCGTTCCGCTCTTGCGGTCGCCCTGCACGATCGTGCGAATCAGGAAGTCACCGCGTCCGAAGCGGGCCTTGTACTCGTTGACGACGAGTCCGAGCATGACGCCCTTGCCCAGCAGTGCCCGCTCCGATTCCGGCAGTCGCGAGGCCATCTCCTCGACCACTTCGAGAGCCGGTCGGCCGCCGAGTTCGAAGATGGTGTTGTGGACCCGGCGAGTCACGATGACTGGTGAACCAATCGGGCGACACCCCTGACTCACCAGCGGATCGATGCGCACCGGGCCCGAAAGCGAGACGCCGATCGCCCCGGCGTCATCGGCGAGGTCGTCGAGCAGCAGCACGTTGTTGGAGGGCGCCCCGGCCCCGCTGGCGAAGCCGCCGATCACGTTGACCGCGGGGAATCCCTCTGTCGGTCCGAGCGCCCGCAGCAGGGCATCCATGGGCATCGTGAAGGGGTCGGCGAAGAGGATCGTGGCCCGATGATCTGCGGTCACTCCGAAGAGTTCGCGTGCTCGGCGCGGGGCATCGGGCTCGTTGAGCCACGCGAGACTGGGAGCAAGCTGGGAGGGCAGGGAGGGCACCATTCCGGCCGCAAGTCCCGGAGGAAGCCGCGGTGTCGGACTCGGCGAGAGATCGCGCTGCGAGATCCGAAACGAGTGGATCCCGACACCCGGAAGCGAGAGCGCCAGGGCCGAGATCCCGCTGACTCCTTCGAGTTCGGTGGCGTTGGCGATGACGCTCTCCGCGGTCACGCCGAGCGCAATCGGTCCGTCGAGCCGCTCGCGGA
Organism: uncultured Isosphaeraceae bacterium; assembly: GCA_964465255.1. GTDB lineage: Bacteria > Planctomycetota > Phycisphaerae > Phycisphaerales > SM1A02 > CAYXKH01. The sequence continues at coordinate 2,472 of CAYXKH010000180.1, forward strand.
TGATGGTCGCGGCGTCGCCCAAGGCGGCGCGGTGGTGGAAGCTGCCGAAGAGAAGCAGCAGGTCGCAGGGGGCGAAGAGCGTGGTGGCCAGCGACTCGGCGACCTGGCGAGCGGCGGTCAGCGTGTCGAAGTGACCGCTCATCGCCGCAGTGGCCCGCGGGGACCGCGCTCTCTTCTCTTCTCCCGTCGGCGGCATCGGGTCGATGGTACTCTCGTTCGCAGGCCGCACGGCGCTCATCACAGCAATGTGAGGGCGCGTCAGGGATCGGAGCATTCATGAACACGTCGACTCGAGAGTCTCTTCTGCGAACCTTCAGAGTTGCCCCCGGCCGCCCGATGCGGTTGAAGGACCACGATCCCGCCTGGGCAGGCACCGCCGAGATGAAGAAGCTCGGTCATGAGGACCTCATCGACCGGGCCAGGGTCCACCTCGAGAAGACCCTCGACGGGCTCGCCGACGCCCAGGAGCTGCTCTGGGCCTCGAACACCCACGCCGTCCTCATCGTCTTCCAGGCGATGGACGCCGCCGGCAAGGACGGCACCATCAAGCACGTGATGCGCGGCGTGAATCCCCAGGGATGCAGGGTGCATTCGTTCAAGCGTCCCTCCACGGAGGAGCTGGATCATCCCTTCCTGTGGCGACAGATGAAGGTCGTGCCTCCCCGGGGAATGATCACCATCTTCAATCGCTCGCACTACGAGGACGTGATCGTCACCCGCGTCCATCCCGAGCTCCTCGGGGACCGCGACATCTCGCCCAGTCAGATCAACAAGGCCTTCTGGGCAGGGCGGTATGACGACATCAATGCGTTCGAACGACACCTCGTCAGGAGCGGCACGGTGATCCTCAAGTTCTTCCTGAACGTGTCCAAGGAGGAGCAGCGCCGCCGATTCCTCGAGCGACTGGAGAACGACGACAAGCACTGGAAGTTCTCGCACGCCGATGTCGCCGAACGGGAGCACTGGGACGAATACATGAGGGTGTACGAACTCGCCCTCTCGGCCACCAGCACCGCCCACGCCCCATGGTTCGTGATCCCCGCCGACCACAAGTGGATCACTCGGACACTCGTCGCCGAGATCGTGACCAAGTCGATCAAGACACTGCGACTCGCCTTCCCGACCCCGAGTGCGGTGGAGAAGCGGGCACTCGTCCGAGCGCGGAACAAGTTGAAGGAGGAGTAGGAGGCGCTCGCTGCGCTCGCGGAAGGGAGCAGCAGTGGGTTGCACGATTGGATGCGTGCGCGGAGCAGATGCGTCGGGGGCCGCGGCCCCTGCTCGCTGGCGCTCGCGAAAGCGTGGCGCCGCAACGCATCCCAGGTGCCCACCCTCACTCCGATCCACGCGCCACCCAATCCACTTCACGTCCCCCGCGCTCCCGCGCCACTACCATCCCGCCCTTCATGAGCGGTTCGACTCCTCCACTCCCTCCGCGATCACTCCCTCCGCGGGAACGAGCAGAACTCCTCCGCGCTCGCGAGGGCGCACTCGAGGCGCTGCGGTCGCTGCAGCGCGACGATGGTCACTGGTGCGGTGAGCTGGAAGGCGACTCGATTCTTCAGTCCGAGTACCTCCTGATGAAGTGGATTCTCGGTCAGGAGCGCGAGGCTCTCGCCGATGGACGCGGGCCCGAGACGATCGGCAGGATCGTCGACCAGCTTCGCCTGCAGCAGCGGACGGATGGCGGCTGGGGGCAATACCCCGGTTCGGCAGTCGACCTCAGCGCCACGGTCAAGGCCTACTTCTGTCTCAAGCTCGCCGGCGATCGTCCCGATGCCCCGCACATGGGCGCGGCTCGCGAGCTGATTCACGCGCTCGGTGGCGCCGAACAGATCAACACCTTCTCGATGTTCTATCTGGCGTGTCTTGGCCAGGTGCCCTGGAGCGCCGTGCCGGCGATTCCGCCGGAGGTCGTCTTCCTTCCTCGCTGGTGCTACTTCCACCTCGACAAGGTCAGTGCGTGGACCCGCACCATGATCCTGCCGCTGGCTCTGGTCGTGACCCTTCGGCCCACGCGGAGGCTCTCGCCCGAGCAGTCGATCGACGAGCTCTTTCTCGACGACTCCGCGCGGCGCAGGCTGCAAGGCAAGCGCGACGCGCCGCCCGGCTGGCGACGCTTCTTCATGGCCGTCGATTCGATCCTGAAGTGGCTCCACCCGCTCGGTGGCACGCCGCTCCGCGGCCGAGCGATCCGCGCCGCCGAAGCGTGGATCCTGAAGCGCGCCGGTCAGGACGGAGTCTCGACGACTGCGGGTCTCGGGGCGATCTTCCCGCCGATGGTCTATCTCCAGATCGCCTTCAAGGCCCTGGGCTACGAGCGCTCGCATCCGGTGATCCGCCGCGCCGAACGCGAGCTCGACGAGTTCTTGATCGAAGACGGCAAGCTCGACGCTCTCTCCGCAGGGCGCGGCGGAGGCCCATGCATCCGCATTCAGCCGTGCTTCTCGCCGGTCTGGGACACCGGCATCGCTCTCTACGCCCTGGCCGATTGCGGCCTCGACGAGTCCGATCCATCGGTCGAGGCGGCCGCAGCATGGCTTCGCCGTCGCGAGTGTCGCTTTCGCGGCGACTGGGCGGCCAACGTCGCGGCGGATGCGCCCACTGGCGGGTGGTACTTCGAGTACCACAACGCGTGGTACCCCGATGTCGACGACACCGCGATGGTGGCGATGTCGCTGCGCCGCGCCGGCGGCCCCGCCAACGAAGCCGCGGCGGCCCGCGGCGTGGCGTGGATCCTGGCGATGCAGAACGACGACGGCGGATGGGCCGCCTTCGACAAGACCACCCATCGCGAGATTCTCGAGTACGTGCCCTTCGCGGATCACAACGCGATGCAGGATCCCTCGTGCCCGGACATCACCGGACGGGTCCTCGAGTGTCTGAGCTGGAACGGCTTGGCGGATGCGATGCGCGGAGCCGGCGATTCGGACAGTGGTGCTGCGAGCGACTTCGGGATGACGCCCATCCGCCGCGCCGTCGACTACATCAGGTCGCGGCAGGAACCCGAGGGATGCTTCTTCGGTCGCTGGGGCGTCAATTACATCTATGGCACGTGGCAGGCGGTGATCGGCCCCATCCGCTGCGGCGAACCGCGCCAGAGCGAGTGGATCCAGCGCGCCGGTCGATGGATCAAGAGCGTGCAGAAGGAGGACGGCAGCTTTGGCGAGACCGCCAACAGCTACGTCGATCCGTCGCTCAAGGGAACGGGCCCGAGCACCGCATCGCAGACGGCGTGGGCGGCGATGATTCTCCAGGAGATCTTCGGTCCCGACGATCCCGATCTGCTTCGTGCATGCCTCTGGCTCGCCCGCACCCAACTCACGGTCCGCGATGCAGCGAGTGCGGAGCTGAATCCCGATGGCGACCCGCCGGGCTCATGGGTCGAGACCGAGTTCACCGGGACCGGCTTCCCCAAGGTGTTTTATCTCCGCTATCACCTCTACAGGCTCTACTTCCCGTTGATGGCAATCGGTCGATTGCTGGCGGCACGAGGTGAGAGGCGTGCCGGAGCGGAGTCGGCGCGTCCCGTCGCTGGCGAGGCGGAACTCGCACGCGAGCAAGTCCTGTACACGCCGAGCGTTTGACGGGGGCGCTTGGATGGCACGGTTTCTGAATGCCACGGCTGGCTTGCCCAGCCGTTCGTTCGTTCCCTTGGGTCGGTGAGAAGGCGTGCGCTGTCCGACGGAAGCACGGTCGGGCGAGCCGACCGTGGCACACACCGAGCGCGGACGAGTTCGTCCCAGCCTTGCGGCCCTCGAGCGGAAGCACGTGGCACGCAACGCCGTGAACGAATCACGCCCGCAGCGCCGCCGAGCCCGGTACCGCCG
>CAYXKH010000181.1:0-6284 GCA_964465255.1 uncultured Isosphaeraceae bacterium
ACCGTCCCGAGCGGCAGTCGCGCTGCACCGACCCCGCACTCGAACGGTCGACATGGCCGCCACGGCCGCGCGTCCGAGACCCCCTCAGGTCGGGCGGGTGAAGCGCGGGTCGAGCAGCCAGAGGAGGGTCGCATCGCCCGGTTCAAGCGAACGACCGAGCCGCAGCCCGAGCATCGCTCCCTTTCGCAGTTTGACGGGGCGGGGTTTGACGGGACGGGGTTCGGAGGGAGTGAGTTTGACGGGACTGGCCACGCTCGCGTCGCTCGATCGAGTCGGTGCGAGCAGGTGCGCGGCCAGGTGCGAGAGCATCGGTTCGTGCCCCACGAGGGCGAGGACCGCGTCGTCGCCAAGCCGCGCCGCCTCCCGGCGGATGGCCTCGAAGGCGTCTTCGATCCGCTCCCCTTCGAGGGAGGTCTCCCGCCGCGGCTTCGGAGTTCCGGCGTGCCTTGCCAGAAGCGTGGCGGTCGCCCACGCCCGCTCGTACCCGCTGCTCAGCAGGCAATCGACGCGCCTTACACCGCCGCCCAGCGCCGCAGCCTGCTGCGTGAATCGCCTTCGTCCCCGCCGCGTGAGGGGACGGAGGGAATCGTCGGGCCAGCGCGAGGAATCGCGCTCTTCGGCCAGAGCATGGCGAACAAGAACCAGAAGCATCGCAGGGTCAGGGTAAGGGGGGTCAGGAGAAGGCGTGGGCCTCGAATCGCCGGGTCGAAAGGGTCCAACTCGTCGGAGACCCCGGGGACCGCTGGTACCCTTCGACCGTGCTCATTCGAGATGCCCGAGTACTGACCCTCGCCGCACGCGAGGAGGAATCGGCCCCGCGGCGCGGCGGAGCCCTGCGCGATCTGCGGGTGATCGAGCGCGGGTCGGTGCGTCTCGAGGGCGACCGCATCCGGCGGGTCTCCGCGACTCCGCTGGAACCCCTCGATGACGAGGAGGTCATCGAGGCCGAAGGGCGCATTCTCATGCCCGCCTTCGTCGACTGTCACACCCACGCCTGCTGGGCCGGACATCGCCTCGACGAGTTCGACCTCCGCCTCGGCGGCGCCACCTATCTCCAGATCATCGCCGCCGGCGGCGGGATCATGTCGACGGTGCGCGCCGTGCGGGCCGCCTCGCAGGAGCAGTTGGCGGCGCTCCTGACCGAACGGCTCCAGCGCATGGCTCGTCTGGGCACCGGCACCGTCGAAGTGAAGAGCGGCTACGGACTCACACCCGAAGACGAACTCAAGATGCTTCGGGCGATTCGCTCGGTCTCCGAAGACAACGGCGGCGATGCCCCGCAGATCGTGGTTCCGACCTTCCTCGGGGCCCATGCGATCGATCCGGCCGACCCGAACTTCATCGAAACAACCATCAACGAGACGCTGCCCGCAGTCGCTCAGGAGTTCCCGGGAATCGCCTGCGATGCCTTCTGCGAGAAGGGCGCCTGGTCGCTGGCCGACACCCGGCGACTCTTCGAAAACGCCTTGGATCTGGGCTGCCGGCTGCGGGTCCACGCCGATCAGTTCAACAGCCTCGGCATGACTCGACTCGCAGTCGAAATGGGCGCGGCCAGCATCGACCATCTGGAGGCGCTGGCGGCGAGCGACCTCCAGCATCTGGCCCGCAGCGAGACGATTGCGGTCTTCCTCCCCTGCTCGGGCTTCGAACTCGATGGTCGGTTCGCCCCTGCCCGCGACCTCGTCGATGCCGGCGCTGCCATCGCACTGGCCTCGAACTACAACCCCGGAACCGGGCCCTCGCCCTCGCTGGCCTTCGCGATTGCCCTGGCCTCGCGGCGGCTGCGACTGCTCCCTGCGGAGGCGATCACCGCTGCGACCTGGAACGCCGCCTGCCTGCTCGGACTGCAGGACGAGGTCGGATCGATCGAGGAGGGGAAGCGCGCCGACCTCCAGCTTCTCGATCTCCGCGACGAGCGCGAGCTGGGCTTCGAGGTCTGCGGACCGTGCCCGGCGCTGGTGACCATCGGCGGTCGCCCAATCGGCGTCGAGCCGCTCACGCCACGGGTGTGAGAGGCCGTACCATCCCCGCCCATGTTGACCCGGCCCAATCTGGTCACCGCCGAGAGAGACATCGCCGCCGCCGAAATTGCGGCGGACTGTGTCGTCAAGACCCACGAGCGACTGGTGGAGTACCTCCGCCCGGGCCTGCTCCTCTCCGAGATCGATGCCTTCGTCGAACGATCGCTCGACGATCTGGGCTCCAAGAGCTGCTTCATCGACTATCGACTGCGCGGCCTGCCTCCGTATCCGAGTCACGCCTGCCTCTCGCTCAACGACTGCATCGTCCATGGCACCCACACCATGTCGCAGACGCCGCTGCGGCCGGGCGACCTGCTCTCCGTCGACATCGGTGTCCGCAAGCTCGGCTTCATCGGCGACGCAGCGTGGACCTACGCAATCAGCGAGGCCGACGACACCATGCTCGCGCTGATGCAGTGCGGGCGTGAATCCCTGCGTCGCGGCATCGAGGCGATGCGCCCGGGTCGACCGCTCCTGGACTGGGCCCGAGCCGTGCAGGGCTACGTCGAAAGGGAGAAGGGCTACTGCCTGGTGCGCGGTCTCGGCGGCCATGGCATCGGCCGGTCGCTGCACGCGCCGCCGTTCATCTCCAACGTCGAGCCCAGCTATCCCGAGGAATGGCCCGACGCCGTCAAGCGCTGGACTCCCGGCATGCTGGTCGCGGTCGAGCCGATGATCGCCCTGAGCTCGACCGAAACCCGCAGCGACCGCGGACGATGGCCGATCTTCACCGCGGATGGCTCCCTCGCGGTGCACTACGAGGCCGACGTCCTGATCACCGCAAGCGGCCCGAAGAACCTGACCGCCGCGATGTCGGCCCTCCCCGACGTGGTCGGCTGACGCATACTTCCCACTTCGCATGACCGCCACGCCACTTCACGCCGTTCTCCTCGAGAACATCCATCCCGCCGGAGAAGAGGCCCTTCGCGGATTCGGCTTTTCGGTCGAGCGGCACGGCAACGCCCTGTCGCGCCAGGCCCTGCGCGAGGCGCTCGGCCGCGCCGACGTCGTCGGCATCCGCTCCAAGACCCGCCTCGATGCCGAACTTCTCGCCGCAGCGCCGCGTCTTCTGACCGTGGGCTGCTTCTGCATCGGCACCGATCAGGTCGATCTGCGGACCGCCGGTCGCCGCGGGGTCGCGGTCTTCAACGCCCCCTTCTCGAACACCAGAAGCGTCGCCGAACTCACCATCGCCGAGATCATCGCCCTGGCGCGGCGGCTCGGCGACAAGAGCGCCGCCCTGCACGCCGGGGCCTGGGACAAGAGCGCCGCCGGGGCCCACGAGGTCCGCGGGCGCACGCTTGGCATCGTCGGATACGGCCACATCGGCTCGCAGGTCTCGGTGCTGGCCGAGGCCCTCGGTCTTCGGGTGCAGTACTACGACATCGCCCCCAAGCTTCCGATGGGAAACGCCGTCGCCCGAGCCTCGCTCGAGGACCTGCTGGCCTCGAGCGACATCGTCTCGATCCACGTTCCGGCGACCCCGCTCACCGAGAACCTGGTCGGGCGGGACGAGCTGGCCCTGATGCGTCCCGGCGCCCACCTGATCAACAACGCTCGGGGCAGCGTCGTCGACCTCGACGCCCTCGCCGATGCACTCCGTTCAGGCCACATCTCGGGAGCCGCAGTCGACGTCTTCCCGTCCGAGCCCGAGGAATCCAAGGGCGCCTTCACCTGCCCCCTGGCCGGGTTGCCCAACGTGCTCCTGACGCCGCACATCGGCGGCAGCACCGAAGAGGCCCAGGAGTCGATTGCCCGCGACGTGATCGCCAAGCTGGTGCGCTTCATACGCAACGGTTCGACGACCACCGCGGTAAACGTCCCCGAGGTGGATCTGCCCCTGGTGCGGGCGGAACAGCACCGTATTCTCCACTTCCACCACAACGTTCCCGGCGTGCTGGGACGAATGCACACGATGCTGGCCCAGCTCGGCGTCAACATCAACGCCGAGTTCCTCCAGAGCAGCGGCGATCTCAGCTACGTGATTCTGGACGTCGACCCCAGTTCCGGAGAATCGGTGAAGCAGGGCCTCGACACCGTTCCGGAGACGATCCGCGTCCGCACCCTCTGGTGAATCCTCCCCTGGCCGCACCCTCGCTCGCGTCCAATACTCCTCCCCCGTTTCCCCGTATCGCAGCCTTCCATTCACACGCCATGCTCCACTCCCTGCTCCTCTCGCTCGTCGTTCTCGCGCCGCCAGCGCCGCCCGCAACCCGCGTCGAGCCGGTCACGGAGACGCTCCATGGTGAGGCGGTCGTCGACAACTATCGCTGGCTCGAGAAGCTCGAGAGCGAGAGCGAGGAGGTCAAGACGTGGACCACCGCCCAGCTCGAATACACCGCCGCGGTGCTCGGCGGCCTCCCCTGCCGCAAGGCCCTGGAGGAGCGGCTCGCCAGCCTGATGACCGTCGGTTCGGTCTCCGCCCCGGTCACCCGCGGCACGCGCTACTTCTACACCGAGCGCAAGGGCACCGCGAACCAGCCGATGCTCCTGATGCGCGAGAGCCACAACGGCGAACCGTTCACGCTGCTCGACGTCAGCGCACTTGATGCCAAGGGGCTCTACTCGCTGGACTGGTGGTACCCGAACAAGAGCGGCTCGCACATCGCCTTCGGGCTCTCCTACGCCGGCAGCGAGATGACCACGCTGCACGTGCTCTCGGTCGACGACACGCAGTGGCTCTCCGACGAGATCCCCGGCAAGATCTCCTTCGGCGGCTGGACGCCCGACGGCACGGGGTTCCTCTACAGCCAGCTCGAGCGCCCCGAGGACGCCTATTCGCGCACCGTCCGGTTCCACACGCTTGGTCGACACCATCGCACCGATTCGGTGCTGTCCCGTCAGACCATTCCGAGCCGCATCCCCTTCGCGAATCTCTCCGACGATGGTCGCTGGATTCTGATGGGCCTCACCGATGGCTGGGCCCGCAACGATCTCTCGGTGATCGACGTGGCCGAGTGGCGGCGCAGCGGCGAGCTCGCCCCGGTGGCGATTGCCGACGGCCTCAACGGCCGCTTCACCCCCGCGGTGGTCGCCGGCGACACCGCCTACGTGCTGACGACGTTCGAGTCGCCCAATGGACGACTCCTGGCCATCGATCTGACCAATCCGAACCGCGAAGGCTGGAAGACGCTCATCAAGGAGCGTCCCGATGCGGTGCTCACCGGCGTCGATCACGCCCGCGGGCGCTTGATCGTCGAGTACGAGAAGGACGCGACCACGCGGATGGAGCAGTTCCGCTTCGACGGCACCCCGCTCGGCGAGGTGAAGCTCCCCGGCCTTGGAACCGCGGCGATTGCCACCAACGAGGATCGCACCGAGGCCTTCATCTCCTACACCAGCTTCAACGAACCGACGAGCGTCTATCGCATCGACCTCGCCGACGGCGAGCGCACGCTCTGGGCCCGCCCCGATGTTCCCGTCGATCCCTCGACCGTCGAAGTGCACCAGGAGTTCTGCACGTCGAAGGACGGGACCCGGATCCCGATGTTCATCGTGCATCGCTCGGGTCTCGCCAGGAACGGCGCCAACCCGACCCTGGTCTACGGCTACGGCGGCTTCAACGCCTCGATGACTCCCTCCTTCAACCCCGCCCGATTCGCGTGGTTCGAACAGGGCGGCGTCTACGTGCAGGTCACGCTTCGCGGCGGCGGCGAATACGGCGAGGCGTGGCACCAGGCGGGCATGCTCGGGAACAAGCAGAACGTCTTCGACGATCTGTACGCGGCGACCGAACATCTGATCAAGGCCGGCTACACCGCTCCGGCGAATCTCGCGGTCCTCGGCGGGAGCAACGGCGGTCTGCTGACCGGCGTCGCCGCCACGCAGCGCCCGGATCTCTACGCCGCAGTCGTCTCCGCAGTCCCGCTCCTCGACATGCTCCGCTATCAGAACTTCCTGATGGCCCGCTTCTGGGTGCCGGAGTACGGATCGGCGGAAGACGCCGCCCAGTTCAAGTGGCTGCGGGCCTACTCGCCGTACCACAACGTCAAGCCCGGCACCAAGTTCCCAGCGGTCCTCTTCACCGCCGGAGAGAACGACAGTCGCGTGCACCCGCTCCATGCCCGCAAGATGGCGGCGCTCATGCAGGCCGTCGCCGGCAACGACCTCAGCGAAGACCCGATTCTCCTCTGGGTCGACCGCGAAGCCGGACACGGACAGGGCAAGCCGTTGGCAGCGCGGGTCAAGGAAGCCGCGGACCTGTACAGCTTCCTCTTCTGGCAGACGGGGATTTGTGAGTAGTTTGAGCGCTCCGTAGCGGCT
>CAYXKH010000182.1:0-3796 GCA_964465255.1 uncultured Isosphaeraceae bacterium
CCCCGCCGCCATCCGATCAGAAGCCCGCAACCCCGCCACCGGCCGAGGCGCCCCCCGCCGCACCGCCGAAGTCCGACGCGACGACGAGCTCGAACGCTCCTCTCTCACCAGACTGGCAGAGTGGTTTCTTCGCGGCCAGCCCTGCGGATTTCCCTGCTGATGGCCCTGCTGAGAGTGGGAAGCCCGCGCCCGCCGAGTCAACGCCTGCCGTCGTCCCCGGGGTCATCAAGCCGGAGTGGCTCGAAGGGAACGAGACCCAGCGCAAGGCGCTGGCGCCGCTGGCGGCGCTGGCGGCACCGCCGGCGCTTCCAACCGGCACCACCTGGATCAACAGCCAACCGCTGGAGCTGGCGTCGCTCCGCGGCAAGGTCGTGGTCCTCGACTTCTGGGCGACCTGGTGCGGTCCCTGCATCGCCAGCATCCCGAAGAACAACGAGATCGCGGCGAAGTACGCCGATCAGGGGCTGGTTCTCATCGGTGTCTGTCACGCCCGCGGCGTCGAGAAGATGGCCGACATGGTCAAGAGCAAGTCGATTGCCTATCCCGTGATCGCCGACGCGGCGTCAAATGCCACCAGCACCGCGTACAAGGTGAACGGCTATCCCGACTATCACGTGATCGATCGCGCCGGGAAGCTCCGGGCACTCGACGTGCGCAACGACCGCGTCGAGGAGGTCGTCAAGGCCCTCCTTGCCGAACCTGCGCCGGCGGCGAAGTAGTCACGACGGCGGGGAGCCTGAGCGCTCCGCAGCGGCTCCGCCGCACACTCGCTGGTGTGCGAGGCGGATCTGTTGGGCGCTCCCGCAGTTGGCATGGGCGCTCACGCGTTGGGCGTGCCCGCTCCGGCGATGGCCTCACTCTCCGCTCAGTCGGCGGGAACGAAGCGCATCCCGCTCTCGACGTAGCAGTTCACCATCGCCCCCGGAGCAAACTGCTCGAGGGGCTGATCGTCCGCGAGTCGCAGCGACATCGGCACGACGGCATCGATCAGAATGCGGCGGGTCAGCACATCGACCGCCCGCACGCTGCCCTGCACGATGCGGGGGTGGCCGTCGGCCGGCTCGATGAAGCGCCCTCCCGCCGAGGCGGGGTGAAGTCGCAGCGCCCGACCCTCGAGCCGTCCGACGATTCGGCGACCGACGGCATTCGCCGGCAGGGCGGAGGTCGTGGCCACGTCGAGGCGATACTCGGTCCTCGGGACACCGAGCGTGACGCGTCCATCACGAACGTCGAGCACGATCAGTCGAGCGGTGTCTGCAACCGACGACGACGCGGCGGGTGAGGTCATGGTGTTCATCGTGATCCGCTCCCACTCAGCGACGCGGCGGGGCCTGCGGCGGGGTCGCACCCGGCTCGTCGACACGGCCGTTGAGTCCGAAGGCTCGCTCGACGATTTCGGGACTTCCCTTCTCGCGGGTCTTCACGAAGACCGTGCCCGAGACGAAGCCCGAACGCTGTCCCGCGGTGCCGGTCACGATCAGGTTGAAGCCCTTCTTCTCCGGATCGGTCGATGGGGTGACCTCGACCGCATTGAACTGCGTCGCGGCGACACCCTTGGCGTTCGGATCGAGCGGCTCGACCTTGGTTTCGACGATCTCGAACTCCTTCCCGGAAGCGCTGAAGATGATCGCCTCGCCGCGGAAGGGGCTTCCGGGCGTGTTCGAACCGCACTGGATCACGTAGGTGCTGGCCTTGATGTCGTCGACGACGGTCGCCGTCAGACGGAACGGGAACTGCTTGGAAACGGTCTCGCCATTCTCGAGCTTGCCGCGGGTGGTGATCATCAGCGCGCCTTGGCGGAGGTACCCCCACGGGGCGCCGGCCGCGAGCGAGAGCGCAATCGTGGCCTTGCCGGGAGCGACGCTTCCCTCCACGAACTTCGCGGCAATCAGCGGCGTGCGTGAAGTCACGGACTCGAAGGTGCTCGTCTCCGCATCGGCGAGCAGTTCGAACTGGGCGTCGTGCGAGGTGCCAAGCGTGACCTCGCCGAGGTCGAACGTTCGAGGCTCGAAGGAGAGCACCGTCTCGACTTCACCGATGACGCGGATCTTGACCAGCTCCCCGGGCATCTTGGCGTTGGTGAAGACCGAGATCGACTTGGCCTGGTGACCACCGGTCGGCGGCGTGAAGGCGATCTCGATGGTGCCGATCTCGCCCGGGGCGTAGCTCTTCTTGGCGAAGGTCGGTCGCGTGCATCCGCACGCGGGAACGACATCCTTGAACTCGAGCGGGGCATCGCCGGTGTTGGTGAAGGTGAAGACGGTCTTGCGGGTCTCGGCGTTGCTCATCGGGCCGAAATCGAAGTCGAGGACGTCGAACCAGATGCCGGGACCTCCGGTGACGGCGGTCTTCGCTGGAACCGCTCGCGGCCGGAGACCATCCACACGCTCCGAGACGGGCGTTCCGCTGAGGCGCTTCGGCGGGACCGCAGCCGGCGGGGCCGGGCGCGACGCAGGCGGCGTGGCCGTGCCACGCCCGGGCGGAGTCGCGGGAGTGCGGGTTGGCGGCGCAGTCGGCGGGGCAGTCGGCGGGGCAGTCGGCGGTGCGGCTTGCGGGGCGGCGAAGGCGCCTGCGGCCAGTGCCACCAGCGAGAGCGCAGTCAGAAGACGAGTAGCGGAGGGAGCAAGGGTTCGAGTCGAGCGCATCGTGATTCCCAGATGGAAGCTCAGGTGAGCGCTCGGGTGAGAGCTCAGGGACGAGCTGGCGTTGGAGTTGGCCGGACGAGTGCCGGGGCCCAGTGAAGGCCCCGTGACAAGACAGTTGTCTGATCAGTTGTCGGGTCAGGTGAAGGGTCAGGTGAAGGGGTCAAGTGTACGGGACGGTTCGGCGAGGCAGTGGCCTCCGCGGCCGAAAGGGGCGTGCCCACGGCGGTTAAGAGCGCTGGGAGAGCCGGGAGAGCCGGGAGAGCTTGGAGAGCTGGGAGAGCTTGGAGCGCAACGGCGCTCCCACCCACCCACCGACCGAGGATTACCGACAGACAACACGGCCCGCGGCGAGGTAATTCCGCAGGAGTTGCGGTCCCTCAAGGGTCAGAAAGCTCTCCGGGTGGAACTGGACCCCGTCCATCGGCGCCCCCTCACCCCGCCATCTGAGCCCCATGACCACGCCATCCTCGGTCCAGGCGCTGACCTCGAAGTCGCTCGACACGCTCGATCGCTCGACGATCAGCGAGTGGTACCGCGTTGCCGTGAAGGGGTTCGAGAGCCCTGCGAAGATGCCTTTGCCGTCGTGGTGGATCGGCGAGGTCTTCCCGTGCATGGGCACGGATCCGCGGGTGACCACCATGCCGTGCAGGTCGCCGATGGTCTGGTGTCCGAGACAGACCCCGAGGATCGGGATGCGGCCGCGAAAATGGGCAATCAGGGAGGGACAGACCCCCGACTCCTTGGGAGTGCACGGCCCCGGCGAGATCAGCAGGTGGCTCGGCGCCATTCCCTCGGCCTGCTCGACGTCGATCCGATCGTTCCGCACCACCTCGACCGGCAGGTTCGGATCGATCTCACCGATGCGCTGCACGAGGTTGAAGGTGAAGGAGTCGTAGTTGTCGACGAGCAGAAGCATGGCGTGGACGGTAGGGGTCGGATTTGCCGACGGGGCGCAGCGGCTGCGCCGCCGCGTGTGAGGTGTGCCGCGTGCGCGGCACCTCTCTGTCGCTCGGCACGATCGACACGGCGCTGACTTCGTCAGCGTGGTCGATCGAGCCGAGCAGTTCAGGGAGCGAGTGAACGGACGGGATTTGCGGGGACCACCAACCTCCTGCGCACGACGTGACCGAATGCCGCGGCGTTCCTGGATG
>CAYXKH010000182.1:3896-6277 GCA_964465255.1 uncultured Isosphaeraceae bacterium
ATGCCGCGGCGTTCCTGGATGCCGCGGCGTTCCTGGATGTCGCGGCGTTCCTGGATGTCGCGGCTGGCTTGCCCCGCCATGCCTCCGTCCCCACGTCACGATTGCGCGTGAGTCACGCGTTCGACCCTTCGCCGAGCTGGTGCTCGGCGGTCCAAGGGCGGCGATGCAACATGCTGTCCGACGGACGACGACCCTCACCCTCCGCCGTTCGACTCGCGGCGCACGCGAGGCAGATCGCACAGCAACTCCGCGCACGCATCCAGTCGTGCAACCCGCTGCAGCCCCCTCCCGGCTCGCGCAGCGAGCCGCCTGCTCCCCGCCTCCGCAATCCTTCCGCTCGACTCGATCGGCCGCGCAGGCGCAGCCGGAGCGGCTGATCGTGCCGAGCGCCACAAAGGTGCCGCGCACGCGGCACACCTCAGGAGTCGGCGAAGCCGACCCTCCTCCAACACCCCACCCCTTGGCGCCGGGAGCAGCGTCGCCAAGGGGTGAGGGAAAGCAGTGAGTTGTGCAGCTCGATTCGCGAGCGAGTGCCGAGGCAGCCACTCAGGCTGCGACGTCGAGCTTGGTGCCGGCGACTCCATCCCTGGTCACGACGAAGAGGTCGTTCGAGATCGGATAGGGAAGCCGGCGATAGTCGTGATTGACCCGTTCGCGGAGCCGCTCGACGAAGGCCGGCGGATCGCAGGTGAAGGCCACGAACATGTCGCGGGAGGGCGTGGCCACGTAGAAGTCGCCGCGAAGTTCCTTGGAGAGCCGCTTGTGCAGCGTTCCCAGGAGGAGTCGGGCCGCGTCGTAGCCGTCCTGACGCGAGACGATCGCCGCACGTCCGCCCTCGGCGCTGTTCACCAGTTGAACCGGAAGCTCGGGCGAGTAGGAGGCGAGATTCTCGCGGGCGATGGCATCGAGATCGTCCGCCTGCATTCCCCAGCGGACCATCTGTTCAGTCGTGATGCTCACGGTCATCTGCGGCATGTCGATCACGAAGACGATCACGGTGTCGTTCACGAAGGTCATGTGCGAGACCTGTTCGCGATCAAGGTGTTCGAAGATCGTGCTGGGCTGGATGCGCGGCATGATCCGCGGACGGGCCACGCTCAGCGACATCGGCATTCCGGTGAGGGCGTCGCCCTCGACCAGGCGCGTGAGATAGTTCTCGACGATCTCCACGCCGTGCTCGGGATCTCCCTGCACCATGCGGAAGAGATTGTCCAGACCAAGGTGCTTGCCGTTCACGACCAGGTCCATGGGACCGGCCAGTTCGGCTCGTCGATCGGGGAAGCATCGCTTGAGGATCCTGACGACCTCTTCGCCGAACGCTTCGGGTTCACGGGGCATGCTCGACATGGTCCTTCTCCTTGTGGACCCGAAGGCGGGTCCGTCTCCACCGAACGATCCGTGCAAGTGGGGGAGAAAGTTCCGGCCAACCCGAAGGCGACCACTGTTATCTGCGGACGTGCGATCGTTCCGCCGAAGTCCTCGAGGCTCTCATGTGCTCGAAGCGGGCGCCATCGCCGTTCTCACCAGCGTGGCCCGCGCTTCCCGCAGTTCCTCGCCGGAGATCTCCCGCGCCGCCGCCGCAGGCCCAAGCCCGGTCTGAAGGTGGGCCGGCTGCACCTGGAGGAGCAGACGATTGACCACGTCGATAGCGACATCGGCGATCCGACCCATGTGGATGCCGAGGCGCACGCGACTCAGGAGCTTCATCGCCTCGTCGGTCCCGAGCAGCCGCGCCGCCCGCAAAATTCCGACGGCGCGGTGGAGCCGGTCGTCGAGCACCGAGCCCTGTCGGGCGAGCACCTCGCGAGCGTGTCGTTCGTAGCTCACCAGAAGCGGCACGACCTCGCCCTGAAACTTCTCGAGGAGCTCGCGCTCGGCAAGTCCGAGGGTCGTCTGATTCGAGACCTGGAAGAAGTCGCCGGTCGCGTCTGATCCCTCGCCGTAGAAGCCGCGGACCACCAGATTGAGTTCCTTCGCGGCTCGCTTCACCCGCTCGATCTCGTTGGTGATGCGCAGCGCCGGCAGATGCATCATCACCGAGAGCCGCATGCCGCAGCCGACGTTGGTCGGACACGCGGTGAGGTAGCCGTAGCGGCGGTTGAAGGCGAAGTCGACGGAGGCTTCGATGGCGTCGTCGATTCGATCCGCCCGCTCGAGGGCGCTGGCAAGCTGCAAACCGGGAAGCACCACCTGAAGTCGGACGTGATCCTCCTCGTTGACCATCACGCTGACCGATTCATCCTCGGCGATGGCCACGGCCCGCGGCAGGTCGCCCTCGGCAAGCTGGCGGGAGATCAGGTGCCGCTCGACCAGGAGCTGCCGCTCGCGCGGCGTGGCCTGATTCAGATTGACCCAGACCACGCCGCGGGTGAGTTCGGGAG
>CAYXKH010000183.1:0-6239 GCA_964465255.1 uncultured Isosphaeraceae bacterium
TGGTGCGCACGACCGATTGGAGCTCACCGGCGCTGCTGATCTTGCGGCGCAGGCTTGCGACGCTGTCGCTCATGGGGTTCCCTTCGCCGCTGGCGCAGGTGGTGGATCGGACTCGACTCCCTTGGCGGGGTCCGCCTTGGGCTGAAAGAGAGCGAGCGCGGTGCGTGCGACCTCGATGATCGCCTGACGGTCCTCGTCGGACAGCCTTTCCGCGGCATCAAGCCGTGTAGCAACACCGCTCGGGAGGTGCTCCGCGGCCTGACGCACCGCCAGTTTGGCGTCCGTCATCCGATCCAGCGGGATCGTGTCGAAGAGGTTCGCGGTGAGCGCCAGCAGGATTGCGATCTGTGCCTGCCCCGAGACCGGGGCGAGTTCCTGCTGCTTGAGGCAGGCCCGGATTCGTTTTCCGTGCTCGATGACGTTGCGGGTGTGCTCATCCAAGCGAGCGCCGAAGCGGGCAAATGTCTCGAGCTCCTCGAACTGCGCATACGCGAGCTTGAGGTCCCCCGCCACGGCGCGGTAGGCCGCGCGCTGCGCCTTGCCGCCCACACGCGACACGGACTTTCCGACATCGACCGCTGGGAGAACGCCAAGCTCGAAGAGCGACGGAGAGAGGTAGATCTGCCCGTCTGTGATCGAGATCAGGTTGGTGGGAATGTATGCGGAGATGTCCTGAGCTTGGGTCTCGATGATGGGCAGGGCGGTGAGCGAGCCGCCTCCGCGCTCCTTGCAGAGGTGTGTCGCCCGTTCGAGAAGCCGGGAGTGGATGTAGAAGATGTCGCCTGGAAAGGCTTCGCGGCCGGGCGGACGCCGGAGCAGGAGAGAAAGCTCGCGGTACGAGCGTGCGTGTTGCGTCAGGTCGTCGTACACGATGAGCACGTCGCGACCGGACTCCATGAAGTGCTCCGCGATGCTGGTCGCAGCGTACGGCGCGATGTAGACGAGGCCGGGCGGATCACTCCCGTTGGCGACGACGACCACGGTGTACTCCATGGCGCCCTGCTCGCGGAGGTTGGCGACGACCTTGGCCACAGCGGAAGCGCGTCGCCCGATGGCGCAGTACACGCAGAGCACGTTCTTTCCCCGCTGGTTCAGGATGGTGTCGATCGCAATCGCCGTCTTTCCGGTCTGGCGATCGCCCAGGATCAGCTCACGTTGGCCCAGCCCGATCGGGATCAGCGCATCGACGACCATCAGACCGGTCTGGAGTGGAGCCGCCACTGGGGCCCGCTGCATGATGGCCGCGGCGGGGCGTTCGATGGGCAGGCGTTCACTCGCGTTCACAGGCCCGCTTCCGTCGAGTGGCCGGCCGAGTGGATCGATGACGCGGCCCAGCAACCCCTCGCCCACACCCACATCCATCACCCGGCCCGTTCTCTCGACCTCGGAGCCGGCGTTCAGGTGCCAGTAGTCGCCGAGCAGCACGACTCCGATTTCATCTTCATCCACGTTGAACGCGATGCCGAGCACATCGCCCGGGAAACTCACCAGCTCCTCGGATCCGACGCTCGGAAGGCCCGAGACCTTGGCGACGCCGGTGGCCACGCTCGTAATCGCGCCCACCTCATGCGGCCTCAGTTGCGGCGTGAAGTCATCCAGCGACGCCCGGATTCCAGCGAACGTGCGGTCAAGGGCGTTCTGCAGGCTTTCAGGTCCCGTGTTCATTGGATGGTTGCATCCGACTTGAGTGTGTCGGGCGTCGATCTGGCCGCGGTCCCAGGCTCAACCTCGGCTTCGGCTGCCAGCTCGACCTTGGCCTCGGACTTCGACTCGGCTCTGGCCGCGGGCTTGTCCGTCTTCTTCACCAACTCGATGACGTTCCGCTCGAGCGACCCGAGATAGTGTGCGATGCTCCACGCCACCCTTTGGCCGTTCGCCACAAGCTCGATTCCAACGATGATGTCCGGGGCGGTCTCGAACCGAAGATGGATGTCCGCGGAGAATGTCTCGTTGACCGCGTTCTGTATCGCCGAACGCTGATCCGCAGGCAGGTCAAATGCACTCCGAACCAGCGACGGCGATGACGCCTCCTTCAGGGCTTCTCCCAGGCGGGCCTTCGCGTGCCCATCCATTGTCTGCAGGCGGCGCGTGAACACCTCCCCCATGCGCTCCTCCAGACTCGTCGTGGCCAGATCCATCAGCGCCTTGCGGGCGACGGCGAACACCTCCTCTTGGGTTCGGCGGCCGATGGCCTGATTGAGACTGTGTGCCTCGCTCCTCATCGCTTCCGCTCGCGTCGCGCTCAAGGCGTCGGCGGCCTTTCTCGCTTCGCCGAGGAGCCGCAGCCGCTCGGCGTTCGCCTCGTCCTTCGCCTTGCTCAAGAGACCTGCCCGCTCCTGGTCGAAGGCTCGGGTCCGCTCCCCGAGCTCGGCGCTCTGCGTGGCGCTCTCGGCCCTGGACGCCGCCGCATCTGCAAGCTCCTTGGCGATTCGCTCCTCCCGCGCGTCGATGGCCTTGAGAATGGGCCTGTACAGAAAGCGCCTGAGCAGCCACACCAGAACCAGGAAGTTCAGCGCTTGAGCACTCACGGTGAACCAGTCGATCAGCATGTGGGTTACTTCCCGGCGGCCTGGTCCGCAGCCTGAGCGATGAAGTGATTCCAGAACGGGTTGGCGAAGATCAGGATCATCGACACCACAAAGCAGTAGATGGCCGTCGACTCGATCATCGCCAGGCCGACAAACAGCGTGCGGGTGATGGTCGCGGAGGCGTCGGGCTGCTGAGCCAGTGACGTCAGAGCCGATGCGACCGCCTTCCCCTCTCCAAATGCCGGCGCCATGCACCCCACGCCAGTCGTGATGCCGGCAATGACGATCGAGGTGATTGCGATAAGAGTCATGCTGTCCATAGGAAGCCCTTTCCTTCACGTTGCAGTAACCACCGCTGGCGGCGCCGGCTTGCGCTTCGTCCCCCGGGTGCTTGTGGCCGCCGCGATGTATACGGCAGCGAGAATTGTGAAGATGTACGCCTGCACCATGCCCGTGAGCAGCCCGAGCGCCGTCATGACGATGGGAAACAGAAACGGAGTGATGGTCAGGAGAATGCCGACGATGATTGCACCGCTCATCATGTTGCCGAACAGACGAACGGCCAGAGCGAGCGTGCGCGAGATTTCGCTGATGACGTTGAACGGCAGCATGATGAACGTCGGCTCCATGTACGACTTGAGGTAGGCGCCGAGCCCGCGCTCTTCAATGCCGAAGAGCGGCACGGCAATGAATACGCACATCGCCAACGCCGCGGTGGTCGAGAGTGAGGCGGTCGGGGGTTCGTATCCCGGAATGATCGTGCATACGCTGGCAGTGGCGAGAAAGAGGAAGACCGTGCCCAGAAAGCCCAGGTACTTCTCGGGATGGTGGAGTCCGATCTCGCGAATCTGTTGTTGCATGCCGATGACGATGATCTCGAGGAGGTTCTGCCAGCGAGCACGCTTCAGATCGCCGGTCAAGCGGCGAGTGACCAGCGCCGACCCGATCGTCAGCACGAGCATCAGTGCCCAAGTGAACACGATGGTGGCGTTGAGCTTGACAACGCCCTGCTGCCAGAAGATCCATTCATCAGGAGTGATGCGCATCCCGCACCTCCTGAACCAGGGGTTCCTTGGGAAGGGCTGCCGGGCGTGTGAGCCATGTCACCAGCACGCGGACTCCGACAAAGCCGACGAGACACGCGAGCAGCCGACGCCACTGCCCGCCGGACACGAAGTAGAACCCGACGAGCGCGACACTCATCCGCAGGAGCAGACTGCCGAAGAACCACAGCACCGGACTCCCTGACGAGACACCTCTTCGAACCGTCCACCACAGACCACCGAAGAACACGGCTCCGAGCACTGCTCCGGCCGCCCCCGCCAGGACAAGTACAAGCGTCTCAGTCATCCTGGGTCTCCTGTTCGTCCCGCATGGCCCTGTCTTCCCTGGCGACCCAGTGCCATGCGTTGAGACACCCGAGGATCAACCCCGCGGTCAGAAGCGACAGCGTCCAGGCGTGCGTGCCCGGGCGATGCTTGTCCAGCCAAAGACCGAGGGCCGCGCCGAGAAGCGTCGGAACGACCACCGACCAACCGATCAGCCCCATCATCCCCAATCCGAACCAGACGCCCTGCGTGGAGTTGCGTGCCTTGATCTTTCGGGCCGCCTTGGCGCCGATCTGGTCGGCCAGGGTCGGCACTTCTTTGGCTTTCGCATTGGCAGAAGGCTCAATCATGCTGAACGCTCGCGAGCCGATTCATGAGACCTGCTTCCAGCTTCGCCATGACTGTGCGGACGGTCTGCTGGTGCTCGTCAAGGGCCGCGAACTCCCGCGTGACCGTGTCGCGGAGCTGACCAAGATCCGTCCCGCCGACCGCTCTGCGGACGGAGACGAATACGTCCGGGCCGGTCTTCACCAGCACTCCTTCGTCCACGGCCACGTACACCTCGCCTTCCGTCTGCGTGTGGTAGGTCAGAATCCCAGGGCCAAGCGCCGCAACGCAATCCAAGCGATGCGGCAGGAGTCCGAAGGACCCTGCTTGGGTTTCCGCCACGATGCGTGAGACGTCGGACCTTTCGACGAAGATGTGGAACGGGAGGAGCACCTTGAGGTGCATGCTTGTCGGCGGCATGGGCGATCTCCGGTCAGGGGTGTGCGGGCGTTGGGGCGTGCAGATGGGGTTTGACCCCGGACGCCAGCGTCCCGGCGGGGGGCGGAGCCTCCTGGGCATTGAGCGGGGACCCAGGAGTTGCAGAAGCGGCCGCATGACCGGGCTTTGCGATGTGCTTCGCTTCGTCGATCGTTCCGATCATGTACAGGGCGCTCTCGGGATAGTCCTTGAACTCGTCGTGCAGGATGCGATCGCACCCGTCGAGCGCATCCTCGAGGCTCACGAGCTTTCCCTTCAGGCCGGCGAACTGTTCGGTGGTGAAGAAGGGCTGGGTCAGGAACCGCTCCAGCCGGCGGGCCCGGGCCACCACCTTGCGGTCCTCGGGCGACAACTGCTCAAGTCCAAGCATTGCGATGATGTCCTTGAGCTCGGCGTACTGGGCCAGCGTCTTGCGAATGTCCTGCGCCAGGTCGTAGTGCCTCTGTCCAACGATGCCCGGCGTCGCCATTTTGGAACTGGACTGGAGCGGATCAATCGCCGGATACAGGCCTTCGCCCGCCCGCTTGCGCGAGAGCACGACGGATGCGGAGAGGTGCGCGAACGTGTGCACTGCCGCCGGATCGGTGAAATCGTCGGCCGGTACGTACACAGCCTGGATCGAGGTGATGGCACCGGTCTCGGTGTTGGCGATCCGCTCCTCGAGCCTCGAGAGCTCCGTGCCCATCGTGGGTTGATACCCCAGCCGCGACGGCATCTGGCCCATCAGCCCCGACACCTCCATGCCCGCCTGAATGAACCGAAAGATATTGTCGATGAGCAGGAGCACATCGCGGTGCTCGTCATCACGGAAGTACTCCGCCATCGTCAGCGCGGCGTGGCCCACGCGGAACCGACTGCCGGGCGGTTCGTTCATCTGGCCGAACACCATGACCATGTTCGGCAGCACGCCGGCCGCCTTCATGTCGCGGTAGAGCTCTTCGCCCTCCCGGCACCGTTCCCCGATGCCGCAGAAGATGCTGCGGCCCTCGTGGTGCCCGATCATGTTGTGAATCATCTCGGTCAGCAGCACTGTCTTGCCCACGCCCGCCCCGCCGAACAGGCCCGCTTTGCCGCCCCGCTCCAGCGGCACCAGGACATCGATGACTTTGATTCCAGTTTCAAATATTTCGGAATTGGTAGACCGCTGCGTCAGCGGCGGCGGGGCGCGATGCACCGAGCGCCATTGAACATCGGACAATGCCTCCCCATGGTCGATGGTGTTGCCGAACACGTCGAACATGCGCGAAAGGATGCCCTTGCCCACAGGCGTCTTGAGCGGCCCTCCAGTATCCCGAACGGTCATCCCGCGGGCCAGTCCCTGCGTGGGGGTCAATGCAATGCCCCGTACATGTCGCGCATCGCGGTGAGCCAGCACCTCGATCACGATGCGCCCCTCCGGCCCTGCGCGGAGCACGTTGTAGATCGGGGGCAACGTGGCATCGAACCGCACATCCACGACACTGCCGCGTATTGAAACGACTGTTCCCGGCGATGACGTACCAGTACCGATGTCGACGTCGGGTCGCTGAGGGGCATGAGAGCTGTCGTCCACTGTGTCGGCGTTCATCCTGGACGGACCCATTTCCAGTTGCGAATCCAGTTGCGAATCCAGTTGCGA
>CAYXKH010000184.1:0-6191 GCA_964465255.1 uncultured Isosphaeraceae bacterium
GCCGGCGGCGAGGAACGCCTGGAGGTGGACGAGATTCTCGTCGGCATCGGCCGTGCACCCAACGTTGAGGGCATGGGTCTTGAAGCCGCGGGTGTGAAGTTCGACGCTCGTAGCGGCGTGGAAGTCACCGACGGCTTGCGGACCACCAACTCTCGCATCTACGCCGCGGGCGATGTGTGCAGCAAGTACAAGTTCACGCACGCCGCCGACGCGATGGCGCGAATCGTGATCCAGAACGCGCTGTTCTTCGGGCGTGCCAAGGCCAGCCGCCTGGTCATGCCGTGGTGCACATTCACCGACCCCGAGATCGCCCACGTCGGACTGTACGAAAAGGATGCGCAGGAGCAAGGCATCGCCACCCACACCATCGCGGTCGAACTCGGCAAGGTCGACCGCGCGATCCTGGACGGCGAAGATGGGTTGCTCAAGGTCCTCCTGAAGAAGGGTACCGACCAGATTCTTGGAGCGACGCTGGTCTCACGGCACGCGGGCGAGACGATCTCCGAGATCACCACCGCAATGACCCACGGGCTGGGGCTCCGCAAGCTGGCGAGTGTCATCCATCCGTACCCGACCCAGGCGGAGGTCATCAAACGAGCCGCGGATGCCTACAACCGGACGCGGCTGACACCGGGTGTCAAGAAGCTGTTCGAGCATCTTCTGGCGTGGAGACGATGACCGAGCAACAAGCCCATTCCCCACCATCTCTCCCGAGCGACTCTCGGCCACCAGGCAACGGCAGGCTTGTCCTTTGCATCGCTGGTGGGTCACTCCTGTCGTATGCGATCCTCCTGAGCGTTCTCTCCTATGTGCTGCAGGCCGGGACCATTACTCGGGAGCACGCTCTCGTGTGGCTCGCCGCCGCTGGGGTAGCCGCGGGGGCGGCTTATCTGACTGCGTTGTTTCGAGGGTATCGACAGCACCTCCACTTGAGTTCCCGTTGGATCGTTGCGGTCGCCGTCTTCGCCCGACTTGTCGTGTGCCTCGCTCCGCCGATGCTGGAGTCTGACTACCAGCGCTACCTGTGGGACGGGGCCGTGACGGCCAGCGGCCTCAACCCATACCGTCACGCGCCAAGCGACGTGCTCGCCGGAACTGTTCAAGGCTCGGATGGGGACAAACTTTCCGCGCTGTCCGCCCGCTCCGGAGACGTGCTCTCCAGCATCAACCACCCCGCGCTCACGACCATCTACCCACCTGCGGCTCAAGGGGCCTTCGCCGCCGCGTACGCCATCGCGCCGTTCAGCCCCGTCGGCCTGCGGATTGTCTTCTGCCTCGCCGACGCCGCGACCTTGATGCTGCTATCGAGACTCCTGAAAGCACTCTCGCTTCCGGCGAGCCAGGTCATCTGGTTTGCCTGGAACCCGCTCCTGCTCCGCGAGGTCTACTCGTCGCTGCACATGGACATTCTGCTGCTGCCGCTCATCGTCGCGTCGCTGCTCGCGGCGGTGCGTTCCAAGGGGGGTATCGCGGCGGCGTGGCTCATCGTCGCCTCAGCGGTGAAGGTCTGGCCCATCGTGCTTGTCCCACTCGTCATGCGTCCCATGCTGGGGCAGTGGCGTCGGCTTGTCTTGACGCTTACAGCCTGCGCAATCCTGGGTGCGACGCTGTGGCTTCCGGTTCTGCTCGTTTCGCACGGTGAGAGCAGCGGCTTTCTCGTGTACGGCAAGGGTTGGCAGAACAACGACGGGTACTTTCGCGCTGGCATCTGGCTCACCGAGCGTGTACTGAACATACTTAGCATCGAGGCGTGGCATTCGCACGCGATCATGCGGCTCACATCGGCAGCGCTGCTGGGGGGCGTCGTCCTGTGGCAACTCCGCTCCAAGCCCACCGATGCGATGGAACTGATAGCACGATGCCTGTTCATCGTGGGCACCATCTTCATGCTCAGCCCGACACAGTTCCCGTGGTATTGGCTCTGGTGTCTCCCGCTGCTCACCCTCCGCCCAAGCCTGCCACTCCTCCTCTATGTCGCCCTCTTGCCAATCTACTACCTGCAGGATCAACTCGCGTACCCGTTGGGTCACTGGCTCCAGCACGCGCCCGTGTGGAGCCTGCTGTTTGTCGCCGGAGTTCGGGCAGTCATCGGGCGTGTTCGCGGAACAACGCGTGCGTTGGAGGTGAGCCGTGCGTAGTGGTTCCGTCATCGCGGTCGTCATCCCGGCACTCAACGAGGAGGGCGCCCTGCCGGGGGTCATCGCACGCATCCCGGACTGGGCT
This sequence comes from uncultured Isosphaeraceae bacterium, assembly GCA_964465255.1. Lineage (GTDB taxonomy): Bacteria > Planctomycetota > Phycisphaerae > Phycisphaerales > SM1A02 > CAYXKH01. The sequence continues at coordinate 2,224 of CAYXKH010000184.1, forward strand.
GATCGGATCATCGTCGTTGACAACGGGTCCACGGACCGCACAGCAGCGGTTGCTCGTGCGGCGGGAGCCACGGTGGTATCCGAGCGACTCCGGGGGTACGGCCGGGCATGTCAAGCCGGCATCGTCGCGGCAGGGAGCGATCCAACCCTCGTGCCTGACGTGCTCGTCTTCCTGGACGCGGACGGAAGCGACTTCCCCGAGCAGATGGACCGTGTGGTTGACCCGATCGTCCGGGGATGTGCGGATATGGTGATCGGCTCCCGAACGCGCGGAAACCTGACCACTGGAGCGATGTCGCCGCCACAGCGACTCGGGAACGTGCTCGCGCCCGCGCTCATCCGCTGGCTCTGGGGAGTGTCGTACACGGACCTCGGGCCGTTTCGGGCGATCCGAATGACGTCGCTCCGCTCACTCCGCATGGACGACAACACCTACGGCTGGACCGTGCAGATGCAGATCCGTGCGGCACGCCGCGGACTTCGAGCCGTTGAGGTGCCCGTCGATTACGGCCGGCGTCGTGCCGGAAAGTCGAAGATCTCCGGCACGGTTCGAGGTGTGGCCAAGGCGGCCACCAAGATCCTCGCCACCGTTGCACAGGAGGCCCTGTGGCCCACCAGACTGAGTGCGTGCGGAAGCGCGGTCGTGGGTGTCTTTGCGAAGTATCCGCAGCCGGGGCGGGCCAAGACTCGCCTGATTCCTGCTTTGGGCCCGGACGGCGCGGCGGCTCTGCACGACCAGATGGTGCGGCACACACTCGCCCGTGTCGGTGAGTTGCTCAAGCACCGTGAAGTTGACGCCCGTGTGTGGACGGCCGGATCAGACCCAGGGACATTTGCTCAATACTTCAGAACCGACCTCCCGTGCGCGGCCCAAAGCGACGGCGACCTTGGACAGAAGATGCACGCGGCATTCACGCACATGCTGCGAGAAGCGGATGCGGCCGTGCTCATCGGCACCGATTGCCCCGACATCTCCTCCGGTCTTTTGAGCATGGCGTTGGAGGGGCTGCAGAGCGCCGATGTGGTCCTGGGACCGGCGACCGATGGCGGCTACTACCTGGTCGGACTGAGGCGACCCGCTCCCTCGTTATTCGAGGGGATTGAATGGAGCACCTCCACGGTCCTGGCCAAGACACTTGAGCGGGCGAGCGAGCTGGGGCTGTCGGTGCAACTCTTGCCGATGCTGAGCGATGTTGATCAGCCTCAGGATCTGCCGGTATGGGACCGTGTGCGTGACACGCTGTCGCCACCCGACGAGACGCCGGCGCTTTCCGTCATCGTGCCGACGCTCAACGAGCAATCGCGGATCGGCGGCCTTGTCGATGCCGTGCGCCAACTCGGCGTCGAGGTGATCGTCGCTGACGGCGGCAGTGACGACGGCACCCGGTCCACCGCGGCGGCCCATGGCGCTCGTGTCATCATCGCCCCTCGGGGCCGCGGCCCGCAGCTCAATGCGGGCGCATCGCTCGCTCGCGCCCGCTCCCTGCTGTTCCTCCACGCCGACACAACGCTGCCCACTGGGTTCGCGGACATCGTGCAGCGGACGCTTCAAGACCCGTCGGTTTCGCTCGGAGCATTTCGATTTGAGCTCGATCGCAAGGGGGCTCTGCTTCGTGGAATCGAGCTGGCCGTCAAGCTCCGCTGCTATCTCTTCAAGACTCCCTATGGCGATCAGGCGCTGTTCATGCGGAGTGAAGTGTTCCGGCAACTCGGTGGCTTCGCATCGATCCCACTGATGGAGGATCTCGATCTCGCGCGACGGGCTCGGAAGCGCGGGCGCATCGTGGTCGTTGGAGAAGCTGCCATTACGTCCGCAAGGCGATGGGAGACCGCCGGCGCCGTGCGGATGACCGCCATCAATCAGGCGTGCGTTGTGGGCTTCGCGCTGGGGATCTCGCCGAAGCGTCTGGCCGCGTGGCGCAACCGGCTGTCAGGCAACCGTCCCCGAAGCGTCGTCACTGCACCACCTGGACCGTGTCAGATCGTCCCGGAGGGCTCCTTAGCACCGAACGCCGCCCGCGCCATCTGCATGGCGGGTTCAGAGTTGGATGTCAGGAAGTAGACAAACCCGTCGCGTCGCCAGACAAAGATCTCCGCGGGTGCGGAACCCTTTGGAGCGAACTTGTCCACCAGTCGATAGGTCTTATCTGATTCGAGATTGAGCTCGCCGGTATCTTGCTGGATGTGGATGCTCACGATCGATCCGCGACCGCCGCTCGGCGGAGCGTCCGAAGTCGATTCGAGAACCATCCGGACTGATTTTCCGCGGCCAGGGACAGCGCAAGGCCCAGCACCTAGGAGCTTGAATCCGCTCTCCTCGACATGGCCGATGTCGGGCGTGCTCCCAAGCACGCGGCTGAACTCCGTCGGAACGTCGCCGAGCTTTGTGGTCTTAAACCGCATCCCGATCATGTCGGCGTGAACCTCACACTCTTCGTGCTGGGCGCTGATGAACGTCACGAGAGAGGTGCGATATTGCTGGGCGACCTGAACATCGTCCGGCTGCCCGACACCTGACTGACGGAGGATCACGAAGGCTCCGCCCGCCAGGATGGCCAGCGATGCGGCGACGGCGAACCACCGGACGGTCTGCGAAAAACGCCAGCGCGGCCGGGTCTGAACGTTCGGAAACGGCAGGCTGACCTCTTCCGACGAGGAGGCACTCCCAATCGTGGTGACTCGGTCTCGCAGTGCCGCGGGCGCACTCCCGCGGGATGCGGAAGCGACGGTCTCGCGCAGTCGCCTCTCAAACGCAATGACGGCATGGTCTTCCGGACGCCGTTCCAAGTGTCGCGCGAGCTCCGCCTGCTGTGCATCACTGAGTTGTTCATCCGCAGCCCCACGAAGAAGCTGTGTGCGTGCCGACACCGTGTCCGGCTCGTCGGTGTCTCGATGTCGATGGTTGGTGTTCTCCGACACACTCATTCTCTTGCCTTGGCGTTTGGGGCTTCCGGGCGAGGTTCGATGATGCCTGCGCGGCTCAGTTGCGGTGAAAGGTGTGGATCATCACGAAGCATCCGAGAGGCCTGCGTCCTAGCACGATGGAGCCGACTCATGACTGTTCCAATCGGGATAGCCAGGGCTTCCGCGATCTCCTTGTATTTCAACCCTTCAACAGCCCAGAACCACAAGACCTCCCGAAGTTCAACGCTCATGGAGTCCAGCGCAACGTGCATCCGGTCGGTGGCGAGGTTCCAGTCAATATCGCTCGCCTCCGAAGGGCCAATGACCTCAACGGCGTCCCCGCTGAATCGGGCCGATTCTGCCACCCGCGCAAGGGCGCGATCCCCGGCTCGTTCGTGTTCAAGCCGGCCGTAAAAGCTTGTACGTGCAATCGTCATAAGCCAAGCCCGCATTCCAGCTCCACGGGTACTGAATCCGGCGATCGACTCTGGCCGGAATGCCCGCGCGTAGACGTCCTGAACGAGTTCTTCCGCCACATCCGCGTCCTTGGTCAGGAAGCGAGCGAATCGGAAGACCGCGTCAAGCTCGGCTACCGCAAGCTTTTCGAACTCGTCACGGTGCATGCATTGGCCAAAGAGGGAACAGGGAAGGCTTGCCCGCTATTCCCATTTTGAGGGGGATTCCGCGAAATGATAGGCGCATGTACGGCCCGTGCGGCCGTTTGATTCGTGCCAACGGCGAGCGGCGAGGATGGGGCCGATGCCGGGGGTGAGGGTGAGGGCGAGGAGGTCCCGGGTGCGGGGGGTCATGCGGAGAGTGTAAAGAGGGGGATCAGATCACGGGTGGAGGTCCCGCCCACGGATGCCGTCGGTGGTGTTGAGGACCGGCGTACCGCCACGAAAGCCAGCCTGGAGATCGATGGGGCGCCGCATGGCACCAGCGCCGTCGATGGTGATGGTGCTGAACGTGAGGCGGGCGGCTGCTGGATTGGGCAAGCCGACACCGTTTTGGTCTAAAAGACTGTTTCAGAACAGGGGTATCGGCCGATGAAAGGGGTGGTCTTCA
>CAYXKH010000185.1:0-4935 GCA_964465255.1 uncultured Isosphaeraceae bacterium
CGGCGCGGCGTACGAAAGCGAGTGTGCGGCCGGAGGCCGCAACCGAGCGCTCAAAAGGTCGCGGTGGGATTTGAACCCACGAATAACGGATTTGCAATCCGTCCCCTTAGGCCACTTGGGTACGCGACCGATGGTCGTTGACGCCGGTGCGAACAGCCCCCGCGGGGCCTCCGGCGAATGGTCGGCATGATGTCACGGTCACGGGCGGGAGTCAACGGAGCTTTCGCCGTCTTGTCCGTCTGGGTTCCCTCGAAAGGTCTCTCCGCAGTTCCGGACCACCTCCCGAACAGCGCCTCCCGAGCACCGCCGCGCGGGGACCGCCCGGAAACGCGCGGCGCGGCTCAGCTCGCCCCGGAGCGACTTCGCAGGTTGTCGAGCACATTCATGAAGTTGATGTACGCGTCGTAGGGGCTGTCGTAGGGGCTGAAGTACTTGTGGACGTCCCCGTCGGCCCAGTACTTGGTGCACATGTAGTAGACGTGGTCGCTGGTGGTGAGCTTGCGCCAGTCTTCGAGGATCCACTCGTCGCCCTTGGCGTGGCGATCCTTGACCGCTCCTTCGAGCCGGTAGAGCTCGGCGGCGGCGTTGTCCTGCATCGGATTGCCCAGCCACGCGCTGAGATCGCGCTCGGTGTCGGCCCAGGAGATCCAGCGGGTGACGTCGTACTCGCCGACCGGCTTGTAGGTGTCGAGCACCTGCGAGGGACAGAGGAAGTCGTTGTGCCCCGGGTTCGCCTCGTAGACCTTGCCGGGGAGGGCATCGAGGAACTGGAAGATTCCGGTCTCGTCCCACTGGTGCTCGCCCAGCGTCTCGTAGTCCATGAAGAGATTGCAGACGTAGCCGTCGCCGTTGATCTGATTGACCCACTTGGCGAACTTCTCGGCGGTCAGCGGCCATTCGGCCCAGCCGCGATTCGAGAAGCGGAAGGCGATGTCGTCGCTGAGGCGGAAGTTCTTCAGGAAGAGCTCAATCGGACGCGCCGAGTCGACGCCGTGACCGGGTGGCACATACGAGTAGTTCGGCGAGCGGAACCCGAGCAGGCCGTCGACCCCTTCGCAGCAGATGGCCTTGTAGCGCCCCTGGGCCGCCAGATGCGCCGCGAGCTGGTTCGAGTAGATCAGCTCGGTGTTGCGGAAGACCTTCGGAGTCTGGCCGAAGAGCTGCTGGATGCGGGCATCGTGCCGCTTCACCTGCTCGTCGAACTCATGCCGGCTGTAGAGAAAGCTCAGCGAGTGATGCGAGGTCTCGCCGAGGAACTCGCAGGCCCCGGTCTGGGCGAGCTGCTGGAAGAGCTCGATGACGTCCGGGGCCCACTTCTCCATCTGCTCGAGGGCGGTGTCGGTGATCGAGAAGGAGACCCGGAAGCGGCCCTCGTGTCGCCGCACCAGGTCGAGGATCTTCGCCGTCGCCGGGCGGTAGCACTTGGTCGCGACCTTCCGCATGATCGCCTCGTTGGCGACGTTGTCGAAATAGAACGGATCGGTGTCGAAGACCGAGTACTGCCGAAGTCGGAACGGCTGGTGGATCTGGAAGTAGAAGACGACGGAGGCCATGAGCGGCGCGATTGTAATGATTCGGTCGCGCTTCGCCTCCCCCACCCTTCCCCGTAGCATCCGCGGCCATGCCATCACTCGCCGAGCGAATCGCCGACGTTGCGCTCCTTCGCGGCCAATTCACCCTCCGAAGCGGCCGCACCAGCACGTTCTATCTCGACAAGTACCTCTTCTCGACGAGGCCCGAGATCCTTCGCGAGCTGGGCCCGATGTTCGCCGCGCGGCTCCCCGAGGGAACGACGCTGCTGGCCGGCGCCGAGCTCGGCGGCATCCCGCTGGTGACCGCCGCGAGCCTGGCCTCCGGCCTGCCCTGCCTCTTCATCCGCAACCAGAAGAAGGACTACGGCACGGCGAAGCAGCTCGAGGGCGTGGTCAAGGCGACCGACCGCGTGGTCATCATCGAGGACGTGGCCACCACCGGCGGGCAGGCGCTCGAGGCCGTGAAGGTCATCCGCGACGCGGGCGCGGTGGTCACCCGGATCATCGCCACGATCGACCGTCTTGAAGGTGCCCGGGAGAACATTGAAGCCGCCGGGATTGCCTTCGATGCCCTCTACACCGTGAAGGATCTCGGCGTCACCGCGTGAGGTCGCCCGGTCCAGGGACGCTTATCCCATCGCCGCCGAGCTCAGCACGAACCCTGCCTCCGGAAGCGCCTGCTCGAGCGCCTGAAGAAACGCTGCAAGATCGCTGAAGTCGGCCAGCACCACGGCCGCACCCGCGGCACGGAGGGCGGCGGCGCGTTCGCCGGAGGCGATTCCCACGAAGCCGATCCCGAGTCGGCGCGCCGCCCGCAGATCCCACAGCCCGTCACCGATGTAGACCACCCGCGCACTCGGGCCCGGCGCCGCGCGTGCGGCCGCGTGCAGGATGATCGCTTCGCGAGCGAGTGCGTCGTCGGCAAACGCCGCGGCGGTTGCAGCAATGTCGAGTCGACCGCGATCGAGCTTGAGAAGCGCAGAGGCCCGCCAGCCTCCGGTTGCAATGGCGGCACTCCAGCCGCGCTCGGGCAGCGCCGCCAGGGCGGCGGCGGCACCCGGGGTCTGGGCGAATCGCTCCGGCGACTCCGCGGCCACGGCCTCGAGCAGGGTCACGAAGCGGCTGCGGTGAATCGCCGCGTCTTCGGCAGTCGGCTCGCGTCCCAGCCGCTCGCGGATCAGGTCGGCGAGGATCGCCCCATCGGTCGAGTGGCTGTACGAACCCCAGTCGGTCGACATGCCGCGAATGCCGAAGACTTCGTCCATCGCCTGGACGTAGCACTCGTCATCGACGCCGGAAGTTCGAAGCAGCGTTCCGTCGACGTCGAAGATCGCCAGACGCGCCGTCATCGGGCGCCTCGACCCGATCGAGCGCCCGAGGTGGACTTCGTCTTCGACTCCGCCGCGGCGCCGCCGGCGCGACCCATGCGCCGAACGAGGGCGAAGTGTTCCGCGTCGACGGGCATCACCGAGAGACGCTGTCCGCGCTGAAGAACCGGAAGCGACGCCAGCCCGGGCTCGGCACGCAGGTCCTCGAGCGACACCAGCGCGGGGAAGCGTTCGACGAAGGCGAGATCGACCATCATCCAGATCGGCTCGGCCTCGGTGGCGCGGGGATCGAAGTGATCATGGCCGCGGGTCCAGGCGGTGTGATCGGGATAGGCCGCCCGCGCCACTCGAGCGACGCCGGCGATTCCCGAGGGATCGCCGTTGGAATGGTGGAAGAGGACGAGGTCGCCGACCTTCATGTCGTCGCGCATGAAATTGCGGGCCTGATGGTTGCGGACACCATCCCAGCAGGTGGTCCCATCCCGCTCGAGCGCCTCGATGGGATAGCACTCCGCTTCCGACTTCATCAGCCAGTGTCTGGGCATCGGCAGAGGGTAGAGGCGGCGGCGGTGCCTTACCATCGCCCCGTGGCTCGCGAACGACTCGTCTCCGCACAACCGCAGGCTGTCGATTGTGAATCGGCCCCGGTTTCCCTGCGCCCGACGGTGCTTCGCGACTATGTGGGCCAGCGCGAACTCGTCGATCGACTGACCATTGCGCTCACCGCTTCGAAGCAGCGCCGCGACGCGATGGAACACGTCCTCCTTCACGGTCCGCCGGGGCTTGGCAAGACCACGCTGGCGCATGTGATTGCAAACGAGATGGGAACGCGGGCCTACGTGACCAGCGGCCCGGCGCTGACCAAGCCGGGCGATCTGGTCGGCACGCTCACCAAGCTCGAGCCCCACGACATCCTCTTCATCGACGAGATCCATCGACTGCCCGCGGCCGTCGAGGAGTACATCTACCCGGCGATGGAGGACTTCAAGGTCGACTTCACAATCGACAGTGGCATGCACGCACGGATCATCACCGTGCGGATCAAGCCCTTCACCCTGATCGGCGCCACCACGCGGGCGGGGCTTCTCACCCAGCCGCTGCGGAGCCGCTTCGGCATCTCGCATCACCTCGAGTTCTATCGAACCGAGGAGCTGATCGAGATCATCACCCGCGCCGCCGCTCGACTTGGCATGACCGGCGTTCCTGCGGCTGCGGTCGAAGCGATCGCCACGCGAAGTCGAGGCACGCCGCGGGTGGCGCTGAGGCTTCTCAGACGCGTGCGCGACTTCGCCCAGGTGCGGGCCCGCGGCATCACCAGCCAGGATCTCGTCGACCAAGCCCTGCGGCTCGAAGGCGTGGACGCGCTTGGGCTCGACGATCTCGATCGCAAGTACCTGCGGACGATTGCCGGAACCTACGAGGGAGGTCCGGTAGGCCTCGAAGCCGTGGCGGCCACGATGGGTGACGACGCCGGCACACTCGAGGACGTGGTGGAGCCGTATCTCCTTCAGATCGGCTTCCTGGCCCGCACGCGGCAGGGTCGGCGGCTCACCGCGGCCGCGGGGGAGTACCTGGGTGGCCGCGGCGAACTCGGCGGCCCCAACACTTCCAGCGACGCAGCGGGCGATCCGATGCGCAGAGTCCATTCGGCTGGATCTTTGTTCAACGGTGACGCGAATCGTCCCGAGGACTGATCATGAAGCTGTCGGCGCGTGCGATTCTCCTCCTGTCTGCGTTCATCCCGCTGGCCATCGGTGCCACCGCGATCTGGTTTCTCACCTACTCGGCGGTCAGGCTGCGGAGCAACGCCGAACTCGAGTCGCGAACGCAGCGCCTTGCCGAAGCCCTTGCGGCCCAGCTCGACGCCCAGCTCGTCGGAGCGTCGCAGATCGCCCGCTCCATGGCCCTGGTGGTCGCCGAGGCTCCCAGCCTCTCGTCCGAGGAACTCGGGCGCATCCTCAAGGCCAGCGTGGTCCAGTGCGACGTGATCTACGGCGCCTGCATCGCCTTCGAACCAAATGCCTTCGAGCCAAATGCCTTCGAGCCCGGGCGACGGCTCTTCGCGCCTTACGCGT
>CAYXKH010000185.1:5035-6165 GCA_964465255.1 uncultured Isosphaeraceae bacterium
GCCTTCGAGCCAAATGCCTTCGAGCCCGGGCGACGGCTCTTCGCGCCTTACGCGTCGCGGCGCCGCGACGCGGTGTCGGTGATCGACATCGCAGCCCAGTCCTACGACTACACCACCGACGAATGGGCCTGGTATGCCGTTCCGCGCTCGACCAAGGCGGTGGCGTGGTCCGAGCCCTACTTCGACACCGGCGCCGGAGAGGCCCTGATGTCGACCTTCAGCGCCCCGATCATCCGCGAGGGCGTCTTCATCGGCGTTGCCACGGTGGACATCGCCGTCGATGAACTCCGGGCCCGTCTCTGGATCGATCAATACGAGTCCGGGTCCTTCCTGCTGTTGAGCCCGAGCGGCTCGGTGGTTGCCTCGCCGCTGCGATCCGTCGCGCCCCGAACGACGATTGCGACACTTGCGGAGGAGCGCGGGCGGGCCGATCTGCGGCGGCTCGGCGCCCTGGCAGCGGCGGGACGTCGGGGCATCATGCGGATGCCCGGTCTTGACCAGGACGCCCCCGAGTGGTTCGTCTACACCCGCGTCCCGACTGCCAACTGGTCGCTCGTCGTCATGGTCCCGGAGTCCCAGGCCCTCGCCGACGAGTCGCAGCAGATGGCATTCACCGCACCCTCTCTGGTCGCGGCGGGCAGCGCCGTCCTCGGCTGCGTCTGGATCGCGGCCCGGCGGGTGACGCGGCGCGACGAGTCGACAGACGCGAGAGGTGATGACGACGGCCCTCGCACGAGGCGCATGACCGGGAGCTGGCTGCGCGGTTCGGAACTCGGCGGCGGGGCGCTCGGGCCAGACGCGACGAGTACGACGCCGTCGACCGCGCCGGACGCCCAGGCGCCAGCGCGAAAGTCGCGCGGCGTGCGTCCGGGGCGTGCGTCCGGGGCGTGATGCCCAGTCGTGATCGTCGTACCATGTCCGCATGTCGCTCCGCATCGGGATCATCGGGGGCAGCGGGCTTGGCGAAGCGCTCATCGAGGCGATGAACCCCGATGATCTGCACATCGTCAATCCCGACACGCCCTTCGGCACACCTTCCTCCTCGATCGTGCTCGGCACGGTGCGTGGCATCCGGGTGGCGCTTCTCAAGCGTCACGGGATCGGTCACCGCCTGAGTCCCTCGCGCGTGC
>CAYXKH010000186.1:0-6131 GCA_964465255.1 uncultured Isosphaeraceae bacterium
GGTCCCCCAGCGGCATGCCGGCATCGCGCGAACGTGCGTGTCCAATCTCAACCCCCTCCAATCTCAACCCCCAATCTCAACCCCCTCCAATCTCAACCCCTCAACCCCCCTGAAGACCTGGCGCTCTTGCTGGCCGCGTGGGGGACGGGGTGTCGCCAAGGTGAGGCGAGTTCGGCAAGTCAATCAATTCCTGCAACTCGGGAGACGTGATTCAGGCGAGGGTCCGAATGTCAAGATCCTCGCTTTTCAGGACCTTGACGCAGTTCGTCTCGGAGTTCTCACCGCAACCGGAGCGCTCCTTCGCAACCGGGCCGGTAGATTCACCGGACGAGTCGACGGGCCGCCGAGCGGCACGGTGCCGCCAAGTGACGGAGCACGGCTCCTCTCGATCGGGCCTTCTCGTCCGATCGGGACCACCTTTGGAGGGAGAGACGATGTCGCCAGTTGCGGATTCGAACGCTTCGCCCACCCGCCTGCCCGCAGTTGGTCGATTCGGCCACTGCGGCTGGCTGTTGCGTCACGGGCTGCTGGCCCTCGCCTCACTTGCTGCGGCGGCGACGGCCTCGCCGACCTTCGCCCGCGGCGAGCTCTGCGGCATCTTCGTCTCGACTCTCGGCGCGGACACACCCGACTGCGGCCTCTCGCCGGACTCTCCCTGCGCAACCATTCAGCACGGCGTCGGTCGCGCCGCCGAGCTCGGCGCCACCTGCGTCTTCATCCAGACCGGTGCGTACGTCGAGTTCGTGAAGCTTCAACCGGGCGTCAATCTGTTCGGTGGATTCAGTCTCGACTGGGAGGCGGGGCCGGTGACCGAGCGCGAGCATCTGACCGTGCTCACCGGCGCCTTCGATGCCAGCAACGGAGTGTGGGCCGCACTCTTCGCCCAGTCGATTCCATTCGCTGAGGCCCCGACCATCGCGGATCTCGTCATCCGGGGACCGGACGTTCCCAACGGTTCGTTGATCAACGGGAATGGTCGACCGAGCATGGCCATCCTCGCTCAGAGTTCCGGCATCGTCGTTCTGCGCTGCCGCGTCGAAGCGGGACAAGGCGGGCTCGGACTCAACTCGCTCTCGGGAACGAACGCCTGGCCGCTTGTGGCGACATCGTCGATGGTCGGCGTGGACGGATCGGACGGACAGTCGGGCGGGTGCAGCACCGCATCACCGACACCCGGAGCCGGCGGCATCAATCCGCTCGTCGGCGACAACGCCACGGGCGGTCTCGGCGGCGGCGGCGGCGCGGCCGACACGCAGTGCGGCTTTCCATCCAACGGCCAGCCCATGGCGGGCGCCCCCGGAGAGGACGGTCTCGGTCTCAACGGTGGAGGCGGCGGACTGCTCGGACCCTCGTGCGGACCAGGTGGAATTGGAATTCCCGCGCAGCCTGTCAACGGTGCAGGCGGCGCCGGCGGGAGCAGCTACACGCTCTTCGGCCTCAACGTCCTCGCCAACGCCGGCACTGCCGGAAGTCTCGGCGCACATGGCAGCGGAGGAGGAGGTGGAGGCGGAGCAGGCGGATGCAACTCGCCAGTCAATCACTCCGGCGGCGCCGGCGGAGGCGGCGGCGCAGGTGGCCTCCGTTCACCGACCGCCGGTCAGCCGGGCCGCGGCGGCGGTCCATCGCTTGGATTGGTGCTGGTCCTGTCGAATGCGAAGGTGACCGACTGCCTCTTCGTCGGTGGCATCGGCGGCAACGGAGGCCCCGGTGGAAAGGGCGGCATCGGTCAGGCCGGAGGCGCCGGCGGTCTCGGCGGTGCTTCGCCCTTCGGCGCTGATGTCGGTGGCGTCGGCGGCGCGGGTGCCCACGGCGGACACAGCGGCGGCGGTGGTGGCGGAGCCGGCGGACCGTCGATTGCAATCACCGGCGCATCAACCGGCTCGGTCGTGCAGTTGACGAATGTGCAGGTCATTCCGGGCGTGCCCGGCGCCGGGGGCGCCGGTGGCGCTCCTGCCGCAGCGCTACCTCCCGACAACGACGGCCATCCCGGAGCCACCGGCGCTGCCGGGATCGTGGGCAGCTTCTCCGCCCTCACCATTGGCCCGGTGAGTCTGGCCGAGGCGGTGTGCGATCCCTTGCCGTGCGCCCCACCCAGACCGAAGCCCTGTCTCGGCGATCTCAATGAAGACGGCATCGTCGATGGCGCCGATCTTGGGCTTCTGCTTTCTGCGTGGGGACTCTGCCCCGACGCGAAGCCCTGATCTGAAGCGAAGCGCTGAGGCGGACCCGCAGCCCTGAGCCGGCCGCGAAGCGCTGAGCCCGACGCGAAGCGCTGAGCTGGACCCGCAGTGCTGACGTGGCCGCGCCCCGATCAGGCCGACGCCCGGCCCGCGGTGCGACTACCCGGCGAAGCCGCTCCGAAAAACAGATCGGACTTTCGTGGCGTCGCGGTGAGCGCTCTCCCGCGTGGTGCAGTGACGGCCCTTCGGTTCAGACGGCGCAACGCCGCGCCGAGGGCCATGGTCATCCACGCTCGGAGATCCCCATGCTCACATCGCTCACTCAGCCCGCGCGGGGCTCGCGCGGCCTCGCGGCTCCTCGACGTGTCGCGGCACTCGCCGCGGCCTGCTCGGCGCTCGTTCTCCTGCCCTCCCACCTCTCGGCGGACATGCTCACGCTCATCTCGCCCAACGAGGCTGCGCAGGGCAACTTCGGCAGCTCCGTCGCCGGCATTCCCGATGCCGACGGCGACGGCATCGACGACCTCATCGTCGGCGCCTCCGGCGAGGACGGCGGCGGTGTCGACGGCGCGGGTCGTGCCTACGTCTTCTTCGGCGCCTCGGGGGCCCTCATTCGCAGTCACTCCTCCCCCAACGACTCGCTGCAGGGGCGATACGGCCTGGCCGTCGCGGGTGTGCCCGACTTCACCGGTGATGGACGGGGCGATTACATCGTGGCCGCCACCGGCGAGTTGGGTCAGGCCGGCCGGGTCTATGCCTACTCGGGCGCCACCGGTGGGCTGGTCCGTACTCACATCTCGCCCAACAGCGTCGCCCTCGGCGTCTTCGGTCGATCGCTCGCGGGCATCGACGATCTCAACGGCGACAGCCGCGGCGACTACGCAATCGGCGCTCCCGGCGAGAACGGCGAGCGCGGCCGCGTCTATGTCTACTCCGGTCAGACCGGCAATCTGATCCGCACCCACAACTCGACCAACGCCGAGATCGGCGGATGGTTCGGCTTCAGCGTCGCCGCAGTTCCCGATGCCGACAGCGACAACCGCGGCGACTACGCAATCGGTGCTCCCAATGAAGATCCCGGCGCCAGTCCCGTCGACAGCGGCCGCGCCTACATCCATTCGGGCATCAACGGCGCGCTCGAGCACACCCTGGTCTCCGGTGATCCCGGCGTGAACGGTCGCTTCGGCTGGTCGGTCGGCGGCATTCCCGATGTCGGTGGCACCGGCGGCGGAGATGTCGTCGTCGGCGCTCCGAATGAATCGGTCGTCGTCAACGCCGTGCTCTACAGCGACGCCGGCAGCGCCTACCTCTTCTCGGGAACTGGAGGCTTCCTCGCCGCCACATGCACGGCACCGGCTGCCGACACCCATCACGGGAATCAGTTCGGGTGGGCGGTCGCCGGCATCCCCAATCGCAACGGCGATGCTCGCGGCGAGATTCTGATCGGCGCACCCGGCTGGCCCAGCTACGACGTCCATCTCTTCGAGGGAACGAACGGCTTCGGAGTGATCGAGACCCACAACTCCCCCGACACCCTGGGGGCGAATCAGCTCTGGGGCGGCGCAGTCGCAGCCGTGGGTGATGCCAACGGCGACGGACTCGGCGACTTCATCGTGGGCGGCAAGGGCAGCGACGACTTCCCCGGCGCTCCCTCCGAGTCCGGACGGGCCTTCGTCTACCGGCTCCTGCCGGAGAACGACGAGTGCTCGTTCTTCACCATCTCGTCGCTCTCCGCCGGCTCGAATCCCTTCACCAACATCGGAACCTCGAGCAGCAACCCGGTCACGCCCTGCAGCGCCTCCTTCGGCTCGGATCTCTGGTTCACCTACGTGGTCACCTGCGAGGGTGAAGTCACCATCGACACCTGCAACAGCGCCGACTTCAACACGGTGCTCGCGGTGTACGACGGCTGCAGCTACGGCGGCGCCGGCTTCACCTGCTCGCTCGGCGCACTCGTCGCGTGCAGCAACAACGCCGCAGGCTGCGGCGATGGCTCGAGTGTCACCTTCAGCGCCGTGCCCGGGCAGTGCTTCACCGTCCGCGTCGGTGACCACTTCGGTGAACAGGGCACGGGAACGATCAACGTCTCCTGCACCCAGGCGTGCGCGGGAGATCTCGACAGCAACGGCATCGTCGATGGCGCCGACCTCGGACTGCTCCTCGGCGAGTGGGGCTTCAACGGCGCCGGCGATCTCGACGGCAACGGCACCATCGATGGCGCCGACCTCGGGATCCTGCTCGCCGCGTGGGGTCCCTGCTGACGAGTGACTCGAACGCTCGAGCGACCCGCTCGGGCACACGCACGCCGGCGGCCTCGGTCCGCTCCCAACCGATCCGCGCCACGCAGCGGCCGACCCTCCCGAACTGTGGATGGGGTCGGCCGCTGTCGCGCACTGACCGCAGGGTGCGCGTGAACATGCGCACTCGTCGGTCGAGATCGAATCCTCGACCGATCCTCGCGCGATGCTTGCGCGATTCGACTGCAGGCTGCACCTGTCGCCGATAGCCTGCCCGCTCTTCAGCGTCCCTCCGGAGGAGAGAGCCATGGCTTCGACCTTGCGAACACTGCACCGCTTGCGGCTTGTTGCGATTGCCATCGCTGCCAGCCCGACCTTCTCCGCAACCGCCGGCATCACCTTCGATGAGGCGGTGGCGGGAGACCTCTCCGACAATCGCCTGGCCCCGAGTTCACTGGTCCTGGGATCGGGCCTGAACACGCTGACCGGCTCCTTCGGCAGCTCGCCTGTTCCCGACGTGCTCGACCTCGACTACGTGACGGTGACCGTTCCGACGGGGTACGTGCTCGATGGATTCATCGTGCTCGCGGCCAATGTCGGGGGTGCCTTCTCATTCGTGGGAATGCAGGCGGGCGATGTCGTCACGATTCCGCATGACTGGGCCTCGATCGAGTCGCCCCTCCTCGGCTGGGCCCACTTCGGGAGTTCCTCGGTCGGGGTCGACATCTTCCCGGAGCTCGGAAGCGCCCCGGGCGCGGTGGGCTTCGACGGTCCGCTGGGCCCGGGGAACTACGCGCTTTGGATCATGGAACTCGATGCCTCGAGCCCCTACTCCTACTCCTTCGGCCTGCATCTCACCGCAGTCCCCGAACCGGGCGCGATGGCCCTCATCGTCATCGCCCTCGGAGTTGCGGGCCGGCGCCGACGGAGTGACTCCAACAGCGCGACTCGCGACTGATCCGCGATGGCGTCTCGATGGCGTGATGACGGGACGGGGTGAAGACGCCCGGACTGTGGAGCGGGGCCCCGCCGCGCTCTGACTCGTGACCATCCATGCCCAGTGCAGGACGGCACGCACAATGCAGAAGGCCGGCGAGTTTCCTCGCCGGCCTTCTGCCACTTCATCCGCACTTCCCAGCGTACGCGACGTTCGAACTGACCTTACCTGGCGGTCCAGTTGGAAAGCAGGATTCCAAGATCGGCACCATCGGTCACGCCATCGCGATTGATGTCGCTGCGGCCCGATGTCCCCCACCCTTGGAGCAGCTCGCCGAGGTCCGCGCCATCGACCGTGCCATCGAGCGGAGTCGAGAGGTCGCTGCGCGAACTGCCGACTGCTTCCGGAGCGAAGAAGGCATAGAGCTGACCGCCCTCGACCAGGGGAGCCGCGAGGGCGTAGTGCGCCTGCAGGTTGCCGACGAACCAGCCGAGACCGAGCGTCTCGCGGGCATCGAACACGCCCGAGTTCTCCTCGTCCTGATTGAAGGGGGAGGTGGCGGGAATGCCGATGTCGCCGAAGCGCGAAGGATCGGACTTGAGGATCACTTCAAGGCTGTCGTTGGTGACGGTGTAGAGAAGGGTCTTGGCACTGTGCGGGTGATTGCCGGAGTCCTCCTGGACGAGCACCCGGGTTCCACCCTGCAGATCAGTGAAGACGCAGAGGTTGTCGCCCATCTCCATCACGTCGGTGCCGTCGAGCAGAGCCTCGATGGTG
>CAYXKH010000187.1:0-6075 GCA_964465255.1 uncultured Isosphaeraceae bacterium
GGTGCGGCGTGGATGGTGCGATGCGCGGTGTGCGGTCGCGCCGGCGCGACACCGCGGTGGGACGGGTCGTTCAGGCCGCCTGGGCCAGCTTACGCTCGACGAAGTCGACCAGGCTCTTGACGGTGAAGAGCTGCGGCATCTTTTCGAGGGCCCGGTCCGGACCGAGCTTGGCCAAGTCGACGTGGGGCATTCGCTCGGCGAGCATCGCGATCCCTCGATCGGTGAAGCGCCCGTTGTCGACCAGCGTCGGGTCCTTCATCAGGTTCTCGGGGAAGAGCTCGCCCTGTTCGATCTTGAAGGGCTTCTCGGTGGTCGAGAACTTCTTCTCGAGGCGAAAGACAATGTCGAGGAAGTCGATCGACTCGGCACCGAGATCGCCGGTCAGCGTGGCCTCGGAGGTGATGTCATCGCGGTCGACACCCAATGCATCGACAAGCACGACGGCGACGGCATCTGCGATCTGGTCACGTGTCATCTGAAGAATCCGAAGGGGATGGGGGAGGCGGCCTGAAGGGCGGAAGCCCCCGCCGAGTGAAGTCGGGCGATGAAGACAGGGCAACTCATGGCGAAACGACCGCAATCGCCGGGACCTGACTTCGAACGGGGCGCATCGTAAAGCGTCCGGAGATCGCCGTGTCGACGTCCACGGGAGAGTCGGGCATGCCGCCGCCGCCGGGACGCACCACCCGCCCCGTTCCCTTGAACTGGAGCGACCCGTCGGGCAACTCCTTTTCGAGCACCACCTCGACCCGCAGGGCTTCGCCGGGAGCGACGAAATTGCCGTATCGGATCGCCTTCACGCTGCCAAGCACGTGTCGGTCGCGGCCACGGTGGGCCTCGTCCAGAAGGATCCGGGCCGCCTGCACGAGGGTCTCGACCATGAACACGCCGGGAAGCACCGGAAATCCGGGGAAATGGTCCCCGAGGTATTCCTCGGCCATGGTCACGTTCTTGACCGCCACGACCCGCGTGGCGGTGACTTCGAGAACCTGGTCGATCATCGAGAAGCGCATGGAAGGACCGCAGCGTAGCGGTTCACCGAAGGAGCTGCACACGGCGGCAAGCCTCTGCAAGCCTCTGCAAGCCTCGCATGGGGGAAGTCGTACCATCACCCCATTGCCATGGTGACGAATGCTCCGCTCCTTGACGTTCGCAACCTGCGGACCCACTTCCCGATTCGAAGCGGCATTCTTCAGCGTGTCAGCGGATACGTGAAGGCGGTCGACGATGTCTCGTTCTCGCTCGCCGAGGGCGAGACGCTCGGATTGGTCGGCGAGAGCGGTTGCGGCAAGACCACCGTGGGCCGGACGATCCTGCGACTGCTTCCGGCAACCGGCGGCACCGTGCACTTCGCCGGGCAGTCGGTGTTCGACGCCGGCGCCAGCGCGCTTCGGCAGCTTCGACGGCAGATGCAGATCATCTTTCAGGACCCCGGCGGATCGCTCAATCCGCGGATGCGCGTGGGGCGGATCGTCGGCGAACCCCTCGAAGTGCACGGCATCGCCCGAGGGGCCGAGCTCGATCGCCGAGTCGACGAACTTCTCGAACGCTGCGGGCTGGGACGAGGCGCGGCCCACCGCTATCCGCACGAATTCTCCGGCGGGCAGAAGCAGCGCATCGGGATCGCTCGGGCCCTCTCCCTTCAGCCGCGACTCATCGTCTGCGACGAACCCACCTCGGCCCTCGACGTTTCGATCCAGGCCCAGATCCTGAACCTGCTCAAGGACCTGCAGCGCGACTTCAAGCTCTCCTACCTCTTCATCAGCCACGACATGACCGTCATCAACCACGTCTGCGACCGCATCGCCGTGATGCTCGACGGTCGGATCGTCGAAGTCGGATCGCGCGACGAGATCATCAGCCGGCCGAGCCACCCGTATACGAGGTCGCTCCTGAGCGCCGTTCCGCAGGCCGACCCGCGCAAGAAGAAGGAGCGGATCCTCTATGCCACAGACGCGAGCCGGGCCGGGGCCCCGACCGTCGCCAGAGGGGGAGGGCCGGCATGAGCAGCGAGACTCCCACGCACCGCCCGCCGAACCGCCTTCAGGCCCGGATCATCGTCACCAGCTTCGCTGCGGCGATGCTGGCGACGGCGATCTTCTCGATCGTCGTGGTCATCAATGTCAGGCGTGATTCGCTGGTCACGGATCGCGCGGTGCGCAATGCCGGCTGGGCGGTCCTGGCGTTCTCGATCGAGGAGTCGCGGTTCCCGACGAGTCGCTCCGAGCTGGAGACGTGGACCGCGGCGCGCAATCTCCGGGACGTCGTGCTCGCGCCTTCCGACACACCCGGCGAGTGGCCGACGCGGTTCGAGGAGATCGGCGTGAGTTCGGCGGCGCCCTTCGCCATGGAACTCAGTCGCGGTCTCGATCACATCGAGGTGCAGTTCTCAACCGACTCGGCGCAGCCGCCCAACGTCACGCCGCGCGGTCGTCCGACGCGGCACAACACGCTCGCCGACGTCAACAGTTGGCTGCGACGCCGGGCCGACGCGCTCGCGGGCCCGCCCGAGGGCGCACCGCCCGCCGGAGCGGCTCCCGCCGCAGCGTCTTCAGGAGCCCAACCATCATGAGCGCAGCCGCCGAAAGCAGCCCTGCCGAGACCTATCGCCTGCGCTGGAGCGACGGCCGATGCTTCGGTCCCGCGACTCTCGAGGCCATCCGCGGCTGGGGTCGCGAAGGGCGCGTGCCGCCCGACTCGATCCTCGAGCCGGTCGGCGGCGGCGAGAGCACGCCGGTGACCAGCGACCCCGAGTTGGCCCGCATTGTGCAGGCGCCCCCGACCCTGCGAAGCCCGGCCCGCGACTTCGCCGAGACGTCCGCGGGTCCGTCTCTCATCCCCACGCGCAACCCCCAGGCTCTCACCGGGTACTACCTCGCTGTCGCCTCGCTCCTGCCGCTGATTGGGTTGGTGATCGCGCCTCTGGCGATTGTCCTCGGCGTGATCGGGCTGCGGCGATATCGCGCCGACCCCCTGATCAGCGGGGCGATCCACGCGTGGATTGCCATCATCGGGGGGTCGGTCCTGCTGGCCCTCCAGCTTGCGTTGGCCATCGGTGCCGGAGTCGCGATCTTCTCCTGACTTCGAGTCGTGGTCGGCGGCCACCGTCCTGCCCTCGTCCGTTAGGATTCGCCCCTTGCGGCGGCCGCCGCTCGACTCCATACGTCCTTCACTCACACCTTCCGTGCCGCGCGACACCCACTCGATCCGCCGAATCACTCCCGAGACGCCGCTCGTCGATGTCATGGACGGCGCGGCCCGGCTCGAGATCCCAATTCACGACCACGGCTTCATCGCCCTGGTGGACGCGATGCCGCGGCTGGTTCCGCAGGGCAAGACCGCCGACGCCGCAATCGTGCAGGCGGCACGGGTCTCGTATGGCGAAGGGACCAAGAAGGTCAGCGAGGACCGCGGACTGGTGCGCTACCTGATGCGCCATCGCCATTCGACGCCGCTCGAGATGGTCGAGCTCAAGTTCCACGTGGCCATGCCGATCTTCATCGCCCGGCAGTGGATCCGCCACCGCACCGCGAATGTGAACGAGTACTCGGCGCGATACTCGATCGTTCCGGATCGCTTCTACCGACCCAGCCTCGAGAACATCCGCCGCCAGAGCACGGCCAATCGCCAGGGCGGCGACGAGACCATCGATGCCGGCACCGCCGGCGAGTTCCTCAACCTGCTGGACCGCGCCGAGAAGAACTATCACGACTACCTCAAGCTCACCGAGCAGGGAGTTGCTCGCGAGCTGGCCCGCGCCGTGCTGCCGGTGAGCGTCTACACCGAGTGGTATTGGAAGTGCGATCTGCACAACATCTTCCACTTCCTCTCGCTGCGCATGGATCCACACGCCCAGCCCGAGATCCAGGACTACGCCAACGCCATGTTCGCGCTGATCGAGCCCATTGCGCCGGTGGCGTGCGAGGCCTTCCTCGACTATCGCCTCGAGGGCATGCATCTCACGCGACTCGAGATCGAGGCGATTCGTTCCGGGCAACCGCTTGCCAGCGACAATCGTCGCGAGCAGTCCGAGTGGGACGAGAAGCGCAGTCGCCTTGGTCTGGACCCCACCGCTTCGCCGGCTCGGGCCGCGTCACAGCCGAGCGGCATGCCCCGCCCCGCGGGGGTCGACGAGTGAGCCGCTCGACTTCCCCACGGCGCCCGGGAGAAGCGCGCGGTGGCGTCGCCGGTCGCATCCGCCTCGGTCTTGTTCTGAGCGCAGCGGTCCTGTCCCTCGGGGCCTGTGCGTCCCAGCCCTACGAGCCGGATCGCGCCACCCGCCCGTACCCGCGCAGTCTCCACGCGACCGATCCACCGCAGGACATCCAGGTGTTCCGCGAAGGCCGTCGGCTGCGCCTGGTCAACGCCACCACCCGCTCGTATCGCGACGCGGAGCTCTGGGTCAACCAGCGCTACGTGATGGATCTTCCGACGCTGGAGGCCGGCGCCACGGTGATCGTGAACATGGGTGAGCTGTGGGATCGCTGGGGCGGCCGCCCGAGCGCCGGCGGCTTCCTCCGCCGCAACGCCCCGACGCCGGTGCGGACTGCCGAGATCCAGATCGGCGACAGCACGCCGCTGATTGGGCTCATCGTGATCCGAAGCGAATCGGCCGACATTCTGTAGCGGGAGTGCTCGGCCTGGCTGAGCTTCTTCACTCGGCCCGCTGCTGTCGACCGAGTCGCTCCTGGGCCTCGCGCGCCAACCGCCGAAGGACTTCGGGCACCCGCTCCTCCTGGGCCATCGCGGCCAGGGCCTTGCCGAGCGCCCGGCTGCTCTGCGAGGTGATGAGTCGATCGTGGTGGACCGCCGCGGCCGCGATCGTCCCGAGGTAGAGCCATGCAGCGAGCCGCCGATCGGCGGCATGCTCGCCCATCACCCGCATCGCCTTGAAGGCGTCCTTGGCGCGGCGCAGATCCTCGATCGTGGTCGTTGCACTGGTCACGAGTTGGAGTGCGCTTCCACAGCCCGGGGCCACGTCTTCGGCCAGCCAATCGGCCGCGGCGACTGCAGGATCGCTCATTCCGGGACGGATCCAGGCAAAGGGTGCGGCGGGTCCCGCTCGCTCGACGGAACCGAGAGATGCGTCGTCTTCGTCGGAGAAGTCGATCTCGAGCGGGGGTTCGTGGTCAGGCGGACGTGGCATCGGGGTTCTCAGCGGCGGTGCTCGAGGTTGTGTGTGGCGGATCCGTCAAACACAACCCAGGCGGCGCAGGACTTCCACGATCTCGTGATCGATCTCTGCGGGATCGTCGACGGTGGGGGCGATCTCGCGGCGCAGCGCGGCGACGAACCGGCGCTTGACGGTGACCAGCATGTTGGCCGCGTGGGCCACGCTTGGGAGATCGAGTTCGCGCGTGAGGACCAGATATTCGATCGGCACCGCGCCATGCAGCGCGGGGTTCACCACTCTGGCTTCGAAGACCGCCCAATGGACCTCGAAGCCGTCGTGAATGCACTCCTCGCGCACCCGCCCGAGGACGGAGTGGACCACGGTCCGCGACCATGCCCGATCAAAAGCCTCTTCGGGCGAGGCGCTCGGATCGGGGGTGGGCAGCGCGTCGGCCGACTGGCCGAAGGAGATGATCTGCCTGCTCGGGGGGCGTCGCCGCGTGCTGGCCGCGCTGCGATGCTGCTCGTTGAGAAAGTTGCGCACGCTCGCCAGCAGCAGTTGTCGAAATCGCCCTCTCGCAGGATCGGCCCGTTGCAGAAGTTCGCGCCCGAGGATGACTTCGCTGACAAAGGCCTGGGTCAGATCGGTGGTCTCGTGCACATCCCGCCCGGTCCCTCGAATGAACGCGTAGATTGCAGGCCAGTAGCGACGCAGCAGCCGCTCCTGGGCTTCGGCCGCGACAGCGGGGTCGCCTGCGTTGAGCCGTCCCAGCATCGACCAATCGGTACGCGACAGATTCGAATCGCCGGAGGCCACGAGCCAAGCGTAGAGGGACGCGAGGTCGCCGAAGTTCGGAGTCTGGATGCCTCGCCCGGCTCACCCGACCGTGCTGCATTCACCGAGCACCGCCTCGCCCCCGTGGACCGCCGAGCACCAGCTCGGCCAAACGTGGACCACCCAGC
>CAYXKH010000188.1:0-5995 GCA_964465255.1 uncultured Isosphaeraceae bacterium
AGCGGCAGCGCGACCTCGATGAGCTTCTTCTTCGTGGTCACGCCGTTCCCTCGCACAGTCGGATGATCGCCCTTGCCGGTCGGATGAACCTCGGATGATTCGCTGCGGCCGAAGAGCCGCCGGCATCGGATGATTCCGGCCTGCGATCGGATGATTGTCGGATGATTCCCTCACGCGGAGCCGCCGTCCTTCGCCGGTTTACGATTAGAGCGATTGCCTTGACGATTGGTTGACGATTCGCCCGTTCCCTTGAGGCGGTAGCGCGTGGATCGGCCTGCTCCCAGCCTCTCCGCCAACCCCAACTCGACCAGCTTCCCGAGGTCGCCGGAAGTAATCGGACGGGTGACGCCGAACTCCGCTTCACATTGCCGGCTCGTGAGCTCCTTGCCCTCGACCAGCGACTGCATCATCCTCCGCTGGCGTTCGTTCAACTGCGCTTCCACGGCCGGTGTCACCACGAGCCGGCTCTCCGGCACCCGCAGCCGCTCCACGTTTTCAGCCGGACCCGGGAAACTGATCTGAAAATAGCCCGTGTCGGTGCCGAGGATCGGCCGGTCCAGGCCGTGATCGAGCATCTGGTCGGTCATGCGGCGGAAGCCGCTGCCGCGCTCCTCGATGCGGTGAAAGTAGGACAGGCCCTGCGCCAGCACCGGGTTCCGGGAGCAGGGGCGGTACTTCCCCTTGCGCAGGCTGGCCAGGGTGATCGGCTTGGGCGGAAGTCCCGGGCTGGAGAGCACCACGCGGTCGGAGAAGACCTCGAGCATGATCTTGCGTCCACCATCCTCGTACTGTCGGTGCGCGACCGCGTTGACCAACCCCTCGCGCAGAGCCTCCACCGGGTACTCGTCCAGGCGGATCCGATTGAGCCCGACGATGCGCATCGGGTGGCGGGTGTTCCGATCGACGAACGCGACGGCGCGCTCGACCGCCAGCGGCATCGGTGCTCGGATGTCTTCGTGGTCGCGCGGGTCACCATCGGGTTCCGTGCTCCGATAGGCATCGGCCAGAATGCGGCACTGGGGGAAAACGGCCGACGGATCCTTGGCCAGAAGCACGACGCCTGCAGCGGTGGCGAAGTGTTGGCCTGAAACCGGATCGTGCCAGACCAAGCCGCGCAGCGCGGCTCCGTCCAGAAGCTCCGGCTCGGTCATCTCGCTCGGTTCCTGATGCTCGGCGATCAAGTTCTCGTCGCTTGTCGGCGCGATCCCGAAACGATCCAGCAGGAGTTTCACCAAGGCCGCGCGGACTTGCTTCTGCAGCTCGATGACGTTCCCGAATCGTTTGTACTTGGGACCATCGGCGTCCAACTCCGCCAGCAGCGCGATAGTGCCATCTGCGCGCTTCGCCTGCCTATCGCCTTTGATGAAGGCGAGGACGGGGAACCCTTTGAGCTTGGCACGACGGTATTCCGCGTGGGTGATGGACAGCGTGCCAACGAGACTGCCGTACTCGACGCCCACGATCAGCAGGTACACCTGGCACTCGTCGAGCGCCCGGAGGCATCCATCCAGCGCCTTCTCGGGGGATGCGGGCTCGAACTCGTAGAGAATGGGGACGCAATGCGCCGCGAGGAACGGATCGGTGTTGACGAGATTCTGGACGATCAGGCGCTCGTCCTCGAGTTCCTTCTGCACCGAGCTGACGAACACACGCAGACTCGCGGTCATCGCGGCGGCTCCGCGCGTTCCAGCAGGTCGGCGAAATCGTAGTTGACGCTGGTCACGCCGAAGTCGGGTTCGCGCTGGAACGGGCGGCGCAGATAGTGGGTGCGGTGGGTGTCAACGCCGGTGAACTCGACGATGGCGAGGATGAAGTCGTCGGGCTTGTTGAGCGAGTAGAGAATCTCGTTCCTCGTGACCGTGATCGTGTCGGCACCGGAGACTCGGCCCTTGACCTCGATGAAGCGGAGTCGGCCAGTTCCCGGCACCCGACTCTCGATGTCGTAGCCAAGCCGCTCGAACTCTCGGTCGACCGGCTCGAAGCCGAGCTCTCGTTCGATCGCCATGACGGCGTCACGCGCTCTCGCAGCGCTCGCTTGCGTGTCCTGCGGACGCACGGCAGTCGTCGCGGGTTGGGTTGGCCCCGGGACCATCGCTCGAATCAACCCGACAGGAACGACCACGAGCCCGCCTGTGATGGCAGGTGGCATCGCCGAGATCTGCGCCTCTCGATCCAACTCGGCGAGACGGCCCGCGAGTCGCGCCTGAAGATCGTCGGCGCGACGACGCGCCTCCAAGGAGTTCAGCCGCGCTCCGGACTTGCCGGCCTGCTCCTGGTCCTTGAGCAGCTCGGCTCGGTGATCCCAGTACGCGATCTCCTTCGTCAGACGGTCCTTGACGGCGGCGCGAGTCTTCTCGATCCAGCCGAGTCGACGCGCTCGGACCTCCTGAACATGCTCGGGGACGACATGCTCGATGGCGTAGGCAAGCGCCGCCTGTTCCAGAGCTCGCTTGATCCACTGGCACTCGCTCCGCGCCAGGATCTCACCGGCGACCGGGTCGCCCTCGGCGAGCGGCCGATAGTCGAGGTACGGCGCATACTGAAGCCGACGGGCCCCGCCATCCTGCGACATCTCGACGTAGAGCGTGCGGCGCGAGATTGTCCGACGCTCGCCCGAAGGGAGAACACTCCCGTCCTGGATCGCGTGATCGAGATAGAAGAGAACGCGAGGTTCCGTCCCCTCGTCGCGCTCGTCCACGAGGATCGTGCCGCGGCGGAGCAGGTCGCGGCTCCGCTCGAGGGTCAGGTCGAGCACCGAGTCGAGCAGCGGGTGCCCGGGGCAGACGAACGCAGCCAACGGCTGGCCTTGAGGCGAGAGCAACTGCTTGTCAAAGGCGATCCGCTCGTACCGGGGGAGCACCGGCTCGCCCGTTCCGATCTGGCGATCGCGGTTGCGGATCGGGGCCGGCACGTTGGTGATCTCGTATCGGCGCGGCTCACGCTGGCGCATGGTTCCACCGAGCTGGCGGAAGGCCTCGAGGAAGAACGACTCGACGTAATGCGGCTGAAGACGGCGGGCCTCGGCCCGTTCCATCTCTTCTCGCACCCGCGCAACTCGACTCGCGTCCATGGCATCATGCGCCAGAGCCCGTTCCTCGATCAATCCCTGAAGGTGCGGACGATCGACGCCGTGCTCGACGGCGCGGGTCAAGCGAGCCCGCACGTCGGGCTGATCGCCATAGCGAATCGCCTCGATGAGCAGCTCTCGCAGGGAGCGGCCGTCGAACTGGAGCTTGCCGAGCACATCGAAAACCTGGCCACCGAGCGCTGTGCGAGCTTCCTCGAGCTTTTCGAGGAGTCGCCGGTAGACATCACCCTCGCGGGTCTCGGAGGCGACGAGATTCCAGAGGTGGCACACTTCGGTCTGACCGATCCGGTGGATGCGCCCGAAGCGCTGCTCAAGTCGGTTCGGGTTCCATGGCAGGTCGTAGTTGACCATCAGGTGGGCGCGCTGGAGGTTGATGCCTTCGCCGGCAGCATCCGTGGCCAAGAGCACCTGAACCTCGGGGTCGTGCAGGAAGCTCTCCTGCGCCTTCTTGCGCTCCTCGCGACCCATGCCGCCGTGGATGGTGACGATCGAACCCGGACGACCGAGCATCGCCCCGATCTTCTGCACGAGATAAGTGAGCGTGTCGCGGTGTTCGGTGAAGATCACGATCTTCTGACGCGGCGATGCGCGGGGGCGCGGAATCACGGGCTTCCCGCTCGCACTCCCGCTCGGCGGTTCGGCCGTGGCTGAACTGGTCCCGACGCTCACGAAATCGAAGATCTCGTGCAGGAGTTGGGCGAGCTCGCGCCACTTGGTGTCGCTGCCGGTTCGCCGAACCTCCGCCGCCAGGGCCTCGAGCCGGGCGAGCGTGGCGATCTCGGCCTTGAGTTCAACAATGGTCTTCGCGGCCGTCGCCTGATCGAGGATCTCCTCCTCGGCGGTTTCGACCTCACTCTCGGGGGCATCCTCGAGGTCGTCGATCTCGTCGGCATCGAGGACCCGATCCGCCGCAACCGCAGTCGGCGCGGCACCGCGCTGAAGCAGCTCGAGCTCCCGCAGCTTCTTCTCCAGTCGCTCACGGCGCCGTCGCAGCGATTGGTAGATCGCCTCCGGCGACGACGCGAGGCGCCGCTGGAGGATCGTGAGCGCGAAGCCGACCGTGCCCGCCCGCTTGTCGTTCTGAAGCGCCTCCGCTCGATTGAACTCCTCCCGGACATACTCGGTGACTTCCTTGTAGAGGCGAGCTTCCGTCTCCGACAGCTTGTATGGCACCGTGTATGCGATGCGCTCGGGAAAGAGGGGACGTCCGTCGAACTTGAGCAGGTTCTCCTTCACCATGCGGCGCATCAGGTCGGAAGTGTCGACCTGATGGACACCGTCGCGGAACCTTCCCTCGAACCGGTCGCCATCGAGCAGGGCGAGGAAGAGCTGGAAGTCCTCCTCCTTCCCGTTGTGCGGCGTCGCCGTCATCAGCAGAAAGTGCCTGGTGAGTCCCGAGAGGAGCTGGCCGAGGCGATACCGCCTGGTGTACTTGACCTCGCCGCCGAAAAACGTCGCGGAAAGCTTGTGGGCCTCGTCGCAGACGATCAGGTCGTAGCGGCAGTCGGGAGCAGCGAGCTTCTCCTGCACCTCATCGCTCCGAGAGAGCTTGTCGAGCCGAGCGATCGCGAAGTCGTTCTCAAGGAACCAGTTCCCGGTTCGGGCAGCTTCGAGCTTGTCGTTGGTCAGAATTTCGAACGGCAAGTGAAACCGGCGATGCAGTTCGTCCTGCCACTGCTCAGCGAGACTCCCGGGACAGACGATGAGGCAGCGCCGGAGGTCGCCACGGGCAATCAGTTCCTTGATGAGCAGCCCGGCCATGATCGTCTTGCCAGCGCCAGGGTCGTCCGCAAGCAGAAATCGCAGCGGCTGGCGCGGCAGCATCGCCTCGTAGACGGCGGTGATCTGGTGCGGGAGCGGGTCGACGAGCGAGGTGTGCACTGCGAGCACCGGGTCGAACAGGTGCGCGAGCCGGATGCGCTGCGCTTCCGAGACGAGCCGGAAGGTCGCCCCGTCACCGTCGAAGCCCCACGGCCGGCCGTGCTCGACGATCTCGAGCCGCGGCTCGTCGTGGCGATAGAGCAGTTCGTTGGCGACCTTGCCAGCCGGCGACTTGTAGGTCAGTTCGAGCGCGTCGCTGCCGAACCACTGAACGCCGACGACCGTCGCGATCTCGTCCGGGAGGATTCCCCGCACTGCGGCATCGGGCTGGAGGTCTTCGAGCTTCATGGGAGCTGGTGAATCACGCTTGGGTCTCTGGGTCGGAGGCCGCGATTCTCGGCTTGGTGGTCGTGGTGTTCGCCAGCCACTGCTCGATCGTCGGGCGATGGAACCTCCAGTGCCGCCCCACCTTCTGCCCGGGGATCCTGCCCTCCTGCGCGAGCTTGTAGACCGTGGACCTGGGGAGCTGGAGATAGGCCACAAGGTCATCGATCGTGAAGACCGCGTCGGTCGGCGGAGTGGCACCAGCACCGCTCGGGGGGGCTCGACGGGTACCCGCAGATCAACGCGTGGCGAGCACGGGGCGGCATTGGACGCCGCTTGCCAGTTGCTGTCAATTGCTGGGGTGACGGCTGCTTGTCAGTGACGCACGTCGGGCGGTCGCAAGGCGGTCACGGCGCCCGGCGGGCGGCGAAGTGGCCACCCCCCGCGACAGCAAGCTCGGTCAGCGCCCGGACGGCAGTCTTGATGTCTCGTTAGGTCATGCACAAAACCTCAAGTCTTATGAGGTTTCGCGCGTTGAAGCCCCGGCCGTCAAGGTCGCAGGGCGGCCGGAAATGCCGCGGACTCGCGCTGTCGAGGCCTGAGCACGGGAAGACGTCGGCGTTGGCCGGCCTCGGTGCAGATTGAGCTGCGCCTGGCGCTGCGCGTTCCGCCGAACTCGCCTCATCTCCGCGAGATTCGCCAAGCGCCCCGGGGGTTCGAATCCCCCCTCGCGGCCTCACGCCGCGAGTTCTCGCGAGAGCC
>CAYXKH010000189.1:0-5978 GCA_964465255.1 uncultured Isosphaeraceae bacterium
CCCCCATGCTCCCCTGGCGTCGCACCCGCGCGCACGCATCCACTCGTGCAACCCACTGCTGCTCCCTGCCCCCGCCGCGAGCGAAGCGAGCCGCCGCTCCTCACGCCAGCGCCGCGACGACCAGCACTCCCCACACTGCGGCGGCGAAGGGGATCTTGCCAAGCGTGCCGAGGAGGCGGCCGATGGCGGCGCCGCCGGCGGGCTTGAGCGATCCGCGAACGGTGGCGCCCGCGGCGCTCACTTCGCCGATCAGGGCACCGATTCCCGCGCCGAGCATCGCTCCCAGCAGCGAACCGACGACTGGGATAAGGATCAGGAAAGTTCCAGCGACTCCGCCGAGCACCGCGCCGATCAGCGAACCGATCATGCCGCGGCGACTTGCGCCTCCGTGCCTGGCACCGGCGGCCGAGGCGAGGAGTTCGACGAGCTCACCCAAGGCGGCGAGCCCGACCGCGGCGACGAGCACCCCGAAAGAGAACGTCGCCGGTGCTCCCTCGGGCAGGTAGAGGCCGTCGACGAGCTCGATGATCACCGCGAGAGCAATCACCAGCCACGCGCCGGGAAGTCCAAGGACCACGGTGAAGGCGAGGACGAATCCAACCAGCGCAAAGAGAAGGCCGACGGCAATCGACATGAGGAGTGACTTTGTTTGGGATCGGAGCCGCGCGCATTTCGCCGAGGCCGCGCATCAACCGACGATGGTCCGCTCGGCGTCACACCCAGACGGAGACGATGAGGTGGGGTTCCTTCAACTTCCCGGTGAAATCGCCGATCGAGGTGCTGGTGAACTTGACCTCGTACTGCGGGTGGGCGTCGAGCCACTCGTTGATGGTCTGGTCGAGATAGGTCATCGCTTCATCGGTGAGCTTGCTGTGGAAGGTCTTGACGTGGATGGCGCCGTTGCCGGTGGTGTTGGGCGTTCGCGTCCACGAGTCCTCGTGACGACGGCGCTCGCCGAAGCTGCGGATCTTGTTGGTCGCGGCGGTCGCGCCAGCACCGCCGGTTCCAACGGGCCCAAGGCTCGACGGACTCGCGCCCGGTGCGGTGACCGGATGGACTGTCTCCGCGTCGGCCAGGGGCAGCACCTCGCGGCTGGCGAATGTGCCTCCAGTCGGGGTGGTCGCCGAGGCCGGCGGGCTCGCCCCTGCAGCGGTCTGCGCCGCCGACGGCGGAGCCGCGCCGCGCTGCGGTCCGCTGCCGGCACCGCCCTCCGGAAGGGGTTGGGTCGAGCTGCTGGGCAGATGCGGATCAGGCATTGCGGTCATCCCTCGGTCGTCAGGTTGAACCAGCCACGTTGTGCTCTGCCCCCCCCACGCGGGAGGCCCCAAGTGGAAGGCCCAAAGCGGGAGGCACGCGACAATCCTACTTGGATTTCGCCGCGGGAAAACACCCCATCCGCCTCAATCGCAGTCATCGCAGCGGGCGGTCCAGCGCGTTGCCTCCAGGTGAAGCAGGGAGACCCGCTGCTTTCGAACACCCGGCGTGCGCCACGTCACCTCGACGACCTCGGAAGATGGGGTGCGCTCGATGAGCTCGAACGCACCCTCGCCGACGCGCCGGACCGAGCCTCGGGCTCCATCGAGCGGACCCTCGAATCGCAGGTAGAGGCGGCGATGGTCTGGGGTCCGTTCGAGAACGCCGGAGCCGCCTCTCGTCCACGTCGAGAGGTTGGATGGAGCGCGGAACGACAGCAGATCGCGGCCGTCCGGATCGCTTCCGCGGCGCAGTTCGAGGAGCCAGTCGAAGTGAAATGAACCGTCGACGAGTTCGTGTCGCAGGACGACCGTCGCCGCCGCGTCGAGGATGGGAGCGGGGAAGAGGCCCATGGCAAGGCAAGCGGATCGTATGATCGGCACCTTCCCGGGCCCATTCCCGACTCCGACGACTCGTCGGCGACGCGTCGGCCGCGGCTTCGCCTCACACCCACCCATCCGCATGAACACTCTGCTTCGACTCTCGCTCCTCCTCGGCATCGCCGCCCTCGCCGCCTGCGGTCCGCGACCCATCATCAAGTGTCGCGAGAGCGGCGAGTTCAACTTCCGGCACCAGCGCTACGAGCTCGCCGCGGACGATTTCGCCGACATCATCGAGCGGGCGCCGGGCGACGCCAACGCCCAGGCTCGGTACGGCCAGTGCATGCTCGAACTGGGCGACCTCAACTCCGCGCGTCGATCGCTCGAAGTGGCTTCCGCCGCGCTGCCCAACGACGAGGAAGTGACCTTCGCACTCGCCGACTGCTACTTCAAGCAGGGCGATCAGACCCGGCTGTATCAGTTGCTTCGGGAGCGGGCCGAAGCGACGGGCTCCACCGAGATCTGGGTCCGCATGAGCGATTACGCGCTGCGCTTCAACGACATGGACATGGCCAACACCGCGGCGCTCGCGGCCATCGAGGTCGACAACGGTCGATCGGCGGTTCCCTACTACCAGTCTGCGCTCGTCCACGAGCGTCTCGATCAGACCGGAGAGGCGTTGCGTCGCCTGCGTCAGGCATACGGGATCAATCCCGACGACACCCGTGTGCGCACCAAGCTGGTCGAACTCGGCGAAGTGCCGGGGCCGACCCTCGCCCTGCCCCCGGGCAAGTGAGTCCGACTTCGCGCATCCACTCGAGGCCGGCGACGCCGACGCGCCGGCCGATTGCGATCACCGTCTCCATGCCGCGACCCCGTTCACACGACAGCACCACGCCCGAGCAGTGGCTGGGGTGGCTGTCCCTCCTGAGCGACCCGGCGCGGGTGCGGCTGCTGCGGGTGCTCTCCCGCGAGGATCTGGGCGTGGGCGAGCTCGGTGTCGGAGAACTCGGTCGGGTGCTCCAGTTGCCTCAATCGACGGTGAGTCGTCATCTCAAGCCGCTCTTCGACGCCTCGTGGGTCACCAAGCGCAACGAAGGGACCGCGAGTCTCTATCGACTGGCGGTCGACGCCCTGCCGGCCGAAGCCAGGCAGCTCTGGCTGCTCACCCATGTGCGCTTCGATGGCACCGCCGTGGCCTCCGAGGATGAACATCGACTGCGGCGGGTGCTGGCTGAACGGCCCAGCGACACCAAGGCCTTCTTCGGGCGCATCGGCGGGGAGTGGAGTTCGCTGCGCCGCGAGCTCTTTGGCGAAGGGTTTTCCGACGAGGCCCTCATGTGCCTGATCGATCCGCGCTGGGTGGTCGCCGATCTCGGCTGCGGAACCGGCGAAGCAAGCGAACGGCTCGCGCCGATCGTCGCCCGGGTGATTGCAATCGACCGCGAGCAGGCCATGCTCGACGCCGCCCGCAAGCGACTACGCGGCGCGGGAAACGTCGAGTTCCGCGTTGGCGAGTTCGGTCGGCTTCCCCTTCGCGCCGGCGAGATCGACGCCGCGGTCGCGATGCTTGTCCTCCATCATCTCGATCACCCGCAGGCAGCAGTCGGCGATGTCTTTCGTGCCCTCCGTCCAGGAGGACGCCTGCTCGTCGTCGACATGGTCGCCCACGATCGGCGCCACTGGCGAGACACCATGGGTCATCGCCATCTCGGATTCACCGAAGGGGACGTGGCCTCGTGGGGAAGTGCACACGACTCACCAGGCATGACGCTGCTCCGCTTCCGCCGACTGAGTGCCGACACCGTTGCCAAGGGTCCTGGGCTCTTCGCGGCGCTGTTCGAGCGCGGCGGCGGGACGGGGGGGAACACTTCCGCAAGCACGCCCCGCTCCGCTGCCGGCGGAGGCGCGGCGCAGCGAGCGTCGGAGGCGGCGAAGGTGCGAAAGCGTCGGGCGTGAGCGGGCGTCGGCTCCTCGCCCCCGCCGCAGATCGGCCTCGCCGACGTCGGTCGTGATCTCGCCAGCCTCGAGCGAGTCATCGTCCAGGACGATCTCGATCGCGCCGCCCCGGACGCGGCGCTGGGGACGCCCGAGGGAGAGCGGGAGGCGCTGGCCGCGCGACAGGAATCGATCGCTCTCTACCGCGAGTTGCGAGAGCGGCACCCGCGGCGGTTCAGCGCGGACGACGCCAGGCGGCTCGCAGATCTCGAGTCGGCGGTTCGGTGATTGGTTTCGCGGGGAATTCCCAGAAGGGCCCGACTCACTTCGTCGGCAGCTTGGCCAGCACCTTGGCCGGGTCCTTGCGGGCCTCGGCAACACAGCCCTTGCAGCAGAGCCGGACGAGCCGATTGGCAATCACGATGTCGACCGGCTCGCCCATCGAGCCGAGCTTCTCGCCACTGACCGGGCAGGTCTCGAGGGTGTAGCCCGGCTTCCGGGCGGCGATCACCGCGGCGTCGAGCTTCGGGAACCATTCGGCGGGGAGGCGATTGAACTTCTTGGCGCATCCGCCGCAGCAGACTCGGACGTAGCGATTGTTGAAGACGAACTCGACGGCGTCGGCATCGACCAGTTCCTCTTCCGGCATCATGAAGCAGTGGGTGAGCGGATACGTCGACTTCTGCTGTTCGATGATCTTCCTGTCGGCCTCGGCGAGGTACTTCGCCGGCTCCGTCTTGAAGGTGGCGAGGCACTTCTCGCAGCAGAAGCGCATCTCGCGGCCCTCGTGGTCGATGGTCACCGCCTTGTCGCCCAGCGGCTCTCCCGCAACGACGCAGACCGAGAGCGGATAGGGATCGCCAACCGGCGTCGCGGTTGCAGCCCCAGGCTTGCCTTCCGGAGCCTTCGACGCGGCGGCACCCGCGGCGGCCTTGCCGACACCCGCGGCCCCGCCACCATCCTGCCGGTTCAACCCCGCAAGAACGCCAACCGAAATCGCGGCGATCGCCGCCAGCGTGATGAAACGACCGATCGACGAACCAGTGCAGGAGCGGCAGGAGGTGAGCATGGGGGCAGAGTAGGGAGGGCCGGCTGGCGCCGACCGGGTCGTCGGCTGCGCCGACTCCTGAGGGTGCCGCGCACGCGGCACACCTCACTCGGCGGCAACCGACCAGTCCCCTCCGGGCGGTTGACTCCCCTCGACAGGCTCAATATCCTCCATCCCTTCATCCGGATGAACGGATGGAACGAAGAGCCTGCCTTCCGACCTCCCCGTCTGCCGCCCCTCTGGAGCTCCCCATGAGTTCGACCACCGCCAATCGTCCCGTCGCGTCCGTCACCCCCTTCATGGATACCGGTCTCAGCCTCTTTCCCGCGCCCGCCAGCGGGCTCGAGTTCCGGGTTGCCGATCTGTCGGAGAAGACCGTTGCCTTCGGTCGCAAGGAGATCGAGCTGGCCGAGCATGAGATGCCGGGCCTGATGGCGGTTCGCGAGCAGTACCGCGGCAAGTTCCCGCTCAAGGGCGCTCGCGTCACCGGCTCGCTGCACATGACCATCCAGACCGCGGTCCTCATCGAGACCCTGGTCGATCTCGGCGCTGAAGTGCGCTGGGCCTCGTGCAACATCTTCTCGACCCAGGATCACGCCGCCGCTGCGGTTGCGGTCGGTCGCAACGGCACCATCGCCAACCCCCAGGGCGTGCCGGTCTTCGCCTGGAAGGGCGAGACCCTTCCCGAGTACTGGTGGTGCACCATGCGGGCCCTCGACTGGGGCAATGGTCGCGGTCCCACCCTGCTTCTCGACGACGGCGGCGACGCGACGCTCCTGGTCCACAAGGGCCTCGAATACAACAAGGCCAGCGCCGTTCCCGCCACCGCTTCCGATGCCAGCGAAGAGTGGACGGTGGTGATGCAGCTTCTGCGCGACCTTCAGCAGTCGAACCCCGGCATGTGGGCGCCGATTGCCAAGGCCATCGTCGGTGTCTCGGAAGAGACCACGACCGGCGTGCACCGCCTGTACCAGATGCAGGAGAGCGGCACGCTGCTCTTCCCGGCGATCAACGTCAACGACAGCGTCACCAAGAGCAAGTTCGACAACCTCTACGGCTGCCGTGAATCGCTGGTCGACGCCATCAAGCGCGCCACCGACGTGATGATCGCCGGCAAGGTCTGCGTGGTGGCCGGCTACGGCGATGTGGGCAAGGGCCCTGCGCAGGCGCTGCGTGCGCTGCGCGCACAAGTCTGGGGG
>CAYXKH010000190.1:0-5916 GCA_964465255.1 uncultured Isosphaeraceae bacterium
CGAATCCGGCCGCGCGGCTGCCGCTGGCGCGGTGAGGGCAGGTCGGACGGATACGACGATCCGGGCTAGAGCGTCTCGCGCTGAGGGGGACTCTTGCCCACGGGAATGCCGCGTACTCAGGCAGGGACAAAGGAGCAGCCGCGGTGGAACGCTGACTTGGGGTCGTGGACACGGGAAGGTCTGGCCGAGCTGGTGCTCGGCGGTCCAAGAGGGCGATGTCGCGCCGGGGTCGGTCCGGGTCGTCGGCAATACCTGGAGCCGGGTGATCTCCGAGTACTGTCACGTGGCGGGGCGAGTTGGAGTTCACACGTCGGGCCCGACGCTGCGCGGGGGACGGGCCTCGCGAGTTGTTCGCCGGCGGTACCCTCGCACCGGGCGGTGAAGCGATCACTGCGTGGGGACTGGGCATGGTGGCAGGTGCTGCCGAACATCGACGATGCCGGAAGCTTCGACGTGCTGGTCACCGACGACTGTGGAGTGAACGCGAGCGATGCGGCGACGCTGGTTGTCACCTGCGAGGAGATTGCGTTCGAAGGAATGCCGAGCGAGGTCGTTGCGATCGTTGGGGAGAACGTCGTGCTGAGCGCCGATGTCTCAGGAACCGCGCCGGTCGCACTTCAGTGGCTTGGCGATGAGGCCCCGCTGTCGGATGGCCTCGACTACCAGGGCACGCAGACTGCCGAGCTCGTGATTGCGAGCGTGCAACTCGAACAGGCCGGCGTCTTTCGACTGCTGGCGGAGAACGACTGCGACACGGCGGAGAGTGAGAGCGTCACGCTTGTCGTCGAACTCCCGGGAGACTTGAACGGCGACGGAAAGGTGAATGGCGCGGATCTCGGGATCCTGCTCGGCTTCTGGGGGCCGTGTGGAACGGTGTGCCTTGGAGACATCGATGAGAACGGGGTTGTGGATGGAGATGATCTGGGGACGTTGTTGGGGGGTTGGAAGCCGTGAGGGGTGGGACGCGCGGTGGCGCTCGTGGCGCCAACGCCGAGCTGAGGCTCGACGGTCCCAGGAACGCGGGATGCGCGAGTGACGCGTCAGTGCGGGTCTGGCCGAGCTGGTGCTCAGCGGTCCAAGGGGGGACGCCTGGGCCACGTGTGATGTGGTTGAACGGAACACAGCCGGCACAGCCGACCGTGGCGTACAGCAACGCGATCCGGGGTCTGTCGCGCTCGCGCCGGCCTATCGCTTCCCGCCGCGGGTTGAGCGAGGTGAGCAAGCGGCGGCGGTGGACGCTTTGCGGAGTTTGGGATCGGCCTTGGCCTTGGACGTGAACTTCGGCGTGGCCACCGACGGCGCGGGCCACGGCTCCCTCCTCCCCGAGTGGGGCGCCTGCGGCTGATGGCTCGGTGGGCGGAGGCTGGGGGCAAATTCCGCCTGAGCGCCCGTCGAGCGCCGGATCGCCCCAAGGCACGACCGGCCAGATATCTTCCGCAGCATGATCGCTTTCGACATCGAGATCGCCGATGTGTTCGAGCTCGGGCCCGACGAGGATCTGGACGCACGCGGTCCGTTTCGGATCTCCGTGGCGGCGACGTTCGATTCCTCGACCGGTGCGTCGCGAGTCTGGCACGCGGTGACGCCGGGCGGGGCGCCGGGAGGCGAGTTGAGCGCGGCCATGGCCCGCGACGTGCTCGAGCACCTCCGCACTTCACAGCGCGCTGGTCAGCGCATCGTGGCGTGGAACGGACTGAGCTTTGATCTCAAGTGGATGGGCCACGCGGCTCGCGACCTTGCGCTCGCCTCCGAAGTGGCGGAAGGACTCGTCGATCCGATGTTCCAGGTCTTCTGCCTGAAGGGGTACCCCATCGGACTCGCGGCCGTGGCCGAGGGCATGGGTATCGGGGTCACGAAGCTGATGGACGGCAAGGACGCGCCGATCGAGTGGCAGCGCGGGAATTGCCAGCGGGTGCTCGAGTACGTCGTCGAGGACTGCCGGATCACCACCCTCGTCGCCAGTGCCATCGAGAGCAAGCGCTCCGTGCGGTGGCGCACGCGCAAGGGATCGATGAGCGACCTGCCCATTCCCAAGCTCCTCACGGTTGCGGAGGCGCGAGAGCTGCCGGATCCCGATACGTCGTGGATGGACAAGCCCATGCCGCGCGAGAAGTTCACGCGGTGGCTGAAGCCGGGGAGGTGAGCGTTGCAGCGCGCATCACCGTCGGGCGGAACCGACCGTGTCGTCGCGGTGATGCGGCCTTTGAAGGAATGGCCGAGCTGGTGCTCGGCGGTCCAAGGGGCGACGTGGCGCCGGGGGACGCCCGCGTGAAACCGTGCCTCGTGATCACTCGGCGCAGGTTCCCCAGGCGCCGAGGATCAGCCCGAGATCTGCCCCTTCGAGAGCGCCGTCGTCGTTGACGTCGAGCTCAGGACGAACTTCGCCCCAGCCGGCAAGGAGAAGACCGAGGTCGGTTCCGTTCACGATGCCGTTGCCGTCGAGATTGCCGGCGCACGAAAGGCCCATCGGAACCACGGTCCACTTGACGGCGTGGAAGAAGCCGTCGGCGGCCTTGGCCTCGGGCCGAGGGCGTGCACGCCCGATCAGCGCGCACGCTGCGGCGGCGAGGGCACAAGGGCGAAGCGTCGGGGCGGCGAGTGTGCGACTGAACGAGTTGCACGTCACGGTGGTTCTCCTGCGCATGGAGGGTGGGACTGACCACCGGTGCGACGTGCGCCCGGGACCGACACCAGCGCGGAGCCCACAGATCGGGCGCTGATACATCCCGCATGCGATTCGGCGCGTGGGGCACGGGCGCCGACGAGTCGTCCGCCGCGAACCCGCCGTCAGACCACTACCCTCCCGCCATGCCGATACTGGCGTTCTGCCTTTTTCTGCTCACCGCCTTCCTCTATTCGGCCGTCGGGCACGGCGGGGCCTCCGGCTACCTGGCGGCGATGGCTCTGATGGGAGTCGAGCCGGCATTGATGAAGCCGGTGTCGCTCTCCCTGAATGTTCTGGTGTCGCTGATTGCGACCGTGCAGTTTGGCCGGGCGGGCCACTTTCGCTGGCGGCTCTTCTGGCCCTTCGCGGTCATGTCGGTGCCGGCAGCGATGGTCGGCGGAGCGATCGACCTGCCCGGGTGGGCGTATCGACCGCTGATCGGAGCGGTACTCCTCTTCTCGGCGTGGCGGCTGCTGGTGACCGCGAGTGGGCCGACGATTCGCGAGCCGAAGCTGGGAGATGCCGATCAAGGGGTCGACCCGACGCCGAGTCCGACGGGCTTGACCGGAACCGACCTTCTTCCGACTCCCCCACCTCTGCCCATCGCCTTGGCCGTCGGACTCGGGCTCGGGTTCCTTGCCGGGCTCTCGGGAACCGGCGGCGGGATCTTCCTGAGCCCCATCCTTCTATTGCTGGGTTGGGCGACTCCTCGGCAGACGGCGGCGGTCAGCGCCCTCTTCATCCTCATGAACTCGCTCGCGGGCTTGGGCGGACTGCTGCTGTCGGGGCGACCCATCCCCGAGGAGTTCGCTCTGTGGATCGCCCCGTGGGCGGGCGCCGCCGTGATCGGGGGCTTCCTGGGCTCGTGGTTGGGGGCCCGACGACTGAGCGTTTCGGTGCTCCGGCGGGTCCTTGCGGCCGTCCTGATCATCGCCGGCGCCAAGCTCATTGTGAGTTGACAGGTCTCGCCGCCGGCCTCGCCGGAACACAGATCGAGGCATAGCCCTCAAAACAGCATTGATTCCCCTGCGTTTTGAGCGAGAGCTGGCGAAACAGACGACGTTCTGATGAACGATTCGTCGCTTGACACGGTCGATTCAGGCATGTGCCCACCTCAAAGATGCCTCGGGCCAGCGAAAAATCTTTGTCCACATCTCCTCCCCGCGACCTGCACAGCGACTTCAATGACAACGGTTTGTGTCGCGCAGGCCACGGAGAAATGCAGGGTTTCGCCGGAATGTTGTCCACCGTGACTGACAAGGGAAAAAAGACCCGTTCGAGTTTCAAACACCCCAACAGCTTCCAACTTCGCTCGATGAGCGAGAAAACTGGTTGCTGACGCCCCGAAGCCCCATTAGGGTCGTTCGCTGAGAGGGGCTTTTCCACCGTACCGACGGTGTCGGGAGGCTGGCATGCCCAAGGGCACGACGACTGGTAAGAAGAATCCGCGTAGGGACCGTCTGGAGGAGCTGCTCGCGCTCGCTCAGACGTATCGCGGATGGACGCTTCGCGAGCTTGCGGCCGCGCTAGGGCGCGATCCGCACAAGCTGGTTCCTGAAAGCGGGATCCCCAAGCTTGATCTGGTGATTCGGCTGTCCGAAGTCCTGGACTGGTCCGTCGAAGACGTCGCTCGCGATCTGTGCGGCGACGACAAGACACCAGTCGAACGGAGTCCGAGCAGTTCCAACTTCAGGCAACTCGATCGGCAGGCATTCGATGCCTACGGCGAGAACCGCTTCGAGGACATGCAGAAGATCGCCGAACAGGCGCTGCAGGTCGCGGGCAATTCTGAAGAGACCTGTCGCGGACTCATGCGTCTCTACGTGGCCTACGACGCCCAAGGTCGATTCCAGCAGGCGCTGGACTGCGCTCAACGCGGCCTTCGAGAAGTCGAAGCACCGCTCGAGTACCACCTGAGCTTCCGCGCCAACCTGGCGAACGCCCACTACACGCTCGGGAATCTCTACGAGGCTGAGGCTCTGTCCAACAGTCTGGTCGAGTGGTTTGCGGGAAACCCGCTGCCAAGCCCGGTGTCGCAGAGCACGAAGGCGTTCGCCTACTACGTCAGAGGAAGCTGTCATCGCGTTCTCGCTGGTACCTCGCTGCCCAACCGGCAGTGGCATGCCGGTCGAGCACACGAGGATCTGACGCTGGCGACGCAGCTTCTCGATCAGTACGCCCAGCAGGTCGGCCACGAGACATATGCCGGCTATGCCAACGTCTGTCGAGGCGGCGCCCTCGAAGTGGCGCCTCTGATTGGCGTCAAGAGTCCCGAAGAGGTCATCGAGCAGTTCCTCAAAGCACTCGATGACGTCATCACACCTGATGAAATGCCTCGTGGTGCGTGGCTCGAGAGCTGGGGCTGGTGGTGCGTCTACGGATGCAACCTGGCACTCCGGCACGTGCAGGACGAGGATCGACTGCAGATGCTCATGGGCATCTTCACCAACAAGGCCGACGAGATCGCAGAGCACCTCGGGAACTGGGCGCTTCGCGAACGAGTCTGGACCTTGGAACTCGCCCGCCGGCGGATCTCCGAAGGAGACGCCTGTGCGAAGGACTGGATCATGGACGATGACGACGTCCGCGTCGTCGCCGGCACCATGGCACGGTTCCCGATCTTCAGGGAGGTCGGTTGGCAGGTTCTGCGATTTGCACGGAGGGTTGGACAATGATGACTTTCAGCGGATGGATGGAGAAGGGCTGTTGTTCCCGAATCGCGCTGGCTGCCGGAGCCGTGATTCTCTGTGGGACGTTCTCCGGGCACTCGCATGCGTTCGACGCAGGCCCGGGCCCCTGGCAGGAAGTGCCGTACATCCTCGAGTCCATCGACATCGGGGATCAGTTTCCGCCCGCCTTCATGGGCAAGCTTGAACAGGTCCTGACCGAGTGGTCGTACGGGAACTATCTGTCGACCGAGACTGAATGGATTGATTTCGGGGTGTACGTCTCCTTGAACGATCCGGACAACCCCTGCTCCAGCGCGGACTACCAGGAGAAGTGCTGGTTGATCTGGAGCTTCTACGTGATCGAGGCGTACCACGGCGACTGGTGGGCCCAGTAGAGGTCTCGAGTCAGACTGCACGTTCGAAACGATTTGATAGGAACCAACGCGGCGTGCCCTCTCGGGCACGCCGCTTTTGCTTTTTGAGCGCTCCGTTGCGGCCTCCGGCCGCACACTCGCTTCCGTACGCCGCGCCCGGCACAGCCGGGCGGGCTGAGCGGACGCTTTTTGAGCGCTCCGTTGCGGC
>CAYXKH010000191.1:0-5915 GCA_964465255.1 uncultured Isosphaeraceae bacterium
ACGGAGGTGACGGAGGTGACGAAAGTCTGGCGAGCATGGTCGACGTGCACGGATGTTGCGCGCACCAGCGTCTCGCCCAGCCCCAGCTCGGCGAGTTCCAGGCTCGGGGCCGCTGGGGCCGTGATTCGTTCACGGCGTTGCGTGACACCCACAAAGACGCGGCACCCGCGAGCCGACTGCTCGCCTAGCTCGTCCGCCCGGTCAGCACGATTGCGGCGATCAGGGCGAGGAAGGCGACATACGAACTCAGCAGAATCGCGCCCTCCAGTCGCGAGATGGTGCGGTTGAATGATCGGCTCATCACCACCAGGGCAATCGCCAGCAGGGCCATGTAGCCCAACGGGACCGCGAAGGTCGCACCCACCTGCGGCGCCGCCACCAGGCCAGTCAGTCCGAAGATGGCGCCGGCGTTGAAGAGGCACGATCCGATGGCGTTGCCCATCGCCAGGTCGGCCTGGCCGCGGCGGACGGCGATGACGCCGGTGACGATCTCCGGCATCGTGGTTCCAATCGAGACGACCGTCACGCCGACGACTGCGGGCGGCACGCCCAGGGCCACGGCGATGTCCGAGGCCCCGTCGCTTGCAAACGAGCCTCCGGTGGCGAGCAGAGCGAGACCGCCGGCGAAGCAGACGCCGATCTGAGGCCATCCCATCGGCACGGTCGACTGGATGGGGTTGGGGCCAAGGGGACTCTCGTGAGGCGCCAGCGATCGATCACTGTGCCGAAGGGCGGCCATGATCGTCCACATGCTGTAGGCCCCGAAGATTCCGAACATGAGGCCCGCCGCCCAGGTTGCGTAGCTCGAGGCCAGCGAGAGCGCCGCCATCAGCGTCAGGATCACCGCGTTGAGCAGCACTTCAACATGAATCAGCCGCGCCTCCACGACGAGCGGCCTGATGAGCGCGCAGATCCCGAGCACGAGGGCCATGTTGCAGATGTTGGCCCCGACGATGTTGCCGATGGCCAGGTCGCCGCGACCCCGGAACGCCGAAATCACGTTGAGGGCAAGCTCCGGTGCGCTGGTGCCCCAGGCCACCAGAGTGAGCCCGACCACCAACGGCGAGACGCGAAGCCGTCTGGCCGCGTCGATTGACGCCGAGACCAGCAGCCGCCCGCCAAGAAGCAGGAGGACGACTCCACCGATGAACTCGATGGCGGCAACCGACATGGTGAGCGAGTGTACGAGATTCGCGCCGGTCGCTCGTCAACCCTTCCATCCGTGACCGCACGGCACCGGTGCCCGCGCCGCAGCGGTCACTTCACATTCGATTCGACCCGAGTGTCCGCTATCAACCCCTTCACCACGTCGATTGCCTTCTCGAGCACTTCGCCACGGCCCGCGGCGGCGTGCATCCCTGCTTCGAGGAGGCGCCGAGCCACTCACCGGATGAAAGCGCGAGTACGCTTTCGGTGTGATGCGACGACTCTTCCGCCCTCGCTCGTGGCCGCTCACGGTGCGGATCTCCTGCGACCTCCTGATCGCGGCGCTGATTCCTCTGGGCATCGCCCTCTGGCTCACCTCCTCGCGAAGCCGAGCCGCGCTCGAGGAAGAGGCCCGACACAACCTTGAACTGGTCGCCCAGGTGACTGCGGCCCAGCTCGATCAGCTTCTGGTCGATACGCAGCGTTCCCTTCTCCAGGCGACGGTCGACGATCGCGTCGTCCGATTCTGTCAGAGCAATGCGATCGTCCGCAAGGAGATGTTCGACGAGGTCACGGCGCGACTGCGCACGGTGACCGCGACCAATCCCGACTTCGCCTCGATCTTCGTGACCGACGCGCTGGGCATCGGTCTGGCGAGCACCAGCGCCGCGAATGTCGGACAGGACCTCACCTTCCGCGAGTACTGGCAGAGGGGCCGCAAGGGCGAGCTGTACATCTCGAGCGCGCTCGTTGGAAAGAACTCTCGCGACCCCGGGGTCTATTTCTCGGCGCCGATTCACGCGGCGCCCGATCGCGGTGAGTCCACGTCGACTGGCGCGAACGCCGATTCGTCCGGCAACGCAGACGCCATCGCCGAGGCGCCGCGGCCGATCATCGGCGTTGCGGTGCTGAAGCTCTCGGGCAAGCGGGTGTGGGAGATCCTCGACGCCGTCCAGCAGCGGCCGCCCGGATACGCCTCGCTTTCCGACAGTGACGGCGTGGTCCTCGCGTATCCCGACAAGAGTCGCCTCTATCGAAGTTTCGGCACGCTCCCGGCGGAGACGATCGTCCGGATCGATCCCGACAAGCGCTTCAGCATCCCGACCATCGAGTCGCTGGGCATCCCCGAACTGCAGTCGGTGCTGAGCGGCGTGCGAACCTCCGGGGCCGCGTCGTACGAGCGACCGATGATCAATTCGAGCAGCCCCGACTCGTCGAGCCGCGCCGAACGCTGGATCGTCGGGTTCTCGCCCACCACGATGAAGGACTGGGTGGTCAGCGTGACGCTGCCGCGAACCCAGTTCGACGAACCCATGGTCGCGCTTGCCCAGCAGCAGGCACTCGTGGCCCTGGTGGTTGCCGCCCTCGCCGGCGCGTACGCCCTGGTGCGGGCCCGGAGCATCACCCGCCCGGTGATCTCCCTGACGAAGGCGGCCCAGCGACTCGCCGCCGGCGATCTCGACGCCCAGGCGACGATCGAGCGCGATGACGAGATCGGCAAGCTCGGCGCCGCCTTCAACGCCATGGCCCCGCGACTTCGCGAGCATCTCGAGCTTCGCAATTCGATGGCCGTGGCCATGGACGTCCAGCAGGCATTGCTGCCATCACGGGATCCAATCGTGACGGGCCTCGAAGTCGCGGGTCGAAGTTGGTACTGCGACGAGACCGGGGGCGACTACTACGACTTCATCGATCTCGCCCCGGTCGACGACGGGCGACTGCTCGTGGCCCTCGGCGACGTCATGGGCCACGGGATCGCCTCCGCCCTCCTCATGGCCAGCGCCCGAGCGGCGCTGCGCGCCGTCGCCGCCGATGCCGGCGGTCTGGCCCTGGCCCTCACTCGCGTCAACCGCGTGATCGCCGCCGACGCTCGCCACGGTCGATTCATGACCCTCGTTCTTGCGGTGATCGACCCCGGTGCGAAGACGGTCCGCTGGGCCAGCGCAGGTCACGATCCGATCATCCGCTTCGACCCGGGCACGAACACCTTCATGGATCTCGAGGGAAGCGACATCCCCCTCGGCGTGATGCAGGACTGCGAGTTCACCGAGTACGTCGTCGCCGATCTCGTTCCGGGCCAGGTTCTGGTGCTCGGAACGGACGGCATCTGGGAGATGCGCAGCGAATCCGGCGAGATGTTCGGAAAGGAGCGACTCTGCGAGCTGATCCGCGCCCACGCCACCGACACTGCGAAGGCTCTGGCCGGGGCGATCGAGTCGACCCTGACCCAGTACCGAGGATCTGCGAAGATCGAGGACGATGTGACCTACGTGGTGGTGAAGGTGCTTCCCCCGCCGTGAGTCTCGATACGCTCTGCGACCTCTATGCAAGACCTCGTTCGGACAACCACGGCTGATGGCCTCGTGACGGTCACGATGAACCGCCCCCAGGCCCGCAATGCGCTCTCACTCGAGCTCATCACCGCCTTAAGAGAGGCGATCGACCGGGTTGCCGAGGACGCCCGGGCTCGCGTGTTGATTCTCGCCGGCGAAGGTCGGGCCTTCTGCGCCGGCATGGATCTGCGGGCGGTCCAGGCCGATCCGATTGCGATGGGCGAGATGCTGCGTTTGCTCTCGAGAGTGTCCCGGCGCATCCGCAGGCTCGGCATCCCGACGATTGCACGTGTGCAGGGCGCCGCCATCGGCGGCGGCTGCGGGCTGATGGTGGTGTGCGACTTCGCCCTGACTCACCCCGAGGCCAAGCTCGGCTATCCCGAAGTCGATCTCGGGGTCTGTCCCGCGGTCGTGGCCCCGTGGCTCATCCGCAAGATTGGCGCAGGCCCGGCGCGGGCGATGCTGCTGGCCGGTGGAACCATGAGCGGCGAAGCCGGTCACGCCGCGGGCCTCGCGACCCATCTCGTCGCCGAGTCGGCACTGAACGAAGCCACCGAAGAACTCGCGGGACGACTTGCCCGCGGCGGCCCGCGAGCCCTCGCGGCCACCAAGAACTGGCTGAACGAACTTGACGGCTCCAACGACGATGCGATCCTCGACCGCGCCGCCGAGATCTCCGCGGAGATCATCGCCGGTCCCGAGGCCCAGCACCGTCTCGCCAGGATGTTCCAGAGCGCTCAGTAGGCTCGAGCGACAGGTACGAGCGACTTTCCGATGCTCCGCGTCTCACTCAACTCGCCGGTCGTCACCATCACGCTGGACGACGCGGCTCGCCGCAACGCCCTGGGGCGATCGATGTTCGACCTGCTCGATGCGGCGATTGCCGCCGTGCGTGCATCGCGAACTGCTCGTGTGCTCGTTCTCTCCGGGCGCGGGCCGGCCTTCTGCGCCGGGTTCGACCTCGCGGCGGTGGTCGAAGAGCCGACTCTCATGCGGGAGTTCATCGAACGCCTGAGCACGCTGATCCGCGGACTGCGCCGTCTCGACATCCCGGTGATTGCCGCAGTGCGCGGTCCGGCGCTGGCAGGCGGATGCGCACTTCTCTCCGGATGCGACTTCGTCATGGTCGAGCCGGGCGTCACCCTCGGGTATCCGGTGCATCGAATCGGCGTCTCGCCCGCGGTGACCACTCCGACTCTCATGGCCGCGCTCGGCCCCGGACGCACCCGCGCGCTTCTCCTCTCGGGCGAACTGCTCGCTGGAGCCGCAGCGCTCCGCGCCGGACTCGCGA
The DNA here is from genome assembly GCA_964465255.1 of uncultured Isosphaeraceae bacterium. GTDB lineage: Bacteria > Planctomycetota > Phycisphaerae > Phycisphaerales > SM1A02 > CAYXKH01. The sequence goes on from CAYXKH010000191.1 coordinate 4,771, forward strand.
CCCATCTGGTTCCCGACAGCGCGGAGCTGGACGCGAGCGCGGCATCGCTTGCCGAACGACTTGCCGACAAGGGACCACACGCCCTCGCGGCGACCAAGCGCTGGCTGAACGAACTCGACGGCAGTGCGGACGACTCGCGCTTCGATCAGGCAATCGCCGCCTCGACGGCCCTGATCGACGGCGAGGAGGCTCGGCGGCTCCTCACCGAGTTCTGGTCGACGCGGCGGTAGGGGCTCGTTGAGCGCTCGGCGCGGCTTCGCCGCACACTCGCGGTGGTGAGAATGGCACTGTTCGGACGCCTCGCCAAGGCCCGCCGCATCGACACTGCTGATGTACCGCGTCATCCGCAAACGCCTCCGCCAGATCCGCTACCACTCGGCGCGGCAGGAGCGCACGGTGTGGACCAATCTCATGGACGCGATGCTCTTCGCGGCGCCTCTTCTGGGAATTGCTCTGGCACTCCTCTGCCACGCCATGGTCGAGACCTCTGCCCCGCGGCTGCCAATTCAGGGAGTCGTGGCCCGCGACGCGAGCGGTCGCTGGGGAGCGGCGCTTGCCGGCCGTGGCGATCCGATCCCCCGATCGCTCGATGCGGGGGCGGTCCTTCTCATCGAGTTCGAGGTGGTGGATGAGAGTCGACTGCTGGGCTGGCCGCTCCACTCGGCAGTCGTGAACCCTCCGCATTCCCTCGAAGCCACCTTCGCCGATCCCACGTCAGCGGCATCGGCTCAATCGGGGCTCGAAGACCCGGAGGCTCGCGGCGCCATTGCAACCCTGCTCGCTCGCAAGCACCCGGAGGCCGCGGAAGGTCTCCGGCGCACGACACCCGAGGTGAGAACCCGCTGGTACGCGCTTGTCGGGAATGCCGCGCTGTGGTGGTTCGGTCTGACGCTCCTGCTCCCGACCCTCCTGCTGCTTGCGCGATTCATCGCGTATCGCTTCGAGCTCGCCGCCGACCGTCGAGCCGCGCGAATGCGCCGCAAGGGCCTCTGCCCAAGCTGCGGCTTCGACGTCCGCGGCAGCTACTACAGCGAGCGCTGTCCGGAGTGCGGGGAGTTGTTGGAGTAGGTCGGCTCCGCCGACCGGGCGGTGTGCCGCGTGCGCGGCACCTTCTTCAGGCCGGAAATGCCGCCGACGACAGGGGA
>CAYXKH010000192.1:0-5911 GCA_964465255.1 uncultured Isosphaeraceae bacterium
GCTGATCATGCTGATCATGCTGATCATGCTGATCGGTCTGGCCGCGAAGAACGCGATCCTCATCGTCGAGTTCGCCGAGATGGAACGGGAGCGCGGCAAGAGCCCGATGGATGCGGCCCTCGAGGCCGCGCGACTGCGACTTCGGCCGATTCTGATGACGGCCTTCGCCTTCATCCTCGGTTGCGTCCCGCTCTGGCTGGCCACCGGTGCCGGTGCAGTCTCGCGGCAGATCCTCGGGACGACGGTGATCGGCGGGATGCTCGCGGCCACGGTGCTGGCGATCTTCCTGATCCCTGCGCTCTACGTCCTCATCGAGCGGTTGATCGGACGCCGCCCGGTCGCGGCCACACCCACCGATCCAACCGAGGGGACGACAGGCCTGCACGCCGCCGACGCGACTGCGACTCCCGCTAAGGGAGGCCACTGATGCCGCGCAATGCCGCGCTGGACCGCGCCCAGAAGCGCGGTGCCCGGAAGTGCCGCGCCAACCTGATTGGCGGAACGGCTCTCCTTCTCGTCCTTGGAGCGTGCAAGGTCGGGCCGGAGTACGCCCGCCCATCGAGTGCGACTCCGGAGTCATTCCGAGACGCCGGCGCCGTCGGCGAGGCGGCCTCGGTCGCCGATCGACCATGGTGGGAGGTCTTCGACGATCCCAAGCTGACCGCCCTGATCGATCAGGCCTTGAGCAGCAACCTCGACCTGCGGATCGCCACGCTTCGTCTGGAGCAGGTGCGATTCGTGCGCGAGCAGGTGCGCTCGCCGCTCTATCCGCAGGTCGGTTACGGAGGCGGCGTGAGCCGCGGGCGCAACGAGTTCCTCGGCGGTCTCTCCCCGGATGGCGGCAACACCGAGTCGAAGGCGATGGTCGATCTGAACGTCTTCTGGGAGATCGATCTCTGGGGGCGCGTCCAGCGCGCCGACGAAGCGGCATTGGCCGAAATCCTCGCGGTGGAGGAGGCTCGTCGTGGCATCACCCTCTCACTGGTGAGCGAGGTCGCGGCCGCGTACTTCCAGCTCGTCGGCTTCGATGATCAGATTGCGATTGCCAGGCGCAGCGCCAAGTCGTTCGCCGAGAGCGAGCAGCTCTTCCACGACCGGGCCGAGGGCGGCATCTCCTCCGATCTGCCGGTGCTCCGGGCCAAGGCCCTGAGGGCCACCGCGTCGGCGTCGATTCCCGATTTCGAAAGGCGCATCGCACAGCTCGAGAATGCCATCTGCCTGCTGCTCGGCGAGGCGCCGCATGCGCTTGAGCGCAGCACGGCCCCGCGCGTCCGTCCTCCTGAAGTGCCGGTTGGCATTCCCTCCGAGCTTCTCGAGCGGCGTCCGGACATCCGCGCCGTCGAAGCGGAGCTGCGCGCCGCCAGCGCCCGTATCGGGGTGGCCGAAGCCGACTTCTTCCCGCGCCTCGGACTGACCGCGGCGCTGGGCAAGGTCACTCCCGAACTGGACGCGTTCACGTCCGGGGCGACCAATGCATGGTCGGTTGCGGCGGGTCTCAGCGGACCGATCTTCCAGGGTGGACGACTCACCGCCCAGCTCAATCAGGCCAAGGCCGCATTCGAGGAGTCGGCCACGCGCTACGAGCGCTCGGTGCTGATCTCCCTGGGCGAGGTCGCCGACACGCTCGTCGATCGCAGCACGCTGATTGAGATCGAGGATTGGTTCGGGCTGGAAGTCACCGCACTCTCATCGGCCGTCGAACTCTCCCGCGAGCGATATGACGCGGGGCGGGCCAGCTACTTCGAAATCCTCGACAGCCAGCAGCAGCTCTTCCCCGCGGAGGCGGCGCTCTCGACCTCCCGCACCGAGCAGTTCCTCGCCTACGTCCGGCTTTACCGAGCCTTGGGCGGCGGCTGGAACCTCGGGGACGAATGGCACTCGACGGCGGAGCGGCGCGGCCCAGCCGCGACCCTCGAGTCGTCACCTCCGGCGGTCGGCGGCTGAGCAGGCCTCCCCGCGTTCATCCGTCCATCCGGATGAACGGGTGAAAGGCGGTCGGGCCGGCCGTATACTCCGCCCATGACCGAGATTGCCCCGGGAAAGAGCCTCTTCCTTTCACACCTCGCCAAGCGCGTCCTCGTCTTCGATGGGGCCATGGGCACGTCGATTCACGCCTGTCCGAACTGCACCCACGAGGATTATCTGGGGCGCGAGAACTGCACCGACATCCTGGTGAAGTCGCGGCCCGACGTCATCCAGCAGATCCACGAGTCGTTCCTCGCCGTCGGCGCGGACTGCATCGAGACCGACACCTTCGGCGCCAACAAGCTGGTGCTCGCCGACTTCGACGAAGAGGCGGTCGGATGGACATACGAGCTCAACAAGCGCGCCGCCGAAGTCGGCCGCGCCGCGTGCGAGAAGTACTCGACCAGCGACAAGCCGCGCTTCGTCATCGGCTCGATGGGGCCCGGCACGAAGCTGATCACGCTCGGCCAGACGAGTTGGGAGGCGATGCTCGACTCGTACCACGAGCAGGCCCTCGGACTGATCGACGGCGGCGCCGATGCCTTCGTCATCGAGACCTGCCAGGACCTGCTGCAGGTCAAGTGCGCAATCAACGCCGTGCTCGACGCCCTCTCGCTCCGCCGACGTTCGCCGGAGTCGTTGCCGATTCTGGTCTCGGTGACGATGGAGACCACCGGCACCATGCTCCTGGGCAGCGAGATCGGCGCCGTCGTCAACGCCCTGAAGCCCTTCCCAATCGCCTCGCTGGGCATCAACTGCGCAACCGGTCCGGTCGAGATGGCCGAACACGTGGCCTATCTCTCGAAGCACTGGGACCGGGCCGTCTCGGTCGTTCCCAACGCCGGTCTCCCCGCGCTGATTGCGGGCAAGACCGTCTACCCGCTGCCGCCGCTGCCCTTTGCCGAGACCATGCGGCGCTTCCTCGACGAGTACGGGGTCGACATCGTCGGCGGCTGCTGCGGAACGACGCCCGAGCACATCCGCGTGCTGGAGGAGGCGGTGCTGGCCCGCCCGCGCACGCCGCGCACAATCGTTCCGCAGGCCCCGGGCTGTTCGTCCTTGTACTCCTTCGTGGAGTTCCAGCAGGACAACTCCTTCCTGATCGTCGCCGAGCGCACCAACGCCAACGGTTCGCGGAAATTCAAAAGGCTGCTCGAGGAGGAGGACTGGGACGGCCTGGTCAGCATGGCCCGCGAGGAGATGCGTGACGGCTCGCACCTTCTGGATGTCTGCGTCGACTTCGTCGGTCGCGACGGGGTCACGGACATGATCGAGGTGACCTCGCGCTTCGTGCGGCAGGTGAACGCCCCGATCATGCTCGACTCGACCGACCCCAAGGTGATCGAGGCGGGGCTCAAGCGGATCGGCGGTCGCTGCATCGTGAACTCGATCAACCTGGAGGACGGCGAGAAGCGGCTCGACGACATCTGCCCGCTGCTCCACCGGTACGGCGGGGCCTGCGTGGCCCTGACCATCGACGAGGATCCGCAGGCCGGCATGGCCAAGACCGCCGATCGCAAGATCGAGATCGCCGCCCGCATCCACGATCTCTACACCCGCAAGTGGGGGCTCGACGAGCGCGATCTCCTCTTCGATCCGCTGACCTTCACGATTGCCACCGGCAACGAGGAGGATCGTCGTCTCGGACTCGAGACGCTGGAGGGAATCAGCTCCATCTCCAGGCGATTTCCGAACTGCGGCATTCTGCTCGGACTGTCGAACATCTCCTTCGGACTGCGCCCCGCGGCGCGGACGGTGCTCAACTCCTTCTTCCTGCACGAGGCTCGGGAGCGCGGGCTCAGCGCCGCAATCGTCCATGCCAGTCGGATCATGCCGGAGAACCGGATTCCGGCGGAGCATTGGGAAGCCGCCCGCTGGCTGGTGTTCGATCACCGCGGCGAGAGTCGTCCCACGGGGATGCCGGCCAGTTTCGATCCGCTGCTTCACTACATCTCGCTCTTTCCCGATGACCTGAATGACATGGTCGCCCGCGTCGATGACGGGGCATCGCTCACACTCGAGGAGCGGCTCCAGCGACACATCATCGACGGCGAGCACAAGTCCCTCGAGGCCACCCTCGATGCCGCCCTCGAGGTCCATCCGCCGCTGACGATCATCAACGACCACCTCCTCGCGGGAATGAAGGTCGTCGGCGACCTCTTCGGCTCCGGGCGGATGCAGCTTCCCTTCGTGCTCCAGTCGGCGGCGGTGATGAAGAAGGCCGTCGCCCATCTTCAGCCGCACATGGAGCGGAGCGGAATCAGCGGCAAGGCCAAGGCGAAGGTCATCCTCGCGACCGTTTCGGGCGACGTGCACGACATCGGCAAGAACCTCGTCGACATCATCCTGAGCAACAACGGCTACGAGGTCGTCAACCTGGGCATCAAGCAGCCGCTGACCACCATGCTCGAAGCGTTCCGCAGCCACAATGCCGACGCAATCGGCATGAGCGGGCTGCTGGTCAAGAGCGTCGGGGTGATGGAGCAGAACCTGCACGAGCTCAACGCCAACGGCATGCACATGCCCATCCTGCTCGGCGGCGCCGCCTTGACCCGCCATTACGCCGAAGGGCATCTGCGGGGGATCTACAACGGTCCGCTCTACTTCGGTCGTGACGCCTTCGAGGGCCTGGCCATCTGCGACGCACTTGCCGGCGGACGGCTCGCGGTACTCGACGCCGAGATCAACGCCCGCGTGACCAAGCGGGCCGGGGTCGAGGCCAAGGTCGCCGCGTCGCGGGCCAGTCAGCCGCCCAGCGATGTGGCGCTCGCGACGCGCTCCCGTGTCGCTCGCGACGTGCCTGTTCCGACGCCTCCGTTCTGGGGCGATCGACTCGTCGAGCAGCTCGATCTCGAGGACATCTACCCCTACATCAACCCCAACGCCCTCTTCCGCGGACAGTGGGGCTTCAAGCCCGGGGCGATGAGCGAGAGCGAGTACGAGCGACTGATCGAGGAGACGGTCCTCCCGATCTTCGAGCGGCTGAAGAAGACCTGTCGCGAGGAGAAGATTCTGCGACCGGCGGTGGTGTACGGCTACTTCCCCTGCAACGCCGAGGGCAACGACCTCGTCGTCTTCGACGCCGAGGATCACGACCGCGAGGTCGAGCGATTCTCGTTCCCGCGGCAGGCGGGACAGAGTCGCCTCTCGATCAGCGACTACTTCCGACCGATCGAGTCGGGCGAGCGCGATGTCGTGGCCTTCACCTGCGTGACCATGGGCATCGAAGTGTCGCACCGTGCCAAGCAGCTCTTCGAGCGCAACGAGTACACCGAGTACCTCTACATGCACGGCATGGGTGTCGAGACCGCCGAGGCACTCGCGGAACTCTGGCACAAGCGGACCCGCGCCGAGCTTGGAATCGGCGGCGACGACAGCCCCCGGATCCGCGAGCTCTTCCAGCAGAAGTACCGGGGAATCCGCTACTCCTTCGGCTATCCGGCGTGCCCGGAGATGAGTGACCAGGAGAAGCTCTTCCGCCTGATCAAGCCGGAGCGCATCGGCTGCGTGCTCACCGAGAACTGGCAGATCGATCCCGAGCAGTCGACCAGTGCGATCATCGTCCATCACCCCGAGGCCCGGTACTTCGGGGCGTGAGAGAGGGGAGCAGCATGGCGATGGACACCCGGCCGCTGCCGCAGCCTGGACATCCGTACCGCTTCACCACCATCGCCCATCGCGATCACGTGGTGATGAGTCCGATTGCCAGCGACCGACTGGATCATCTGCTGGCCATGCTCTTCGTTGATCAGCGCCCGGCAGCTCTGCCCGCCCGCGTGGAAGGCGATGACTGCGCCGGAGGCGCCGAGCCAGATCGCGACGCCTTTCCCGCCTTCGCCGTCGGCGGGGCGACGACGGTGGGCTTGGCAGTGCCCTTCGCAGTGGTCTTCGCAGCGCTCTTCCCAGCGCTCTTCCCAGCGCTCTTCCCAGCGCTCTTCCCAGCGCT
>CAYXKH010000193.1:0-2806 GCA_964465255.1 uncultured Isosphaeraceae bacterium
GGAGGGACGAACCGAGCGCTCAAATCACTTGCCGAAGGCCGCTACGGAGCGCTCACCAAGTAAAACCGCCCGGTCTCCGCGTTGAAGGCCGCTCCGTCGTCGCGCGTGAACTCGTAGCGACCTTCCATGGTGCCCCAAGGGGTCGGAAGGGGGCAGTAGCTGGCGTACTCGAAGTGTTCGCCGGGCTGGAGATGCGGCGTGTGTCCGACCACGCCCTCACCATCGACCTCGCGGCGATCGCCCTCGGCATCCACGATCGTCCAGTGGCGACGAAGCAGTTTCGCCGCGAAGCCGCCCTCATTGCGAATGGTCACGTGATAGAGGAAGAGGTACTGCTTGATCGCCGGTTTCGACTGATTCTGCAGGTACTGCGGCCGAACGGTGACCCGGATGCCCGCGGTGAGGGCCTCGGAACCGAGTTCATGCTGGGGACGGCGGGGGGCGACGGTGGTGCTGGGCATGGGAATCGCGGAATCAACAGGGAGTGCCGGGGCGCTTCTTGCAGGCTCCTTCGAAGCCTGGGCACATCCTGCTGCTCTCTTCTCTGAACGAATCACGGGGCGGAACGCGGGTCGTGACCCGTCGCCGACAGTAGGACCGCCGCCCTCGTTGCACCGTCCGCGCCGCCGCCGGTGCGCACGCTCCCAGGCTTCAGTCGGTCGATCCGCGGGGGCGGCTCGGTGAACTCGCGATCAACCAGTCCAGTTTGCCAGCAGCGTGCCAAGGTCGCTTCCGTCGACGAAACCGTCACCGTCGAGGTCTTCGGGGCAGCCGGGGCACTCTCCCCAGGCGCTGAGAAGCTGTCCCAGATCGGCGCCATTCACAGCACCGTCGCCATCGAGATCGCCGACCAGCCCGGCCTCGTCGTCAAAGACGAGTTCGAGTCGTCCACAACGTTCGACGCCTCCCACGACCAGGGCGTTCTCCTTGGTGAAGAACGACGGGAAGGTGCCGGAGCCCTGCTGCTCGGTCTCGAAGAGCGAGGCGACCACGAGGAAGAGTCGACCCTGGGCAATCGATGCTTCGACGTACCCGCGGATCTGCGGATCATCGAGATCGAGGTCGAACACCACGTCGCTGCCCACCGGAACCAGATCGCCCGGGGCGAGCTCCGGAAGATCGCCGACGGCGAAGGCGACCGGATCGAATGCCAGTTGCACGTTGTTGGAGACGTCGAGGTCGACGCGCGGGCTGTTGAAGGCAATCGGATGGGCGTTGCGGATGTGCTGCCCGAATGGTCCGACGAAGGAGAAGGGGATCGCCTCGCTGAAGCTGAGGGGGCCGAGGCCGTTGCGGAGGCCGACACCGAAGAGCTCGATCGCCCGACCTGGGTCGCGATCGGGCTCATACCCCTCCTCGTCGGAGAGCAGCCACGTGGTGTACGAATCCGGGGTCGGGTCGAACTGAAAGGTGTTGTCGGTGTTGGTGCGCATCAGCACGCGGGCCGACACGAGCTGGGTGCCCCGCGGAGCGGCCCCGAGCACATCGAAGACCACCAGAGCCTGGCCGTCGCGATTGTCGAAGAGGGTGGTGAAGCCCTCGGGGAGTTTGGAGGCGAAGACCGAGGCGAAGGGACTGGTCCCGGGGTTCGAAGAGAAGGGATAGACCCACTGGTCGATGACCGGCTGCTCACGCAGGACGACAATTGGCGATCCAGCGTGGAGCACGCCGGCGGGAATGGCAAGGGCTGCGGCGAGCAGCGCTGCGCGGGAACGGAAGGGGGAACTCACGGCAGGCACTCCTGAGAGGGAAACGTTGAAAAGCACCGAACATGGACTCAACCGATTCGCCCCCCCGGACGAATCAGGTTCTGTCGACCTGGAACGTGTCTGGTTATACTTGCAACTGATACTCAGTCGCAACTACTTTCCACCGACTGGACGCGATATGAGTCTCTCTTCGCACCAGCCCGCTCGCTGCCCGCCTCCTCCTCTGACTCCTCCTCGAATGGCAACGACTCTCTCTCTCCGTTCTGACCGCTCCCGAGGTTTCACGCTCGTCGAGCTCCTGGTTGTGATTGCCATCATCGTGCTGCTGCTGGGGGTGATCCTCACCGCCGCGAAGTACGCCCGCGGCGCCTCGACCGCGACCCGCGAGCTGTCCCTCGGCCGCCAGCTCGTCGCCGCCTACACGGCCTATGCCACCGACAACCGCGGTTTGCTCATGCCGGGCTTCTACAGCCTCAATCCGGCCTTGCCCGCCGCCGATGAGAAGGGCAAGAAGCTGACCGGCCAGACCGCGCACCGCTGGCCGTGGAGGCTGGCGCCGTACCTGGACTTCCAGCTCGAGGGTCTGGTGCAGGATCCGTTCCTCCTCGAGGATCTCCGCTACACCTCCCAGTTCTCCTATTTCGTGAGCCTGTATCCCTCACTTGGCCTCAACAGCGTCTTTCTCGGAGGGGACAGCAGCGCCGCGGGGCTGGGGCACAACGCCGCGTACGCGGCCCTCTACGGAAAGTTCTATCTGACCCGACTCTCGCAGGCGAAGCGGCCGGCGCAGCTCATCGTCTTCGGATCGGCTCGCACCAACGCCCCGTATGAACCCGGCGCGCCGCCGATCATCGAGGGGTACTTCAAGATTCAGCCGCCGCGCATGCCCGGGAGCGACTGGAACCAGACGTGGGATCCCGCGGCACCCGCCAGCACCTGGGGGTTCGTCTCGATGCGCCTGCAGAAGCGCCGCGCCGCCTTCGCCTTCCTCGACGGACATGTCGGCACCCTTGACGACGGCGAAGTGAGAGACATGCGCCGCTGGTCCGATGCCGCGACCGGACCCGACTGGAAGCTGGGCCAGTAACTGCGGCCAG
>CAYXKH010000193.1:2906-5892 GCA_964465255.1 uncultured Isosphaeraceae bacterium
AACTGCGGCCAGCAACTGCGGCCAGTCTCATCGTTCAGCGGCGGCACGCTGCGGCCTCGGCCACCACCCTCACCTGGTCACGAAGTCACTCGCGTGAGCGATCGGCGCCAGCAACCGCCCGCCGCGCGAGTTCTATCTCACGCGCCACGTTCAGGCTCCGCTCGGCCCGCAGCTCGCGCCCTGTGAGGCCGTCATCGACGCGCACTCGGATCAGGCACGAGGCCGCGGGATTCTGCTCGAGGTCGACCGGCACCTCGAGCAGATAGAACGCTCCGAGAAATCCGCCGCGGAAGGCTGCGCTGGTTTCGGCCGGAGCGAGGGAGATGCGTCCCGCCACTCGGGACTCGCCATCGACGACCCACACCACTTCGGCGGTCACGGTGCCGGCCACCTGCACCGCGTTGCCTCGAGCGTCGCGCGGCTCGAGGTAGATCCGCACGAGTTCGAAACGTCCGTCTCGAGCCTGATCGACAAGTCCCGAGTGGCGACCGATGGCAACCTCCGCCGCGAAGGGGGCGCGTGCCAGGACCTCGGCGGAAGCACTCCCCATGCGGGTCGCCGCGGCGAGCGCCGTCTCGAGCTCCTGAACTCGCACGCGCAGGTCATCCGCCTCTCGTTCGAGCTCCTGAGCGCGGGCCCGCGAGTCGTCGGCCTCGGTCGGAGCGAGGGCGGTCACGGTGCAACCCGAGAAGAGGAGAGCAGTGGCGGTGAGCAGCACGGGACGCATCGGACGCTGAATCTACCATGCATGCCACATCGCTTTCGTATACTCGCGGCCATGCGTCGACTCGGGCCTCTGGCCGGACAACGCGGTCGCCGGCTCATCGCGCTCCTGTGCATCGCGGCGGGGTCGACACTGCTCGGAGCGTGCCAGAAGCCGCTCTTCCCCGAAGACACGCCGCGCACCCAGTTCGAGCTTCACGATCGGATGCGAAGCCGCTACCGACCGACCGAGGAACCAGACGTCTTCGGACGCCCGCGTCCGGCGCTGCGGGCCCGCCTCGGTCGCGAGAGCGCCTGATCGGCTCGTCAGGATCCAAAGTTGTGCTGCGCAGGAATTTTCCAGCGCGCCTTTTGGGACAACTCGCGTGTTCTGCCGATACACGACCCTACCCTCGCGTTCGGCTTCCACGCCCACACCTGGGCCCTTCTGAGATTCCGCACCATGCTTCGCCGAACGACACGCCGAACACGAACCGTCTGGGCCGTCTTTGCGGCTTCGATGACCCTCGTGACCGGTCTGCTCATCCTGGGCGACGAGTCGGGGCCGCGGGGCATCGTCGCCGCAGGTGTGGCCCCGACTGTGCGATCCACCGACCCGATTGCTCCGAGCCAGGCGGTCCTCGACTCGCAGCGTTGGAAGGGCATCGTCGTGCATCACTCCGGGCGACCGGTCGGTGACGCCGATTCGATCGAGCGCGAGCATCTCTCCTTCGGCTATGCGAGCCTCGGCTACCACTTCGTGATCGGAAACGGCCACGGTCTGGGAGACGGGGCGGTCTTCGTCGGCTCCCGCTGGAACCTCCAGCAGCCCGGGGCCCACGCAGGCGGAGCGAAGAGCGACTGGCACAACGAGCACGCCATCGGGATCTGCCTGGTCGGGAATGGCGATCGCCGGCCCTTCACCGAGCGCCAGATGCGTGAACTGGTGAGTCTCGTCCGCCGACTCCAGCAGGAACTGGACATCTCCGCCAGCGCCGTGCGGCTCCACGCCGATGTCGCTGCGGTGAGCAGCCCCGGCCGCTTCTTCCCGGTCGCGGAGTTCGAGTCGCAGCTTCTTCGTTGAGCGACCGCGCTCGCCGGCCCGGACCACACCCGGAAGTTCGGGGGTCCGTGCACGGGACGCCGTCGTTGGTACCATGCTTCGCGGCTGCCAGCCGGGCGGCGTCGGCTCCAATCATCTCTCTCCGTCGCCCTGCCGGATGGTTCGTCGTCCGGCGAACACAACCCAAACCTCCATCGAGGCTGGAACGTCCGATCTCTCTCGCTCCCGCGGCAACAGCCTCCGGGGTGTCCGCTCTCTTTCTCCCGTCTGCTGCATGAGCACTGGAACGACGCTCTTTGGATACCGGGTGCTGGCGAAGCTCGGCACCGGCGCCGCGTCGGACATCTATGCGGTCCAGGATCCCAAGACCAAGCAGGTCTGGGCGCTCAAGCACGTCGTCAAGAAGACCGAACGTGACGACCGCTTCATCGAGCAGGTCGAGAACGAACACGCCGTGGGCAGCAAGCTGAGCCACGAGAATGTTCGCGGGACCTTCAAGATCGTCCGCAACCGCAAGCTCTTTCGCACGACCGAGATCGGTCTCCTGATGGAGCTGGTCGACGCCACCAGCGTGGATCGACGGCTGCCCAAGAACCAGCGCCAGGCGGTCGAGATCTTCATCCAGTCGGGGAGGGCTCTGGCCCACATGCACAGCCGCGGGTTCGTGCATGCCGACATCAAGCCGACCAACATCCTCGTCACCGACGAGGGTGTGGTGAAGGTGATCGATCTCGGGCAGGCCTGTCGGATCGGCCTGGTCAAGAAGCGGATCCAGGGAACTCCCGGGTACATGGCCCCGGAGCAGGCCCACCGAAGCGCCATTTCGCCGCGCACCGACATCTACAACCTCGGCGCGACCATGTACTGGATCCTCCTCGGCGAGGTCATCCCCACCGCGCTCCCGCCCAAGGATGATCGCGACGGTCTCTACAGCGGCGCAATCGATGCCGATCGTCTCGAACCGCCGGTCCCGCCACACGTCAAGAACCCCCGAATTCACCCGCTGCTCTCGAAGCAGATTCTGGATTGCGTGCAGGTCGACGAGAAGGACCGTCCGGACTCGATGGCCCTGGTGGTGAACCGGCTCGAACTCATCCGCGACCTCCTCGACGCGCCTGATCAGAAGTCGCCGCCGCCGAGTGACGAGGACACGGTTTTTTGAGCGCTCCGTTCGGCCTGCTTTCTGAGCGCTCGGTTGCGGCCTCCGGCCGCACACTCGCT
>CAYXKH010000194.1:0-5867 GCA_964465255.1 uncultured Isosphaeraceae bacterium
CCCTATGCCCCTCCACCTCTTCTCGGCCTTCGGCGTCGAACTCGAGTACATGATCGTCGAGCGGCAGCGGCTCAACGTGCTGCCTGCGTGTGACACGCTCATCGCCGCAGCGCACCGGCTGGAGGGGCGGGAGGAGATCGCCGCGGGGAATCCCGGCGACATTGATTTCGGCGAGATCGGCTGGTCCAACGAGCTGTGCAACCACGTCATCGAGCTGAAGACGAACGCCCCCGCGCCCACGCTCGAAGGGCTGGCAGTCTCGTTTCAGGCGCACGTGCGCAAGATCAACGGGATGCTTCGCGACATCCGCCCGCCCGGTGCGCCGGATGGCGCCCGACTGCTGCCGGGGGCGATGCATCCGTGGATGGATCCGGCGTGCGAGAAGCAGCTCTGGCCCCACGAGTACGGCGACGTCTACTCGCGCTTCGATCAGATGTTCGACTGCCGCGGACACGGCTGGGCCAACCTGCAGAGCGTGCATCTGAATCTTCCCTTTCACGGTGACGCCACGTCCGACGACGAGTTCGGTCGGCTGCACGCCGCCATCCGACTGATCCTGCCGATTCTCCCGGCACTCGCGGCGAGCAGCCCCTTCATGGATGGCCGGGCCACCGGGCTTCTCGACAGTCGACTCGACGTGTATCGCCACAACGCCCGCAACATTCCCATTGTCTCCGGTGGTGTGATTCCAGAGCCCGTCTTCACCCGCGAGCAGTACTCGCGGGTGATCTACGACGCCATCGATCAGGCCATCGCCCCCTTCAACGAGGACGCCCTGCTCGATCACACCTGGGTGAACGCCCGCGGGGCCATCGCCCGCTTCGATCGCGGGGCCATCGAGATCCGAGTGCTCGACGTGCAGGAGTGTCCGGCGGCCGACTGCGCGATGGTCGCCGCAATCGTCGAGGTGCTGCGAGCCCTGGTGAGCGAGCGGTGGCTCACGGTGAACTCGCAGCAGACGTTCGATTCCGATGGTCTTCGCTCGCTCCTCACTCGCGTGATCGCCGCCGGCGACGAGGCGATCCTCGACGACCGCGACTATCTCGCGGCCTTCGGCGTCGAGACGTCGTCGATGACTGCGGGCGAATTGTGGCGGCGGTTGGTCGAGGCCTGCCCCCCATCGCCGAGCTTCTCGCCCGAGCTCGCCGTGCTCCTGGGCGAGGGCCCGCTGGCGAGACGACTGCTCCGAGCGACGGGACCATCGCCCGAACCTAGAGCGATCCGCGGCGTCACCCGGCGACTGGCCGACTGTCTCGAGCACGGGACGATGTTCCACGCATGAACGGGCGCGGCCACACCAAGTCGCTCGCGTTGGCCTTCACCGCCGAGCACGGGGGCAACGATGTCCCCCGCGCCCACGCGGCACTCTTTCGTGGTCATGCCGAGCTGCTCGCCTCGCATCGCGGCTGGGATCCAGGAACCCTCGCATTCGCCCGCCAACTCGCCAGGCGCTTCTCGGCGCCGCTGGTGGCGACCACCGTGACCAGGCTGCTCGTCGACTGCAATCGGTCACCGCACAATCCGCGGGTGTTCTCGACGATCACTCGCCCGCTGCCGCCGGCATCGCGACGATCGTTGCGTGAGGCGTTTCATCGTCCTCACCACGCGCAAGCCGAAGCGATGCTGGATGACGCCCTCGCCCGCGCCGACCGTGTGCTTCACATCGGCGTGCACTCCTTCACGCCAATTCTCGATGGCGTGGTCCGCAACGTCGACGTGGCGTTCCTGTTCGATCCTCGCCGCAAGCTCGAGAAGAGCCTCGTCACCCGCTGGCGCGACGCACTCGCCGCCCGACGAGCCGATCTCCGCCTGCGCTTCAACCATCCCTACCGCGGGACGTCAGACGGACTGACGACGATGCAGCGCCGCCGCCTCCCGGCGCGGCGCTATCTGGGCATCGAGCTCGAGATCAATCAGCGCTTCCCCCTCGAAGGCGGACGCGCGTGGACCGCGCTGCGCCGCGACGTGCAGGAATCGCTCGCGGTGGCCATCGAGAGTCAGCACGATCGATGACGGGCACCTGCGGAGTCGGAATCCGGGTGGCACCCGCCGGAATCACACACTCTCGACGAATCGAATCAACGCCGGGCCGACGACGACTTCGAGGCCGTCTTCGACGCGGATCTTGTTGATGCGACGTCCGTCGACGATCGTGCCCTGTGCCGATCCGAGGTCGCGAAGCATCAACTGCTCGCCCTCGGATTCGATCGAACAGTGCTCCTCCGCCACGCCGGCGGAGCGAATCTGGATGTCACATCGTTCATCGCGACCGAGGATGATCTCCCCGCGGTCACCTATGGCGAACGCCCGGAGAAGGCGACCAGCACGCGTGCACACATGCAGTTCAAGCATGAGATTCTTCTTTGCAGACCACTCCCGACGGGCGATCGATATCGGGTTCGCCCCTCTCCCTGCACCGGGGCGGCTCATGACATGGTGCAGGAGGCGGGTCGGTCAACGCAACAATCCGGCAGAATATCCACCGGATCCTTGTTCCTTTCGGCGAAATGAGGACCTTGGTTCCAACCCATTCGGATTCCGTTCACCTTCGGTCGTGAATCGAGGAAGCACCCGTGACGTCTGTCGTCCGGATGAGGGGTTCACCCCGGGCGCGTCGGTTGAGGCGACGAGTCCGCCGCGGCGCTCGAGGAATCGGCGTCAGGTCGGGAACTCGCCTCGGGGCGCCCGGCATCGTCGGGCAGAAAGGCCGACACCGGCCCGCCGTCGGGGGCATCGGTGTGCTCGTTGAGGTCCTGGGCCGAGGCTTCAACCGCAGCCGGATCGAAGGGCGTGACCATCGCCGGATGCCGCTCGCGCCCGTCCCCGCGGCGGGATCCACCCTCGTGGAGTTGGGTCGTCCGTCCGCTCGACTCGGCCCCGAAATCGGGGTCGACCTGCACGCCGCGCACCGCTTCGTCGGCTTCGGCGGGACGGGGCAACGGACCCGAGACCACGACCCGCGAGCCGCCAAGGGTGAGCATCAGGCCCCCGTGCAGGCGCTGGCGGCGCGTCCGCTTGCCTTCGAGCAGGAGCGGCCGTTCGCCGTCGGCGTCGGCGACGCACCAGCGGGTCTGCTCGCGATAGAAGACCGCCTGGAACGGCGCCACCCGCGGATCGTTGACGACCAGATCGCATTGCGGCGATGAACCGACGAGGAGACCATCGTGCTCGCGCAGCCCCACCCGCCGCAAAGGTCGATCGCGCGGATCGAAGAGAGTGAGCACCGGCCCAGGCTCTCGATCGGGCTCGTCAAAGAGTTCGGCCTCGCCCACGACTTCGCCGCGTGCCAGGTGAAGGGCACTGGAGTGTCCGGGAACCTGCACACCCTGACCGCTGGGGTCAAGCCACAGATGGGCGGAGCCCACCCGGCACCAGCAGCGCTCGTCGAGGTCCATCGCCACCACTCGGCCGGCTGGTCCCTCGAGCCCGTTGCGCGAACCGGTGTCGGTGATCCGCCAGCCGCTCGGCGTCTGGAAGAGAAGCGCATGTCGGCGGCTGACCGAGCCCGACGAAAGCGTCAGATCGCACCGCGGCGATCGTCCGATGGTGACGACGCGGCGACGACCCAGGTCGAGCCGCAGGAGGAGCGTGCCGTCGGATTTGGCGACGAGGAGCGCAGGCATCGGGGGCACTGTAACGCCGGGCGATCACCAGCCCATCGATCACCGGGTGGTTCCGCACAACCGCGAGCTCTTCAGAGGCGATCCCCCGCGCTTATCGGCCGGACTTCGCGCCGACTGCGCCGGGAGCGCCATCGCCCGAGGCGCCGGCCGGCTTCACCGCCGGTCGGCCGACCGAGTAGTACGCGAATCCATGGTCGGCGACGGTCTGCCCCTTGAAGAGGTTGCGGCCGTCGAAGATCACCTTGCCGCTCAGCCGCTTGAACATCTCGTCGAAGTCGGGGGAGCGGAACTCGTTCCACTCGGTGCAGATGATCAGGGCGTCGGCGCCGTCGAGACAGGCGTACATGTCGGCGACGGTCTCGACCTCGGGCATCTCGCCGCGGAGATTCTCCATCGCCACCGGGTCGTAGGCCCGCACCGAGGCCCCGGCCTTGATGGCCATCTCCATCAGGGCAATCGACGGAGCTTCGCGGATGTCGTCGGTGCGGGGCTTGAAGGCGATTCCCCAGAAGGCCAGGGTCTTGCCCTTGAGGTTGCTGCCGATGGCCTTGGTGACCTTGTCCCAGAAGACCCGCCGCTGCTTCTGATTCACATCATGAACCGACGCGTTCAGGGCGCAGTCGAAGCCGACGGCCCGACCCATCGAGACCACCGCCTGGGTGTCCTTCGGGAAGCAGGAGCCGCCGTATCCGAGTCCGGGATAGAGGAACTGGTTTCCGATGCGCTTGTCGGCGCACATGCCCTCGCGGACGGCGCTGACGTTGGCACCGTAGTGCTCGCAGAGATTGGCGATCTCGTTGATGAAGGAGATCTTGCACGCCAGCATCGCGTTGCTCGCGTACTTGACCATCTCGGCCGAACGGACGTCCATGAAGAAGATCGGGTTGCCGTTTCGCACGAAAGGCTCGTAGAGCTCGCGCATGGTCTGTTCGGCGTGCTCGTCCTCGATGCCGCAGACCACCCGATCGGGCTTCATGAAGTCGTTGACGGCATCGCCTTCCTTGAGGAACTCGGGGTTGTCGGCGATCGAGAAGGGATGCTTGGTCCGCGAGCGGATCACGTCGCGGACCTTGTGGCTGCTGCCGACGGGCACCGTCGACTTCACCACGACCATCTTGCGCTTGTGGCCTGGTCCGAGCCGTTCGATGGCGTCACCGATGTCCTCGGCGGCCTTGAGCACGTACCGGAGGTCGGCGGAACCGTCTTCACCCGGCGGCGTGCCGACGCAGACGAAGATGGCGTCGGCCTCGCGATAGGCCTCGGCCTTGTCGGTGGTGAAGGTGAGCCGCTTGGCGGCGATGTTGCGGACCAGGATGTCGGAGAGCCCCGGCTCGTAGATCGGACTTTCGCCCTTGCGGAGCATGGCGATCTTCCGCTCGTCGATGTCGAGGCAGGTGACGTGATTGCCGGTTTCGGCAAAGCAGGCGCCGGTGACAAGACCGACGTATCCGGTTCCGACCATCGTGAGATGCATGGGGTGATTCCTGTGGACTCGCGCGTCAAAAAGCCCGCTCCTGCGGGGGGGAGGCCACTGTACACGTGCCCACGGTCCGGAGTTCGGGTGCGGTCCCTTCCGCGGCCCGCTTCTCCGGGAGCCGCCGTGCGGTCCTCCTGCGATCTCCGTGCGGCTCGTTCAGCGGGCGGGGCCGCCGCGGGGTGCGGGCGCTGTCTCGCGCTCGAGGGCCAGCAGCCAGCCCTTCAGGGTGAGCGCCGCGTCGTGGCTGTCGCAGGACCCCGCGAAGCCGTGCAGCGCTCCATCGGCCCCGATCACCCGGTGGCACGGGACCAGAATCGGAGTGGGATTGTGGCGCATCGACTGTCCGGCGGCCCGCGCCGCGCCCGGCGAACCGGCTCGTTCCGCAAGTTCGGCGTAGGAGATGGTGCTGCCCCGCGGAATCTCCCGCGCGAGGCGCCAGCAGGCGCGACGGAAGGGCGTCCCGTCGGGAAGCTCGATGTCGCTGAAGTCGACGCTCTTCCCGTCGAAGTACCGCGTCAGCGCCTTGGCCAGGGCCGGCTTCAGGTCCGATTGCTCTCGCCCCTTGGGAAGCGCGAAGTCGCTGCTCGGCCATCCCGTGCGCAGTCGACCAGCCACATCGACAGCGATTGCGAAGTCGCCCGACGGCGTCGAAAGCAATCGCCACGCGGCGATCTCAACCGCACCGGTGGTCGATCGTGGACGCGACGGCTTCGCACGGGTGCGCATGGCCGACGGTAGGGGGAGTCGGGTTCGTCGGCTGCGCCGAC
>CAYXKH010000195.1:0-5832 GCA_964465255.1 uncultured Isosphaeraceae bacterium
GGTCGGTCCCGGGTCGGTCCCGTCCGCGCACTTTGCCCCCCCCTGAACTGCTCGGCTCGAGGGCCGCGGAGGCGCAGCCGGAGCGGACTTCGTGCCGAGCGACAAAAAGTGCCGCGCACGCGGCACACCTCATACGCGGAGGCGCAGCCGAAGCGACCCAGTGGGCGGAGCCCACCCTTCCTCAATCCTCCGACTGATCCAGCACCGCCATGAAGGCTTCCTGCGGAATCGTCACGTTGCCGATCTGCTTCATCCGCTTCTTGCCTGCCTTCTGCTTCTCGAGCAGCTTGCGCTTGCGGGTGATGTCGCCTCCGTAGCACTTGGCAAGCACGTTCTTGCGCATGGCCTTGATCGACTCGCGGGCGATGATCTTGCCGCCGATGGCGGCTTGGATTGGGATCTCGAACTGATGTCTGTCGATCTGCTTCTTGAGCTTGGCGAGAATCATCCGGCTGCGGTGCTCGGCGTTGCTGCGGTGGCAGATCAAGGAGAGGGCCTCGACCGGCACTCCGTTGACGAGAATCGAGACCTTGACCAGATTGTCCTCGCGATACTCGATCATCTCGTAGTCCATGGTCCCGTACCCGCGGGTCATCGACTTCAGCTTGTCGTAGAAGTCGTAGATGATCTCGGCGAGTGGCAACTGGTAGTCGAGGATCTGACGGCCTTCGCTCAGGAAGCGCTGGGTCTCGAAGATGCCGCGCCGTGCGTCGCAGAGCTTCATCAGATCGCCGATCGATTCGGTGGGACAGATCACCTCGACCTTGACGATCGGCTCGCGGATGGCCCGCACCTTCGAGAGATCGGGCAGATCGGCGGGGTTGTGGATCTCGATGGTCGTGCCGTCGTTGAGATCGACCATGTAGGAGACGGTGGGGGCGGTCTGAACCACCTCGACGCCACCCTCGCGCTCCAGTCGCTCCTGCACGATGTCCATGTGCAGCAGACCGAGGAATCCGCAGCGATAACCGAACCCGAGGGCTTCGGAGTGTTCCACGTCGAAGGTGAAGCTGGCGTCGTTCAAGTGCAGCTTCTCGACCGCCTCGCGCAGGGCCTCGAAGTCGGACTTCTTTCCCGCCTCGCTGCCGCTCGAGGGATAGAAGTCGCAGAAGACCATCTGCTTCGGCTCCTTGTAGCCGGGCAGGGCCTCGTCCGCCGGGTTCGACTCCAGGGTGATGGTGTCGCCGACGCGGATGTCGCCGAGTTCGCGGATGGCCGCGACCATGTATCCCACCTCGGCGAAATTGATCTGCTTGACCTTCACGGGAAACGGCGTGTAGCGACCGAGCTCGCTGATCTGGTAGGTGCGACCGGTGCCCATCATCCGCACCTTGTCACCGACCTTGATCAGGCCATCCATGACTCGGAAGTAGACGATCACGCCGCGGTAGTCGTCATACTTGCTGTCGAAGATGAGGGCTCGGGTCTTGTCGGTGGTCGAGGGTCGCGGACCGGGAAGGCGCTCGCAGATCGCATCGAGCAGTTCGGGAATGCCCTGGCCGGTCTTGGCCGAGACGTAGATGCAGTCCTCGGCGGGAAGCCCGAGCACCTGTTCGATCTCCATCGCCACCTTGTCGGGATCGGCGGAGGGCAGATCGATCTTGTTGACCACTGGAATGAGCTCGAGGTTGTTGCCGACCGCGAGGTACGCGTTCGCAACCGTCTGGGCTTCCACACCCTGGGTCGAATCGACCACGAGGATGGCGCCTTCACAGGCGGTCAGGGCCCGCGAGACTTCGTAGGCGAAATCGACGTGTCCCGGGGTGTCGATGAAGTTGAGCTGGTAGAGCTCGCCCTTGTAGGTGTGATGCACCGTCACCGCGGACGCCTTGATGGTGATGCCGCGTTCGCGCTCGAGATCCATCGAATCGAGGAACTGGGCCTTGGCGTCGCGATCAGAGAGTGCCTTGGTGGCTTGCAGCAGGCGGTCGGCCAGGGTGCTCTTGCCGTGGTCGATGTGAGCGATGATGGAGAAGTTTCGGATTGGCACGTGGCGTCTTGAGTCGGCTGTTCGCGCGGGCACTGCTTCGGAGGGGACGGCGCCGCCGGCTTTTCTCTGAAGGGCTGCTCGCGGAAGCCGGGATGATATGCAGGGCTGCCGTGGCTTCTGGCCCGCTCAACGCGGTCCAGGTGATCACCGCGTCAGGAGCAGTGGCCGCAAGCCGCCGCCGGAAGCAGTCGCCGGAAGCAGCCGGATGATGTCGTCGGCAACCTCGACCTCCCTCACGAACCCGATTCCCCCCGCCAAAGTCGCGAGCAACCGCCGCAGTCCCTCGATGGTCGGATAGGCCGGATCGGTCCCGAAGAGCCGGGCATCGTCGATCAGGACGGCATGAGGCAGTGCCGCCGCGCCGCATCCTTGGCGAGACGCGTAGATCGTCTCGAGTTCGGCGATGACTGGAGTATCTCCTTCACCGCGTGCCGTCCCCGGTCCGGAGTAGTGACCGTCGAGCCAGAAGAGCGCCGGTCGATCGAGGGTGGCCACGACCGTGCGCAGGGCCGCGGCGCTGTCACCCTCGATGATCTCGATCTGCGGACTCCCCGCGAAACGACGCCGCGCCGCAGCGGCAAGCGTGGCGCTCAGTTCGATCGAGACGATCCGACCAAAGAACGGGCGCATCGCCGCCACCATGTCGCCGCGGAACGTCCCGGTCTCGACCAGCGTGCCGAGCGAGAACGTGCGGGCGGTCTCGAGCACGGCGTGCCGCTTCACCGGATGAGGCGGCGGAAGCGGCGAGCCCCGGGCATGCCATCGACTGATCGCCCGAGATTCGACGAAACCGCGAATGCCCGGCGCCAGGGAGAGGGCATGGGTCAAGCGATGCAGGCGGGCGCGGCTCATGAGGGAGGGCAGTCGATGTCGGATGGGTGCGTCGCGGTTGGCGTTTCGATCCCCGAAGGCGGGGCGCTCAGGGGAGCCTACCGCAACAGGCGTTTCGCTTCAGCCAGTCGTTTCGGAACTGCTCGACAGCCTCAATGCACTCGATTGTCGACCGCACTCGGGACATCGCTCGATTGCTCCGGGCGCCTCCGGGTGGCCGCAGCCGAGGCAGACCGGCCGCCCCATGGTGCCGAAAGCTCGCCGCACGAAAGGGACGTACCACCACTGCATCGCCCGGATGAAGGCCAGATGCTGCGCCAGCAGATAGACCGGGATCGAGATCAGAAAGAGCCGAAGGGAGACAGGGGAGGGCCACCCCTTGTTCGTGTTCGTCAGCTCGAAGAGGAGTTGCATGACTCCAAGCCACAGCCCGGAGGGAAGCAGGCTGATTGCGGTGAAGGTCACGATTGCCCGCGGCGAGCGCAGCATCGCCAGATTGGCCCGCCAGTGCAGTCGAAACTTCTCGCGGATCGTGAGTCGCATCGACCGATCGTGAAGGTCGTACCAGAGCAAGCCCATGGAAGACCTTCTTCAACGAATCACGCGCAGCGACGTGGTGCGAGAGAGTTCTTCGGTCGGGCGGGCGATCAGGTCGTAGCCGTCGGCGGCGACGGCCGTGCAGCGGACGAGCTCGCCCGAGGCCAGTGGCGAGGCGCTCTGGACATAGGTGAGCGAATCGATCTGCGGCGCCTGGAAGTAGGCTCGACCGGTGTAGAGCGATCCGCCTTGGGAGACGCCGGTGGTCGCCCGCACTTCGCTTCGTCCCGCTGCGGGACCCTCGATCAGCACATCGAACCGGCACGACTGCTCGGCGAGGTAGGCTGTGTTTTCGAAGGCCATCTGCTGCTGAAGGAGCATGATCTCGCGCTCCCGCTCGAGCTTGATCTCTTCCGGCACATGAAGCGCCGGATCGAGATCCATCGTTCCCGCCGGTGTGCCCTCTTCGCGCGAGTAGCGGAAGACGCCAAGCATGTCGAAGCCGACCTCTTCGATGAACTCGAGAAGTTCACGGTGATCGTCATCGGTCTCGCCGGGGAAGCCGGTGATGAAGGTGGTCCGAATGGCGATGCCGGGGACTCGCTCCCGCAGCTTGAGCATCAGCGTCTTCTGAGCCTCGCCGGTGATGTTGCGCCGCATGGCCGCGAGCATCGAGTCGCTGGCGTGCTGCAGCGGAATGTCGATGTATTTGACGATGTTGGGCAGCGTGGCGATGGCCTCGATCATCTCGTCGCTGAAGGTGCTGGGATAGGCGTACATCAGCCGCATCCAGCCGCCGCCCTCCTCGCTGGCGACGCGGTCGATGGTCTTCAGCATGCCGACCAGCCCCTCGCCCGGTGCGTCGTAGCCGATGTCGTTTCCGAAGCTGGTGGTGTCCTGCCCGATCAGGTTGAGCTCGTAGGCGCCGTCGCGCATCAGCTCGCGGGCTTCCATCGCGATGCGGTCGAGCGGCTTGCTTCGCATCTTGCCGCGGATCGAGGGGATGGTGCAGAAGGCGCAGCGCTGATTGCACCCTTCACTCACTCGCAGATACGCCCAGTGGCGCGGAGTCAGGCGGAAGCGGGCGCTGTCGTCCTCGAAGTAGCCCACGCCCTTGCCATCGGCGCCGTTCACGGTCAGACCCACCGTCGACCGTCCGCGCTCCTTCGCCGCCTGCAATGCGTTTCCCGCGATCCAGTAGCGGGGGCCATCGCCGGCCTCGGGCAGCGTGCAGCGGGCGCCCGATTCGAGCGCGGCGGGACCGTGCACGGCATCGAGGATGTGATCGCGGTCGAAGACTCCGATCATCGCGTCGATGCCCGGAGCCCACTCGAGGAGCTTGGCCCGGTGACGCTGCACGAGGCATCCCGCGACCACGACCCGCTGGAGCGACCCGTGGGCCTTGCGCGCCAGAGCCTCCTGGATGACGCCGAGCGACTCGTCCTTGCTGGCCTCGAGGAATCCGCAGGTGTTGATGACCACCGCGTCAGCCTTGTCGTGATCCGAAACCAGTTCCAGTCCGGCACCGCGCAGCAGTCCGAGCATCTTCTCGCTGTCGACGAGATTCTTCGGACAGCCGAGGCTCACAAAGGCGATGGACCGGATGGCGGACATGGGGGGGAGGGTAGCGCCACGCGCGTCGGCTGGCACCGAGTGGGGGCGCCGGCGAAGCCGACGCTGTTTCTTGCGGCACACCTCAGGAGTCGGCGCCAGCCGACGACGACCCCGCCGCGCCGACGCCGTACAACCCCCGCGCGCGAATACACCTCTCCACCTCCGGATCCAGCAGTCCTCCGACCGACTCGCCAGATGCCAGTCGTCGCCTCACCTCGGTCGAACTGCTGTCGACCGGGGGCAGCGGCACGATCCCGCGAATCATCGCCTCGGCGGCATCCGGCGGGAGCGATTGCCGAAGCGACTCGATCACTCCCTCGACCGTGTGCGGGGGGCGGAGCACGATCGCGGGGAAGGCGAGATCGAGGATTTCGAGCGGCTCGCGCCACCTCGCAAAGGTGACCGCGCTGTCGGAACCCATCAAAAGGATGAACACCTCCTCGGGGCCGCGGAGCTGGCGCAGCGCCCGCAACGTCTCCACCGTGTACGCCGGTGGAGGCCGGTCGAGCTCGATGGTCGAGATCTCGGTGTCGGGTCGGTTTCGAAGCGCACGCCGCAGCATCTCCAGGCGATCCGCCGCGGCCGTTGGGGCATCGGACTTGAGTGGGTTCTGCGAGGTCGGAACGAAGAGCACCGAGGTGCATCCGAGGAGCTGCGCCGCGGCTCGGGAGCACTCCAGATGGGCGCGCTGCGGAGGATCAAACGACCCGCCGTAGATCAGAAGCCTCGGACGGCGAGGGTCAATCATCCTCACCTCCGATGGACGGGAGTTGATCCAATCGCAGGGGGACGTCGTCGTGCTCGCGCGGTCCCTCCGTCCTGCCGGCCAATTGGGCAATCGCCTCGGCGGCGCCGCCGAG
>CAYXKH010000196.1:0-5827 GCA_964465255.1 uncultured Isosphaeraceae bacterium
GGACGTCGGGAGCGGTCGAGGAGTCGCCGCCTCGGACGTCGGGCGCGGGTTTCGCGGCGAGCACACGCACGGGTGACGAGCCCTGCCGTCTGCGCCGCGACCAAGGGGGACGCGGCCCCTCCCCCGGAGGAGTTCGAGTTCTGGATGTCGCTGCTGGGAGGTTGATCCCGGTCGCCGATTCACATCGGGTGCGTGGCGCCACGAAGGCCGTGCACGTGCCGTTGCACGACACCATGCAGGTCACACCCTCTCGCCCCCCACCGCTCGGGCCAGCGCGAGAAACCGATCGAATGCACCTCGCACCTCGGTCATCGTGTCGCCGGCGAACTTCTCGAGGAAGGCCCGGGCCACTTCGAAGGCGACCATGTTCTCCATGACCACACTCGCCGCGGCAATTGCGCTGATGTCGCTGCGCTCATAGGCGCTGTACTGAGGCTCATGGGTGATGAGATCGACACTCGGCATGCCCCGCAGCAGCGTGGCAATCGGCTTCATCGTGCCGCGCACGACAAGTGGCATGCCGTTGGTCATGCCGCCTTCAAGTCCGCCGGCGTTGTTGGTGGGTCGGGTGAAACCGAAGTGCGGTCGGTTGCGCTGGGCCGCGTCGTAGACGATCGGATCGTGCACCTGCGAGCCGGGTCGGAAGGCGCAGTCGCGCCCGAGGCCGATCTCGACCGCCTTGAACGCCTGGATTCCCATGACCGCCGCGGCAAGGCGCGAGTCGAGTCGTTCGTCCCAGTTCACGCAGGTGCCAAGGCCGATCGGGCAGCCGAAGACATGGCTCTCGACGATTCCTCCGGCGGTGTCCTTCTCGACCTTGGCCCGGTGAATGCGTTCAACTATCGCCGTCGACGCGGCAGCGTCCGGGCAGTAGACCTCGCTTGCGTCGCGGAGCGCCCGAAGCTCGCCCCAGTTCGACTCGTTCACCTCCACCGAAGTCGTCGCATCCAGCACCGTGCGGACGAATCCGAAGGCCTCGATCTCAAACCCGCGCAGCAGCACGCGGGCCAGCGCCCCCGCCGCGACCCGCGCCGCGGTCTCGCGCCCGCTGGCCCGTTCCAGCGTGTCGCGACAGTCGGGCGTCAGCCACTTGATGGCGCCGGCGAGATCGGCGTGACCGGGCCGGGGCCGAACCACCGGCGGCGTGCGCTCCAGATCGTCGAGCCGGCTGTCGACATTCTTGATCTGGATGACAATCGGCCCCCCGGTCGTGCGCCCGCGACGGACGCCACCGAGAAAGACCGCTTGATCGGTCTCGATCCGCTGCCGCGCCCCGCGCCCATAGCCCCCCTGCCGCCGAGCGAGTTCGGCATTGATGAATTCGAGATCGATCTCGAGCCCCGCAGGCACCCCGTTGACCAGCGTCGTCAGCGCCGGACCGTGCGATTCGCCAGCAGTCGAGTAGCGGAGGAGTGGCACGGGGGGAGAGTACCAACGAAGCGGGCAGGGATCAGGAATGAGCAACGAGGACCCGGTCAAGGGACTACGTGAGCGTTACCTGCCGGCGCCATGCGGGCAGCGTTTGGCGTCGGCAGGCACAGCCCGCGCCGGTCGTTGAGCGGGTCCTCATTCCTGATCCCGCTTCCGTCGCACTGCGCCGGTAGGCAACCCCCGCGCCCTCCGTCGACCGGGTCCTCATTCCTCATTCCTGCTCCCGCTCCCTGACCACGTCCAGAGCGACTCCCAACACTCCCGACGGAATCACCACCGCCGCTTCGGCTTCGTGGTTGTCGATCTCGAGGGCGAAGCCGATGGGTTCGGGGCCGAACTCCAGGCTCGGGAGAGTGTCAGCGGCGCCGGGGACGAGGCCGGCGAGTTGTTTGGCAAGGCGGCCCAGCGCGGTCATCGAGAGAAAGCCCTCGAGGTCGGGGCGCTCGAGCATGAACTCGCGCATGGCGACCATCACCGCGTTCGTGCCCAATCCGGTTGCGGGGACGGCCGTCGCCGCGGCCGTCGCTCGGCGCCACACATCAGGGCGCTGGCTGAAGGTGAGAACAAGTCCGCCGTCGAAGGGCTTGATCAGGCCGTGCAGACCGCGGCTTCCGAAGAGGGCGGTGCGCACGATCGCCACCATCGCCGCGTTGGGCGCTGGAGCGACGCCGAGGATCGGCGTCTCCACCAGCTCGAAGCCATCCGCAGTGCCGGAGTCCTTCACGGTGCGATCGCTGTCCCAGCGCGGCGCTCGCCGCACGCCGCCGACATCGCCGGCAAGCGAGAGGAAGGCGTCGCGGATGAGCACGCGGGCCGTCTCGGCCTCGGACATCCTCAGCACCAGCGCCGCATCATTCAGCATTCCGCCCTGGGCAATCCCGAGCTTGCTCGGGAAGACGCCGAAGGCAACGGAGTTGAGCGAGTCGAGCGCCGCCAGCACCTTGGGATCGACGGCTTCAAGGAGCCCCGGCAGGATCACTCGCAAGGGGGCGAGTCCGCCGAGTCCGGCCATGTCGATTCCGAGTGCGCCATAGAAGGCTTGATCGGGGAGCGCGTCGAGTGGAGCTGTCGCCTTCTCGCCTTCGGCGCCACCCGCGAAGAGCGCTCCCAGTTCACTCTCCTTGCGGAATCGCACCAGTCCTCGACCGAGGATGCCGAGGGCATCGATGTCGATGGTCAGCGCCGCGATCTCGACGCCGGCGGCCACACGAGTTGCCGTCTCGTCGGTGAACTGCTGGGCGCGAGCCGCGGCCTCCGGCGAGAGCTCCACCGCGCCTGCGCCTGCTGCCGCGAACGCCGGCGAACGCACCATCGATTCGGCGATTGCCGATCCCTCGAGCCACATCAGGCAATCGGCGCGAGCCATCAGGCGAGTGCCCTTCTCGCCGAGCCGGGCACGCAGCGGCGCCGCCCGCTTCGGATCGACATCGAGGCCCTCGACCCCTGCCGGCACGCGCGAGAGCGCAACCCACATGCGCGCGACGCCCTCGACCGGTGGGCCGACCACATCGCGAGCGGAGAGTTCACCCTGACCGTTTGGAAGCGTGAGTGTGGTCGCGTCGGCCGCGGCCTTGAAGTTGCCGCTTCGGAAGAGGGCCGGGTCGTTCACCGGCACGAAGAGCACCGGAATCGGATCGGCCGTTCCCGCGATCTTCCGAATGACCCCGACGACCGCGCCGTCATCGCGCAGCCCGACGGCGACGCCGAGTCGAGCCTTGATCAGGTCGAGCGGTCGGCCCACGAGCAGCACCTCGGCCCGATCGACGCGCTCGAGCGCGGTGGTCAGCTCGTCACTCAGTCGCTTGGCGCTGGGGACGACGAAGGCCCCGATCGAGTCCGCCGGGACGAGGGCCAGACCGTCGTCGAAGCTGTCGCCGTGGAGTGGACCGCAGAAGAGCCCCAAGACGGTCACGGGCACGCCGAAGAGGGCCAGAGCACGCAGCGCCGTACCCCCTTCACGAAGGCCGCTTCGAAGGCCTCGCGAGAGACGGCTTCGCCGGCCACCACACACACACACGCGATTCGATGCAATCATGGGGACGATGGTAACGGCTGCGACGATCTCTCTCGTTCAACTCGAGCCACGTCCGGTGCATGGCCTGCTGCTCCTGGTCGTGGTCGCAACCGTCGTGGCCGCGTTGGTCGAGCGGCTGCTGCGGGAGGCGGATTCGTCGCCTTGGCGACGGCGGGTGCGCGAGCCGCGGACGGCGATTGCGATCCTCTGCGGAATGCTGGTGGGCACGCTCCTGGGACCCGCGGTCTTCGGCCGCCTCGCCCCCGAGTTGGCGGAGGACATGCTGCTCGGGGCTCGCGCCGAACGGGAGAGCCTTGTGGCCATCGAGCGCGAGCTCAGCGCCTTCACCCATGCGGCGGGCGCCGCGGGGACGGCACCGGCGATTGTCGAGAGCGATCTCGCCGCCCGATTGGCTGACCAGGACGTGGCGGACGAGCGCTATCGAGAGGCGACCTGGGACGCCCAGCGACCCGCGCGGCTGGCGGTGGTGCTGCTGGCGAGCGTCGTACTGGCAACCGCATGCCTCAGACTGAACGGTTCGCTCCCCGAAGCCCGCGATTGCGTCGCGACGCCGGGTCTCGACCCGGACGATCCCTCGGCCACGCCAGCGCCCACGCGCGTGCACCGTCTCGCTGACGCCGTCACCATCGGTCTCTTCGGGGCGTCGATTGCGTCGCTCCTCGGCCTGTTGGCCCTGCGAGTGTGGGAGGAACCGCTCTTCGGGCCGAGCGCCTTCATCACCTTGGCGGCCCTGGCAATTGGCCCGTGGATTCCGAGTCCCGAGGCAATCGGAATCCTCGAGCGTCACGAACCGCGCGGCGGCGATCTGGTGCGCCGCGCCGCGGCGGTCTCCTCGGGCGCCGCGGCGCTCCTGCTCGGGGCCGTGCTGTTGACGAACTCGGTCGAACTGGGGCGCGAGGGTCGGCTGACGCTCCTGGCCGTGGTCGCCGTCCTCGGCGTGAGCTCGCTCGTCGGATTGCTGCGGCCACTCCGCGCGCCTGCGGGTGACGTCGCCACGACCTGGGCCCGAGGCCTGACTCTCACCGCGCTGCCGGCGCTGGCGGCGCTGGCCACGTCGCGCATCGAGTGGATCCTCGATTTCTCAATCGCTCCGGTCCTGGTGCTTCCGCTGCTCTCCTCCGACGGTCGCTCGGCGGGTGTCTTCCTCGGCGCGGCCGCGGCGGGTGGCCGCAGCTTCGCCGGATGGGCCCGGCTGATGATCAGCTCGGCGGCGACAGGCCCCACGCAACTTGCCGTGGTGGCCGTGGGACTCTGGCTCGAGCTCCTCCCGGGGTGGCTCGGTGCCGGGCTTCTGCTCGGCGTGGGGTTGATCGAGTGCACGCGCTGGATGCGCCGCGCCGCAGCGGTCGCCATCCGGGTCGAGGAGGCGCGAATGGGTCGGAAGCGCGACGACCTCAGTTGAACGTCGGGGCGGGGGCGCCGCGAAAGTCGAGACTTTGCAACTGTTCTCTTGCTCGAAGCGGCGATATGGGCAAGCATCGTCGCATGCACTCATCTCGATCCTCCCAGTCGATTGCGGGAGCGACCGCCTCCGCGGCTCTGGCGCTGACTGCGACTGGACTCGCACAGTTCAGCTTCTCGGAGCTGCCCAGCGTCGTCTTCCCCAACGTCCACTTCCCGACCGATATCCAGAGCGCCGACCTCGACGGCGACGGCGCCCTCGATCTGGTCGTGCCGGGACGTGACATCGACGGCTTCGTCTACATCCTCTGGGGGAACGGCGACGGCACCTTCGCGGCGCCGCAGTCGATCTTCCTCGGCGAGCAGACCGATTACGCCCAGATCGCCGACATGGACGGCGATGGGGTCATCGACATCGTGCTGGCGGTGCGCGGATATCCCGCCGGCGTCGGCGTGATTCGAAATCTCGGGGCCCGCAGCTTCGCGGCGCCGCAGGTCCACAACCTCGGCCGCGAGATGCGCGGCGTGGTCGCGGCCGATTTCGATGGCGACGGCGACATTGACGTGGTGGCCCTCGACTACGCCGGCGCTCAACTCCTCCTGTTGCGAAACGATCGCCCCTCGCCGGGCGTGGTCGTTCTGGTCGAGGCCGGCGCCATCCGCCTGAACGCCGAGCAGGGCGGTCTGGTCAATCCGCAGAACATCACCGCCGGCGACCTCGACGGCGATGGCGATCTGGACATCGTCGCAACCGTGATCGGCGCCCGTCGCGTCAACGTGCTGCGCAACGTGTCGCTGCCGGGGACGCTGGCCTTCGAGGCGGCAATCGGACATCGACCGCCGCGGTACGAGAAGATCAACCCGGCGGTCACCAACTCGGCCCTCGGGGACATGGATGGCGACGGCGATGTCGACATCGTCTCCTCGTGGATCATGGGCTTCGCCGTGACGCAGCGCTTC
>CAYXKH010000197.1:0-5811 GCA_964465255.1 uncultured Isosphaeraceae bacterium
CTGCTCCCTGCTCCCTGCTCCCTGCTCCCTGCTCCTCGCGTCTAGGTCTGCATCGTCGGTGCGCTCAATCCCGCCCTCCGCAACGCCGCTCGGGCAATCAGTCCGAGGACCGCCAACACCGCCACGGTCGCGGCGATTCCGATCATCAACTGCCATGGACCGCGCTCGCTGATGAGGGTCTGGATGTCCTTGGCGCCGCTGGCGGCGCCGGCGGCACCGGCGCCGACCATCACTGCGGTGCGCGGAGCCATGCCGAGCATGGTGCCGAGGAGATAGCTGCCGAGATTGACACCGCTTCCGGCCATCGCCAGGTTGCCGAGGGCGAAGGGCGAATTCGGTGGCAGGCGCAGCAGGGTGACAGTTCCAAGCGTCGGCCAGAAGCCGCGGCCGATCAGGGCCTGGCGGATGACGGCCGCCTTGGGATGCTCCGCAAGCCGCCGTTCGAGGGCGTCGCGACCGATCAAGCGCGAGACCACGAATCCGATCAGGGCCCCGCCGGTGAACCCCGCGAGCGCCAGTGGCAATCCCCCGACGAGTCCGAAGACCCAGCCACCCAGCACCGCCTGGGCATATGTCGGAAGCAGCCCGAACCCCGCAGTGAGGGCGAATGCGGCGACATAGACGAGAGCGCCGATGTCGCCCTGAGCCTTGAGCCAGTCGCCGGCGAGACCGATCCGCGCCAGCAGCACGAACCCGAGCACTGCAGGAAGCAGCGCCCACGCCGCAGCCAGGATGGTGGTTGCCGTGAACCGAGTCGACTGATCCGACGACGTGCTGCCGGTGACCTCGGTCATGCCATCGCCATTGCCCGGCTGCCCATGTGGGTGATGATCGCGTCGGCGAACTCGCTGCACTTGAGGAGCTTGGAACCGGGCATCATCCGCTCGAAGTCGTAGGTCACGGTCTTCGCCGCAATCGAACCCTCGATGCCCTTGATCACCAGATCGGCGGCCTCGTTCCACCCCATGTAGCGCAGCATCAACTCGCCCGAGAGGATGACGCTGCCGGGGTTGACCTTGTCGAGATTGGCATACTTCGGGGCGGTGCCATGGGTCGCCTCGAAGATGGCGTGACCGGTGATGTAGTTGATGTTGGCGCCCGGCGCAATCCCGATGCCGCCGACCTGCGCGGCCAGGGCGTCGGAGAGGTAGTCGCCGTTGAGATTCATCGTGGCGATGACGTCGAAGTCCTTGGCCCGGGTCAGCACCTGCTGCAGGGTGATGTCGGCAATCGAGTCCTTGAGAAGCAGCTTCTTCTTCCACGTGCCTTCGCCGTGCGTGGGCCACAGCGTGAGGGCGGTCTCGACCTCGGCGACCACCTTCTTCTGCTGATCGGGGGTCATCATGTCGTACCCCGGGTCGATCATGCGGGCGTTGTTCTCGCTGGTCACCGCGGTGTTGGCCTCGCGGTTGCCGAGAATCCACGACTCGCGCTCGGTCACCACCTGATCGCGGAAGTCCCGCGTGGCCACGGCGTAGCCCCAGTCGCGGAAGGCGCCTTCGGTGAACTTCATGATGTTGCCCTTGTGCACGAAGGTCACGCTGCGGCGCTTCTGGCGGAGGGCGTAGCTGATTGCACTGCGCACGAGCCGCTCGGTGCCGAGTTCGCTCACCGGCTTCAGACCGATGCCGACCTCGAGTCGACTGACATCGCGCTTCGCCGCCCCGACCGCTTCGAGCTGGCCCTGCCACACCTTCGCGGCCTCGACCGTGCCGAAGCGGATCTTCTTGAAGTCCCTGGGGAACTCGCGGGCGATGAAGTCGAGGACCTTCTGGGCCTCGGCGCTGCCCGCGGCGTACTCGATGCCCGCGTAGATGTCCTCGGTGTTCTCCCGGAAGATCACCATGTCGACGTCCTCGGGCTTCTTGACCGGCGAGGGAACGCCGGTGAAGTAACGCACCGGGCGCAGACAGACGTACAGGTCGAGGATCTGTCGCAGGGCGACGTTGAGGGAGCGGATGCCGCCGCCGACCGGTGTGGTGAGCGGACCCTTGATGCCGACCAGGTGGGTGCGGAACGCGTCGAGCGTGGCCTCGGGCAGCCAGTCGCCGGTGGCGTTGAAGGACTTCTCGCCCGCGAGCACCTCGAGCCACTCGATCCTGCGCGTGCCGCCGTAGGCCTTCTCGACCGCGGCGTCGAAGACGCGAACCGAGGCACGCCAGATGTCCGGGCCGGTGCCGTCACCCTCGATGTAGGGGAGGATCGGTTCGTCGGGCACTCGAAGCCCACTGGAAGTCATGGTGATCGAAGAGGCCACAGGAGCTCCGCAAATTGAGAGGGGGATTGAGGGGTCGAATCCGAGGACCGAGACCACGGCACGCACCTGCGCAGGCGATTCGGCCCACGCACGAAACCACCCCGCCCTGCGCGCCGCGCACGAGGGGTCGAGTGTAACGGGAAATGACTCGTCCGACGACGCGTCGTCCTCGGCTCAGTCGGGGAGATCGACCGGCGGCGGGGCCGACGCGGGAACGGATTCAGGCGAGGACGCAGGCAATGCCGGCGCCGGCTGCGGCTGCGAAGCTGGGGAGCCTTGAACCGCGCTCGACGACCCGGCGGCCGGCGTGACCGGGGCTGTGACGAGCGGCAGTTCGGAGGACCGAATCACCCCGTCCGGGCGCTCCAGCACGCCCCGGATGTCGCCGAAGTAGCGATCGGCTTCGGTCCAGGCATGCGCCGGAATGCCCCAGTCGCGGCTCACGAAGACGACCAGCGGACGCTCGGTCTTCTTGTCGGCGCCGAGCTCCGTGTCGAGTCGGATCGAGAGCTTGTAACTCGCCTCATCCCTCCAGTGCGGCTGACCGGGAGCGATGATGTCGCGAATCAACTCGCGGTGGATCTCGATCCGCCGTTCCGATTCGAAGACCGCCACATGGTTGGTGCGCATCACCCAGTCGTCGTACGTTGGAGCATCGGCCGCGACCTTCATCGCTGCCCAGACGGTCTCGGGCCGCTCGTTCTCGAAGACCGCCTCACGCGTGGTGCATCCGCCGAGGACGAGTCCCGCCAGCGCCACGAAGAGAGCGAGCGTGGTCGAGCGAGTTCGACGGGTGCAATCGGGCAGAGACGCGGAGTTCATCCGCGAAGCGTCCCCAGCATCGCCAGACTCGTCAAGCGGCGATCGCCGGATCACCAGGGGATCTCAGGGGCGAGGTCGCCTCCGCGCACTGGCACACCCACGTCGTTGCCCTCCCCCGGGCCACCGCCGTCGCCAGGGCGCCGACCGGGGCGGCCGCAAAGAGGAGGACTCCCAGGAAGGTCATGGCGAAAGCGTACCGCCTTCGCGGGCTGCTCAGCGAGCCTCGTGCACCGCTTCAGAACTGGTCTCGACCTGCATGGTCCGGCGCAACAGCGAGTTGAGGGTCGCCCGACGAAGTTCCGGTGCGAGGGTCTCGTCCGCCTCGATTGCCGCGGCGCACGAAGGCGGATCAAGCCCCGCGAAGCGTGTGGCCAGCAGTCCGTCGACGTCGGCTTGGGCCGCGCGGGCCATCTCGAGCGCATGCTCCTGATCGCTGCGAGTTCGGCGGTCCCAGATGCGAATCGTGCCGGCATCGTCGGCGGTGACGATCCGCTCGCCCTCGGGAGCGACCGCCAGCGAGCGCACCGGTCGGTCGTGACCGCGCAGCGCGACGATCGGCTCGAACTGCCGCGCGTCCCAGAAGGTGATGGCCTCGAACCACGATGTGGCCACGAGTCGCGAGCCATCCGGGGTGAAGGCCAGTCCGGTGATCCACTGTCCGTGACCCTCCAGCACTCGCTCGCGCGTCCCGGTGCGAGCATCCCAGACCCGGATGGTCTGATCGCGCGATCCGGTCAGCAGCCAGCGGCTGTCGGGGCTGAAGGTGGCGCAGTAGATCGACTCGACATGCCCATTCAGAGTCGCAATCGGCTCAAGCGTCGCCGCGTCCCAGAGTTGGGCGACGCCATCATTCGACGCGGTGGCGAAGCGAGTGCCATCGGGCGAGGCCACGACGGTGCCGATGCTGCGGGAACTGCCGAGCAGTCGGCCGTCCTCCTGGCCATCTTCGACCCGCCAGATGCGGGCGTTCGATTCTCGCGCACTCGTGAGTATCCGCGTCCCATCCGGGGTGAAGGCGATGGAAAGCAGGCCGTTGCCGTGCGCCGACCGCTGCCAGACCCGCCGACCCGTGCAGGTGTCGTCGAGCGTGAGCGTGCCATCGCTCCAGCCGATTGCGATGGTTCGCGCGTCAGGTGAAAAGGCGAATGCTCGAGAGCGCTGCCGCGGACGAGTGATCGAACCGAGCAGGTCGAGAGTGACGGCATCGCGCAGAATCACCGGACCGCCGTCGGAGGTCGGGCGACCGGAGTGCGCGGTTGCCAGCAGTCGCCCGTCTGCGCTGAACTCGGCGCACTCGATCGCCTCGCCGGCAACCCGCGGCACGATGCAGGAATCGCGGGGCTCGGTCTCCCAGATCCGCATCGATCGATCCCATGAGGCCGTGACGATCCGATCACAATCGACGGTGAAGGCCACGTCCGCCACCGCGTCGCCATGACCACGGTGGACGGCGCGGAGCGAACCGTCGGCGATCGATGAGATGCGGACCGAGTGGTCAATCGACGCGGACGCGAGGAGCGAGCCGTCGGGACTGATGGTCAGACTCCAGATCGACCGCTCGTGTCCGAGGAGCGAGCCCTCGCGCGCCCCGGTCTGGAAGTTCCAGACACCGATGGTGCGCTCGTTCGCACCCGAGTAGATCCGCCGTCCATCGTGCGCGAAGGCGAGGGCCAGAATCTGGTGATCGAGATGGGCCTCGATGCTGCGGATCGGCTCCCCCGTCGGGCTGTCCCAGAAGTCGATGTGTCCGTCGGCGTCCCCGGAGGCAACGACATTCGCGTGCGGATGATGGACCACCGACCTCACCCACCGCGGCATCCGCGAGGCCGGGATGATCGCGATCCAGCGCCCCGATCCGTCCTCGGTGTTCCAGGCACGGACCGTGCCGTCGTCCCCGGCGGAGTAGAGCACGCTGCCGTCGGGGCTGAAGCAGAGCGAACGGGCTTCGGTCGCCGTCGCCTGGTCTCCGTGGTACCCGTCGCTGATCCATCGGCGCGAGAGGGAGGGATAGTCGAAGAGTTCGATCGAACCTCGCAGATTGGTCACCGCGACACTCGTGCCGTCAGGTGAAACAACAACGTCGAGGATGTGACCCGTGTTCGCGGTCATCTCTCCGTGGCAGCTCCCATCGGCGAGCGACCAGAGCCCGACGGTGCCGTTGCGGACCCCGCCGAGGAAGAAGAGCCCATCGGGTGTCGTCGCCACCGAATCGACGATGGCCGGTTGCTCGAGAACGAGCTGCCTCGGCTCCGAGCGCGACTCGAGATGATGCCATTCCCAGCCGCGATGACTTGCAGGGGCGTTCTGCAGATGCGTTCTCAGGCGACCGTACTCGTTGGCCTGCAGCGCCGATTCCGCGGCCGCGAGATCGGCGAAATACTGTCGATCGATGGCGGTGTCGCGCTCCGTGCGAGCCCGCTGTTCGGACTCGCGGGCGGTGAGAGCGAAGCCGATCGAGACGGCAATTGCAGCGACGCCGGCGGCTGCCGCGAAGAGCCCCGAGGCAATCAGGGCCCGATGCCGCCGCCCGCTCCGCCGGGATCGAGCGCATCAGCGAGATTCCCCCCCATCGCCGCAACCGCGGGAGTCTCGAGAAACTCCGAGGCCCGTTCCATCGAGTGCAGAAGTCCCTCGACGCGGCGCCGCACGGCGGGGCGATTGCGACAGCACTCTTCGATCTAAGGCGCCCCGGCCCTCCGGTGGCTCGTCGAGCAGTCTGCGGAAGAGCCGAT
>CAYXKH010000198.1:0-5728 GCA_964465255.1 uncultured Isosphaeraceae bacterium
GCGCGATCCTGCGCTATCAGGGACACGCATGTTCGGCGTGGGACGCAATCCTCGATGCGCGATCCTGGAAACGAGTGCGCCATCCGCGGTTGGCCGAGCTGGTGCTCGGCGGTCCAAAGGGCGTGATGCGCCGCGTGTGGACGAACGCACGGCTGGCAAGCCAGCCATGGCACCCATCGCCGCGGACGGCCCCCCTGACTTGCTCGGCTCCAGCAACGGCGCAGGCGAAGCCAGAGCCGTCATTCGTGCCGAGCTCAAACAGGGGCCGCGCACGCGGCACACCTCGGGAGTCGGCCCAGCCGACGACCCAGGCGGCAGAGCCGCCCTCCTCAAGCGGCAGCGCAGCTGACGCCCGTTACACCCACCACGCCTTCGCCGGCGGCTCCACGATCACGATTGGCTTGAGGAACGCGACCGCCTTCTGAAGACCTTCATCGACCGACATCAACGAGTCCTCGTGCTCGATGGAGATGGCGCCGTCGTAGCCGTAGCGGCGCAGCATCGAGATGAAGGGCTTCCAGAACTCCTCGCCGTGACCGAAGCCGCAGGTGCGGAAGATCCACGAGCGATTGATGACGTCGGTGTACGGGCGGGCGTCGTTGTAGCCGTTGATCGCACCCTGATCGCGCACCAGTTCGGTGTCCTTGGCGTGGCAGTAGAAGAGGAGGCCCGCCTCACCCAGATGTCGCGCCGCGACCACCGGGTCGATGCCCTGCCAGAAGAAGTGCGAGGGATCAAGATTCGCGCCGAGCACCGGCTTGCCCTTGAGGCCCGCGGCCTTGTGGGCCAGCCCGCTGAGTCGAAGCAGCGTGTCGGGGTTGTAGACGGTGAAGCCGGGATGGGCTTCCCATGCGATGCGCACCCCGTGGTCGCGTGCGAACTTCGCCTGCGTGGCCCAGTACGGCACGAGCACCTCGTCCCACTGATACGTGAGGATTGAGCCAAAGTCGTTCGGCCATGGACAGGTCACCCAGTTGGGGGTGCGATCGCGGGCCGAGCCGCCAGGGCATCCCGAGAAGGTCACCACGGTCTCGACCTCGAGGGCCTTGGCCAGCCTGACCGCGGTCACGAACGCGCCGTGGTGATCACGGGCGATCCTGGGATTGGGATGGACGGGGTTGCCGTGGACTGCGAGAGCCGAAATCTCCAGCCCGCAGTCGCGGATCATGCCGCGGACGCCGTCGAGCTTCGAGGCCGATGCCAGCAGGGCGGCCGGCTCGAAGAAGGGCTTGCCGGGGTAGGCCCCGACCGGCAACTCGACCGCGTCCAGATCAGCTTCGACGCACCGCCCGAGCATCTCCTCGAGCGAAAGACCGGCGAACAGGGCGGACATGACACCGAGCTTCATCAGCGTGACTCCAAAGGGGTGCGGCTCAAGCGGCGGGCATCGGCCTGCGATGGGCCTTGATCAAGAGGCGGAGGATAAAGGTTCCGCGATTCGGACGCGCCCCCGCCTCCGCCCCGCGACCGACCGGTTTGCTCCGATGCGTCCACCCGCGGAGAATGCCCCGATGCAGTGGTTCAGGCTCTTCATCATGGTGTTGGCTGCGGTGGTCGCCGTTCTCGGCATCGGCCCGCGCGTCGCATCCGCGGTCGCTCCCTCCCTCGAGCGCGCTTTCGACGACGGCCCTCCGCCCGTCGATCTCCCGCCACCGACGGCGGGCGAGGACGCGGGTTCCGTCGCTCCTCCGACCAGCGGACCGGAGAGCTATCCGAGCGTCGAGGTTCCCGGGTCGAAACCTCGGGTCTATCTCTTCGTCGATCGCCGCACCGAGGCGATGGGATACGTCGAGAGCGAGGACAATGACGAGTTGGTCCTGCGCTGGAGAGATCAGGTCAAGAGCTACTCGAAGGCCCGGATTCTCAAGATCGTCCGCCTCGTCGAACCGCGACCGGAACAGATCGGGAGCGTGTACATGCGCGACGGCCAGCGGCGACGCGGCGTGATCCTCGAGGATGGCTTCGAGCAGGTTGTCATGCAGATCGAAGGGATCCGCACCCCGATCCCGCGCTCGCTGGTCTATTCGGTCGAGCTCGAGCCGACCTTCGAGGAGAAGCTCGACCGCTTTCGAATGGCGATGGCGGCGGACGACTGGCCCGCCCGGGTCGAGCTCGCCCGCTGGCTGATCCAGGAGCGGCGCTACGAGCTCGCGCGACAGGAACTCGAAGCGGTGCTCGCTGTCAGCGACAGCGTCGAGGCCAAGCGCCTCTTCACGATCGTCACCGCCCAGCTTTCCCTCGGCGCTCGTCCGACCGAGTCGCCGGACGAGTTCGACGCCGATGGTCGACCCTCGCGGGCCGCAGCCCGACCCAGCGGCCCCGTCGATCAGCGCGATCTGCTGCCAGAGCGACTCCTCACCACCAGCGACGTCAACCTGATCCGCGTCTACGAGATGGATCTGCGCAATCCGCCGCGGACGTCGGTGTCACCCGACACGATCCGAAAGCTGCTCGAGAACTATGCCTCGAGCGACCTCATCCCGGCGCGGAGCGAGCAGCGCACCGCGCTGTTCCGCGCGGAATCGGCGGACGTGATCTCCTTGATGTTCCGCCTCAAGGCCCGCGAGCTCTATCCGGAGATCGAGGTGCTGAGCGAGCCCCCCCACCTCAACACCTTCAGGCAGCGGGTCCACAACGCGTGGCTCATCCCCAACTGCGCCACCAGCCGCTGCCACGGCGGGCTCGACGCCGGTCGCTTCTTCCTCCACTCGCGCAACTACAAGGACGACCGGGTCCGCTACACCAATCTCGCGA
The DNA here is from genome assembly GCA_964465255.1 of uncultured Isosphaeraceae bacterium. Taxonomy (GTDB): domain Bacteria; phylum Planctomycetota; class Phycisphaerae; order Phycisphaerales; family SM1A02; genus CAYXKH01. The sequence continues at coordinate 2,755 of CAYXKH010000198.1, forward strand.
TCCTCGACCAGCTCGAGATCGACGGACGGCGGATGATCGACTACGACGATCCCACCATGTCGCTCTTGGTGCAGTACGCCCTGCCCCGCACCCAGGCCCGCACCCCGCACCCCGATGTCCGCGGGTGGCGCCCGGTGCTCTCGACCGAGAGTCCAAAACTCCTCGAGGACACACTCTCCTGGATTCGCGCCATGTTCCGCCCGCGCCCGATCTACCCCATCGACTACGAGCCCCCGAAGCTCGACGCCCTCGACCGGCGCGACGTCGGCGGCGGGCGCGATTTCCAGCAGGACCGCTGATCGGCCGGCGCTCCGGGTCTCTCGGCGCAGGTCGAGCGCCCGAGGTCGATTGGGACTGTTCTGTTACACTCGACCTCCGATTCCGCCTCGAGAACCACCGCCATGCCGACCGTCTTCCGTTCGTCGACGTCCAGCACTTCGCTCCGCTCGATTCGAGCCCTTTCACCAGTGGATTGCGTGCGGAGCACCTCCGACTCTCCGCGGTGGCGACGCCTCTCCGCGCTCCGAGGTTTCGGGGCGGCGCTGGGCATGGGGCTCACCGCCACGCTGCTGCTCGGATGCGAGCACGGCGGGGCCCGCGCCGAGCAGCGCGTGCAGGACGAGATCGAGGCGGTTGCCAACGACGTCGCCAGGACCCGCGCGGCCGTGAACAACGCTCCGGACGCCGACACTGGCGCCAAGCTCCACACCGATCTGGCGAGCCACGCCAGTCGACTCGAGCAGCTCACCAGCGGCACTCCCGGTCAGACTGCGGCCGCTGCATTGCTCGCCGCCCACGTCAGGCTCGACATGGGCCGACTCGCAGCCGATCGGCTCCAGCAGGTCGAGGGTGAACTCCGCCGGGATCGCGACTCGCTCTCTGGCCTGATCGACGCGGGCCTGGTGCTCGACGTGCTTGCCACCGCTGGAGAGAAGTTCGATCCGACCACCGATCAGCGCACTCTCGAATCGCTCCGGGCCGAGGCCGCGCGGCGAATCGAGACCCTGCGCGGACGGATCAATGAACTCGAGCAGCCCATGGCCCAGATCACCGCCGACAGCGACGCCAGCCGCGCCGCCGCGCAGCAGCTCGAGCGTGACGAGCAGGCCCTGCGCCAGCAGGCTCGAAGCGCAGGTCACTCCGCGGGCTTCAAGTACGTCGAGCAGGCCGCGGAAAAGCGCGATGCCCTCGACGCACTCAAGGTCAAGATCGCCCGCAACGACCTCCAGCTCTCGGAGCTTGCCCCGGAGAAGGAACTGGCCACCGTCGACGTCGCCCAGCAACAGGCGATGATCGAAGCGATGAAGGCCGCCGAGACGGATCTTGGACGGTCGGTCCAGGAGGCCCGCACAATTGCAGTGCAATGCCGTGAGCGGCTCGAGGAGGTTCGGTCCGAACTGACCAAGGGACTCGAGGCAATCGAGAGCCAGCGGAAGAGCTCGGTGGTCTCCCTGCTCTCGCAGGCCGACGAGGACTTCAACAAGGCCGCCCAGCTCGCAGCCCGCGGCGGCGGCGATGGCAGCGCCCGGCTCACCGCGGCGACCGCCCAGCAGTCGCTTGCGAAGCTGCACTGGAATCACGCCCTTTCGCTCCGCGATCACGGCCTGTTCGTCAATCGGCTCCGCGATGCGGGCGCCGTCCTCGGCGATGGAACCGCCCTCGCGGCGCTGAGCGCTTCGATCGAGGCCGCGCGCACCGCGTCGGTCGAGAGGGCCACGTCGGCCGCGACTTCCGCCCTGGAGCACATCGGCTCGCTCTCCAGCGAGCGGCCTGAGACCACCCAGCTCAAGGCCAATCTGACCGCCCTGATCGATCAGCTTTCCAGCAAGGACCTGGTCGCGCAGAGCAGTGCCGCTGCCGCGGGCGGCACCACCGCGGCCGCGGCAACGTCCTTCGCGTCTCCGCAGGCCGTTGTCGACTTCCTCAAGAGTCCCGCAGCCAGCGGGCCCGCCGGCTTCGGCGCTGTCCTGAATGCCATGCGGGCTTCGTCTCCCACATCGAAGCAGCTCCTCTCGTACTTCAAGACCACCCTCGAAGACAGCGCCGAGCTCGTCGCCGCCGTGCACGAGAAGTTCGGCGCTGAGGGACTGTCGGGTTCGACGCCCTTCGGCGACTCCTTCATGCACGGCGAGCGCCTTTCGCTCGGCGAAGTCACCGAGAGTCGTGCCAACGTCAACGACTCGGCGTCGAGTGCGAACCCCGCGATCGTGCTGGTGCGCGCCGCCGGTCAGTGGTGGATCGATGCCGACCACGCGATGAAGAGCTTCGCGCCCGAGGCCGCCACCCAGATCGCCATGATGATGCCGATGATGGAGCAGATCCGCCCAGTGCTGAGGAGCGCCTCGACCGAGATCGCCGCCCAGGTCCGCTCCGGCGCCATCACCTCTCCCGAGGCCGCCCAGGCTGCTCTGATGCAGGCGGTCATGATGAAGATGATGGGTGGTGCCGGTCTCGATCCGGCCATGATCGAAGAGCAGATGAAGAAGGCTGCCCAGGGTCTCGGTGCGGATCCCGAGAAATAGTCGCGCCCCCACCGACAGAGTCGCATCTCGCGGAGCCTCTCATTCCCGTCGCCCCCCGTCCCGCTGCTCCAGCACGCCCCTTCGACGTCCTCATCCGCGTCAAGGCGTTCGCGCTCCTCATCCTCGGCCCCGTCGCCGGCGGGCTCTGCGTGTTCGGCGCCAGCACTCTCGGTCGTTCGATTGCCAAGCAGCACGATCTCGACCTTGGGGCGATCGGGTTCCCGGCAGCTCTTGTGCTGGCCCAACCCTGGATCGCAGCGCTCCCCGGGCTCCTTGCCGGCGCCTTGGCGCTGGCGGCGATCCTGATGAAGCGCGGGCGGCTCCTCTTTCTCGCCCTCGCCACTCTCTCGCTCTTCATCGCCGTCTCGCTCATGCTCGTCACCCTGCTGCAGACGCTCGGGCCGATGTACGAGTATCGGGAGATGTGAGAGCGGGGGCAGGGGGCAGGGGGC
>CAYXKH010000199.1:0-5727 GCA_964465255.1 uncultured Isosphaeraceae bacterium
GTGGGGCATCGCGCACCCAGCGCTCTCGGAGGGCTTCACCGCAGCAGCGGGTTCTGCGGCAGCGGAGCAGTTCCCAGCGATTCGGTCGCGGCTGCGTCGCCACCAAACGAACGGGCCCATCCGAGCCCCATGGCCACCCCCACGGCAACACCGCCGGCCACATCCATCGGCAGCGCGGCGAGCACTCGCGGCAGCAGGCCGCGGTCGAAGATCTCGAGCATCGATCCCTCGAGGCGCATGGCGGCGACGAGCTGGGCCGCGCCGATTGCAACGACTGCCGCGGCCGGCAGCAGGATGGGCTGGGCGCGGGGAGCCCACAGCCGACCGAACAGTCCGGTGATCAACCCCGCGATGACCGCGGCGGCGATGGCCTGCCCCTTGAGATCGTTCCGCAGCACCAGCCACACCGCAACAGGCGCGAAGATCGCCGCGGCGCAGCCGATCAGGGCTCGATTGGCGAGTGCCCCGCGGAAGAGCGGCTCCGAGATCGGGATGTCGGGCAGACGACCGCCGAGGCGCAGCAGAACGAAGGTGATTCCCAGCAGAACCGCGCCCCACACCAGTGTTTCGAGAGCGATATTGGTGGCCGCCGCACCGTTCAGGGTGGCGTCGGCAATGGCCCCGCAGCGCATCGAGAAGATGGCAATTCCAACACCGAAGACAAAGAGCCCGACGGCGCTGTTGACCAGGCGCGAGACCACCACGGCCAGCAGCGCAAGGGCCAGCACCAGCACGAAGACGGCGGCGATTGCCGTCCCGGGGCTGCTCGCCACCGAGAGGACCGCAGTCGACGTGCCCCGCGGACCGGCCGCGAAGCGAGCGGTCATTCCGCCGAGCAGTGCGGCGATGGTGAGTCCGCCGAACAGACCGCCGAAGCGTCTGAGGGAGTCGAGCATGGGCGGAGTGTAGTGGCTCCTCGCGGGGGTGCCTCCGCGACCCGAGACGCCTCCGAAGGCAGGTTCGGAGGCCACCAACCTCACCCGATTCCTTTACGATTCGCCCCTATGGGACCCGAAGCCCCTCCGGATGTTCTGATGCTGACGGCGGCGCCGCTCACGATTGCGGACGTCGATCAGGTCGCCTGCCGTCGACGCGAAGTCCGCCTTCACCCAACCGTGCGCGAGCAGCTCGGGCGAAGTCGGGCGGCGCTCTCTCGGCGCCTCGGCGCCGGCGAGGCGCTCTACGGCATCAACACCGGATTCGGATCGCTCGCGCGCGTCCGCATCGAGCCGGATCAACTCGCCGACGTGCAGCGCAATCTCATCCGCTCGCATGCCGCGGGTGTGGGTGAACCGCTCCCCGTCGAAGTGGTGCGGGCGATGATGCTGATCCTCGCCGCGAGTCTGGCCCGCGGCTGTTCGGGCGTGCGGCCGGAGTGCGTCGAGAAACTGATCGAGCTCCTCAATTGCGGCATCACGCCGGTGGTTCCGTCGCGCGGATCGGTCGGGGCCTCCGGCGATCTGGCCCCACTCGCGCACGTTGCCCTCGTCATGCTGGGCGAGGGCCGTGCGACCTACGTGGGTGCCGGCGAGCCGGGCCGGCGAGCGCTCCTTGCGGCCGGCATCGAACCGCTCGTGCTCGAAGCGAAGGAGGGGCTGGCCCTCATCAACGGCACCCATCTCATGACCGCGATGGGAGCCCTGGCCCTGCGTGATCTCGATCGTCTGGTGGCCGCCGCGACCGTCTCGACCGCCATGGCCATCGATGCCTGCCGCGCCACTGACGCCTTCCTCGATCCCCGGCTGTACGCCGCCCGACGCCAGCCGGGACCGATCCTGATCGCCGAGCGTCTTCGTGAACTGCTCGCGGGCTCGACCATCCTCACCGCCCACAAGGAGAACGATCCCAGGGTGCAGGATCCGTACTGCCTGCGGGCGGCGCCGACCGTGCTCGGCGCCGCGTGTGACGCCCTCGACTACGTGCGCGGGGCAATCGAACGCGAGCTCGGGGCGGTGACCGACAATCCGCTGGTCTTCGTCGCAGGCGCGTCGGAATCCGAAGCGACATGCGAGGTGATCTCCGGAGCGAACTTCCACGGGATGCCCATTGCAATTGCCCTCGACGTCGCCAAGATCGCCATCGTGCACATCGCCGGCATCGCCGAGCGGCGCGTGAACTGGCTGCTGACGGCCTCCGACGGCGAGAACCCGGTCCACGCCTATCTCTCGCCGCAGCCGGGACTCCACTCCGGCCTGATGATTGCCCAGTACTCCGCCGCGGCCTGCTGCAACGAGATGCAGTCGCTGGCCCATCCGGCGTCGGTCCACAACATCACCACCAGCGCCGGGGTCGAGGATTACAACTCCTTCGGACCGACCAGCGGGCATCACCTCCGCCAGTCGATCGAGCTCTGCCGACAGGTCGTGGCCATCGAGCTCCTCACGATGACCGAGGCCATGGAGTATCAGCGGCCGCTTCGCAGCGGCGCGGGTGTCGAAGCCGCGGTGGCCAAGGTGCGAGAGCGCGTCACCCGACTGGTTGCCGATCGCCCACCGGCCCCGGACATCGCGGCCATCGCCGGTCTGATCCGCGACGGGGCGATTGGCGTCGGAGGCGGTTGAAGCAGAGGGGCGCCGATACACTCCGCCCCCATGTCGCTCATCGTCACCGGAACCATCGGCATCGACACCGTCCACACTCCGACGACCGCGGTCGAACGCGTTCTCGGAGGCTCGTGCAGTTACTTCGCGGCCGCCGCGAGCTTCTTCGGTCCGGTGCGGATCGTGGCGGCGGTCGGCGGCGACTGGCCGGAGGAACATCGCACCGCCCTGACTTCGTTCGCGAACGTCTGCACCGAGGGGCTCGAGGTGCGACCGGCGTCGAAGACCTTCGCCTGGGGTGGTCGCTATCACGACAACATGAATCAAAGGGACACGCTCTTCACCGAGCTGGGCGTGCTCGAGGAGGCGCCTCCGAAGGTGCCTGACGCCTATCGCGACAGCCAGTTCGTCTTCCTGGGGAACACCCATCCGCTGGTGCAGGCCGATCTGCTGGCGCAGTTTCCGACCCGCCGACTCGCCGTGGCCGACACCATGAATCTGTGGATCGACATCGCCCATCAGGAACTGCGGGCCCTGCTGCGTCAGGTCGATGGACTGCTTCTCAACGACAGCGAGGCCGAGCAGCTCACCGAGATCCGCAACCCGATCTCCGCGGCCCGGCGGATCATCGAGATGGGGCCGCGTTTCGTCATCGTCAAGAAGGGTGAACACGGGGCGGTGCTCGTCCATCGCGACGGCGTCGCGGTGGTGCCGGCCTTCCCCGCCGAGCAGCATCAGGTGATCGATCCGACCGGTGCGGGCGACTCCTTCGCCGGCGGCGTGATGGGTCGGCTGGCCTCGACCAACGGCACCGACTTCGCCGCCATTCGCGAGGCCCTCGGCTGGGGCACGGTCGCGGCCAGCTTCAACATCGAGTCGCATGGCCTCGAACGGCTTCGCACCCTGCGCCGCAGCGATCTCGACGCTCGCTTCGCCCAGTTCCGCGAGATGGTCATGCTGGGGTGAGGAAGGTGGGTCGCGTCAGGCGGGTCGGGCTGTATTCTTCGCCCATGCGTCGCACGACCCTCGTCCTGATCGTCTCCGTGATTGCGCACCTTCTGGGTGCGTCCGCTGCACTGGCGCAGCGCTTCGAAGACCTGCCCGGCCACGATCGCTGGAAGCTGGTGAGCGACGCGATGGATCGCCTGGCCATCGGCGGTCGCGTTTCGGATGTCACCTGGATCGAGGACGGCAGCGGAGTCGAGTTTCGAGTGGGAACACCCGCGGGGGCCGAGCGCCGCCGATTCGTCTTTGCGACCGGCGCCATCGAGCCGGTGGTCGGCGATGCGGCGGCGGAGGGGGACAGCCCTCGACGATCTCGCGGCAATCGTCCCGCCCGCGGGCGACAGGCCGACATCGTTCGATCGCCCGACGGCGCCTGGAATGCGGTCTGCGAAGAGCACAACGTGATCCTGAAGCGGGTCGACGGCAGCGCCGCGCGGGCGGTCACCACCGATGGCACCTTCAAGCTCGGATACGGCCGGGCGAGCTGGGTCTACGGTGAGGAACTGGATCAGGACAGCGCCATGTGGTGGTCGCCCGACTCGCGCTTTCTCGCCTACTACGAGTTCGACGATCGCAACGTGCCCGACTTTCCGCTTCCCGTCGATTGGACGGCGCTGCGCCCGCGGGTGGCGCTTGAGAGCTATCCCAAGGCCGGCGACCCCAACCCGATTGCCCGTCTGCGAGTCATCGAAGTGGGGGAGATCGCCTCGCGTGCCGAACTGGCCAGCGCCCCGATGGGCCAATCGATCTCCGTCGACGTCGGCAGCGACACCGAGCAGTACATCTACGACATTCGTTGGACGCCCGACTCGAGTGCGCTCCTCTTCAATCGCACCGGTCGACGTCAGGATCGACTCGAACTGGTCGCGGCCGATCCGCTGAGTGGCGCCACCCGGGTCGTGCTGACCGAGTCGCAGCCGACGTTCCAGGAGAATCGCCCGACCATGCGCTTCCTCGAGGACGGCGTTCGTTTCATCTGGGAGAGCGAAGCGACGGGCTGGTCGCAGTTCTCGATCCGCTCGCTGGCCGACGACTCCGTGGTCGCGCTCACCAGCGGCGCGTATCCGGCACTTGACATCGTGCAGATCGACGAGAAGGCAGGTTGGTTCTACTTGACCGCGGCCAGCGGCTCGGTGGGAATGAGTGCCCAGCTCCATCGAGTTCGCCTCGACGGCAGCGAGCACGCCCGACTCACGGTGAGCGAGCTCAACCACAGCAACTTCTCGATCGCTCCCAATCACACTCGTTTCGTCTGCGTGGCCGAGGCGGCGGACACGCCACCGATCTCGACACTCCTCGACATGAAGGGCTCGATCCTCGGCGTGCTGGCCGAGAGCGATACCAGCGTGATGCAGGAACTGGGCCTGGTCGCCCCCGAGCTGTTCAGCTTCAAGGCCGACGACGGCACCACCGATCTCTTCGGAATCCTCCATCGCCCCGCTCACTTCGATCCGGCGCGGACGTACCCGCTGATCATCGACGTCTACGGCGGTCCCGGAGTGGTCACCGTGCGCAACCGCTGGAGCGGAGCCCGTCCCGACTGCGAGCTCGGCTATCTGATTGCCCAGATCCAGAACCGTGGCACGCCGGATCGCGGCAAGGCCTTCGAGACCGCGACCTATCAGCGACTCGGCGACCTCGACCTCAAGGATCAGGCCGACGGCGTGCGAGCCCTGAGTGGCCGCCCGTACGTCGATGGTTCCCGCGTCGGCATCACCGGCGGTTCCTACGGCGGCTACATGTCGGCGCTGGCGCTTCTCAAGCACCCGGACGTCTTCAAGGCTGCGGTTGCGATCTCCGCCGTCACCGACTGGCGGCACTACGACTCGATCTACACCGAGCGCTACATGCGACTCCCGCGCGAGAACGAAGCCGGCTACGACCAGGGGTCGTGCGTGAAGCTCGCCGCCGCTCTCACTCCCGAACTCGCCCGGCAACTCGGCGGACGGCTCCTGCTCATGCACGGCATGGCCGACGACAACGTCCATCCCAACAACGTCTGGCAGTTCGTGCACGCCCTGCAGCAGGCCAACATCCCCTTCGACATGATGTTCTTCCCGACGATGGACCACGGCGTCTTCGGCCCCGCGGTGCGGTCGGAGAAATGGAGTTTCTTTCAGAGGACGCTGAGGCCGGAGGCTGCGGAGCGTCGGCTTGCGCCGACGGAGTCGTCGGCTGCGCC
>CAYXKH010000200.1:0-5701 GCA_964465255.1 uncultured Isosphaeraceae bacterium
CCCCCGGCTATCGCTAGACTTTCGGGCTTCTCACAAGCAAATTCCGCAGCATCTCAGGATGGGTCGGCCCCTCATCAGATCTCTGGTGTGGTCCCGACGCCCTGGCAAGGACGAGTTTCATGACCATCGCGTTGGCGAAGAAGAAGGAAGTCATTTCGAACAGCCGTCGTCACCCGACTGACAGCGGCTCGCCCGAGGTTCAGGTTTCGGTTCTGACGGAGCGCATCGCTTCGCTTCAGGACCACTTCCGCGTGAACCCCAAGGATCACGCTGGCCGCCGAGGACTCCTCCTCATGGTCGGCAAGCGCAACCGTCTGCTCAAGTACCTCGCCAACAGCGAGCGTGAGCGGTACACCCAACTCATCAAGCGACTCGGCCTCCGCAAGTGAGCCCGATGGCCGCAGATGCCGCACCCGGCGGCAGTGGGCAATTGACAGCAGCGCTGGTGCCACCAGGCGCCGAGGTCGCTGTTCGTTGCCTTCTGCCTCTCGGTTGGCGGCATTCTCGGTGCCCGGTTCGCTGGCTCCCTCTGGAGTCGGCGGGCCCGAGTCATTCCGCACCGGCCGCGTCGCGCCTTCTGCGCGACGAATGGCCAGCCCGCACTCGCGGGTGAAACCGCTCGGCGGCGACCTCGTCGTCGAGCATGGCTGAGACAGCATTCCGCGCCGCGACGGCCCGGGCTGTCAGAAAAGGCAGGCAATACATGGCACTTCGTCACACGATCGTCGAGCGCGAGATCGGCGGCCGGACCGTTCGATTCGAGACCGGCAAGGTCGCACGGCTCGCCAGCGGCGCCGTCATGGTCTCGTACGCCGACACCTACGTCCTCGCGACCACGGTCCGGGCCAACCCTCGACCCGGCATCGACTTCTTCCCCATGCAGTGCGACTACCGCGAGAAGACCTCCGCGGCCGGTCGTTTCCCCGGCGGGTTCCGCAAGCGTGAAGGCGCTCCCAACGAGAAGGAGATCCTCACCATGCGGCTGATGGATCGCCCGATCCGTCCGCTCTTTCCCGATGGCTTCATGGAGGAAGTCCAGATCCAGGCGTGGGTCATGAGCCACGACGGACAGAACGACTCCGACATCTGGGCCTGCAACGGCGCCTCGGCCTCGCTCTGCGTCACCGATCTCCCCTTCCAGGGTCCGGTCGCCACCGTGCGCGTCGGCCGCATCGTCACCGACGAGGGCCCGAGCTTCGTGCTCAACCCCACGCAGGCCCAGCTCGACTTCTCCGATCTCGACCTGGTGCTCTCCGGTCACGTCGACGGCATCAACATGATCGAAGTCGGCGCCGCCGAAGTCGACGAGGAGACCATGGTCGCGGCGATCCGCTTCGGCCACGAGAACGGCATCAAGCCGCTCCTCGAGATGATGTTCGAGCTTCGCGAGAAGTCCGGCGCTCCGGCCGTCCGCATGGGTGAACTCGCGACGCCGCCCGACGAGGTGATGACCCTCGTCAAGAAGCTCTGCGACACCGACCTCACCGGGCTCCGCACCATCAAGCTCAAGAGCGAGCGCAACGCCGCCGTCGACCAGCTCCGCGACAAGATGCTCCTCGAGCACTTTGCGATCAAGCCGGGCCTCTCCTTCTCCGACTACCAGGCCGCCGACAAGCGCGCCAAGCAGGCCAAGGAAGCGTTCCGCATCCTCGAGAAGAAGATCACCCACAAGCTGGTCGCCGAGAAGGGCATCCGCGCCGACGGCCGCAAGCTCAACGAGATCCGTCCGCTCGACATGCAGGTTGCGGTCTTCCCGCGAACCCACGGCTCGGCCTTCTTCCAGCGCGGCGAGACCCAGTCGCTGGTGAGCTGCACGCTCGGCACCGTCAAGGACGAGCAGATCGTCGACGGTCTGCTTCCCGAGTACGCCAAGAAGTTCTATCTCCACTACAACTTCCCGCCGTTCTGCACCGGCGAGGCCGGCCGCATCATGGGTCCGGGCCGACGCGAACTCGGCCACGGTGCGCTGGCGGAGCGCTCGCTGCTTGGGATCCTGCCCAGCGCCGAGGAGTTCCCCTACACCATCCGCGTGGTCAGCGACATCACCGAGAGCAACGGCTCCTCGTCGATGGCGTCGGTCTGCGGTGGCTGTCTGGCGCTGATGGACGCAGGCGTGCCGATCAAGGGCACCTGTGCAGGCATCTCGGTCGGACGCTTCACCAGCGCGTCCGGCAAGGTCCAGCACGTCACCGACATCATCGGTGAGGAGGACTTCTTCGGCGAGATGGACTTCAAGGTCTCCGGCACCCGCAACGGGATCACCGGCATCCAGCTCGATCTGAAGGCCCGCGGGCTTTTGATCGACGAGATCGTGGTGATCTTCAAGCAGGCCCGTGAAGGCCGGCTCCAGATCATCGACCAGATGGAGCAGGTGATCCCCGCTCCTCGCGCCGAGATCAGCAAGTACGCCCCGGCGATCATCACCGTGAAGATCGATCCCGAAAAGATCGGCAAGCTCATCGGCCCCGGCGGCAAGACCATCCGCGGCATCCAGGAGCGCACCGGCGCCCAGATCGACGTCGAGGAGGATGGAACGGTCTTCATCGCCTGCGTCGACAAGGCCATGGGCGAGAAGGCCCGCATGGAGGTCGAGGCCCTTGGCGCGGAGATCAAGCTCGGCTCGATCTACGACGGCAAGGTGGTCTCGGTGAAGGATTTCGGTGCCTTCGTCGAACTCGCCCCGGGCACCGACGGCATGTGCCACATCTCCGAGCTCGCCCACGGGTACGTGAAGGCCGTCACCGACGTGGTGAAGATCGGCGATCCGATCAAGGTCAAGGTCATCAACATCGACGAGAACGGTCGCATCAAGCTCTCGCGGAAGGCGCTGATGGATGCGCCGCCCCCGGGCAGCGAACCCGATCGCCCGGCGAACAGCGAGCACGGCGAGGATCGTGGCGGCGAGCGAAGCGGCGACCGCGGACGCGATCGCGGTCCGCGCGGCGACCGTGAAGGTCGGCCCAGCGGGACCGGCGGTCGGCGGTAAGGCACTCGTGGCTGCCCCGTTCCCCCGCAGGGACGAGCAGCCAAACCCGCGTTGATCTCGAGTTGAAACACCACGGGGCGCCGAGCAATCGGCGCCCCGTTTTCGTTGTTGATGGCCCGACGCACTTGCAGGAACACGAAACCTGAACCAAGATATGTCATCTGGGACAGCATTCGCGGGGCCACTGGGGGTTCAGCGAATCGAGCGCATCGCGCCGCTGTGTGTCGAATGCCTGGCTGGGAGGCCTGGTATGTCTGAAACTCGTTCGTTGACGGATGTCGAGGGGAACGTGAAGTGGTTCGATCCTCGCAAGGGCTTCGGGTTTGTGATCGGCCCCGAAGGCCAGGACATTTTCATCCACTTCAGCATCATCCAGCAGGATGGATTCCGAACGCTGCGCGACGGGGAACGCGTGCAGTACTCGGCGGCGCTGGGTGCCAAGGGCTGGGCGGCGACTGCTGTGCGGTCGCTCGTCAACGTCTGACCTCGACGACGTCACCGTCTTCGGGTGCCGCCTCGGCAATCCGCGGCCAGCGGGCCTGCGCGCGTCTGCGGCAATTGCCACAGTCGACGACCGGAGCACCGCATGCCCGGTGACTCCTGGACCATGTTTCTCTTCGGGGCTGCGGCCGGCGTTGCGCTTCTCGCGGCGGCGATGGTGCCGACGACTCGCCTGCTCCTCCGCCGCGCCGAACTCCGGGCCCGCGAGGCCGAACGCCGGGCCCGTCAATCCGAGCGGCTCGCCGAACTCGGCACCATGACCAGCGGGCTCGCCCACGAGATCAAGAATCCACTCTCGACCGTCGGGCTCAACGCGCAGCTACTGGCCGAGGAGATCGCCGACAGCGATATCGAGGGCGAGCGCCGCGAGCGGATTCTCAAACGCATCGGCACCCTCGGGCGCGAGGCCGAGCGTCTTCGCAACATCCTCACCGACTTCCTCCGCTTCGCCGGGCGGATGAAGCTCGACCGCGGCACTCACGACCTCCGCACGGTCGTCGAGGAGCTCGCCGACTTCCTCGCGCCGCAGTGCCAGCAATCGGGCGTGCTGCTGCGGACCGACCTCCCGCCGGCGCCGCTCACCTGCGAAGTCGATCCCAATCTGCTGAAGCAGGCCCTCCTCAATCTGATGCTGAATGCCATCCAGGCGATGGCTCCGCCCTCCGCGTCGCCGACGGCAGCGAGCCCCGAACCGTGGCGGCGCGGCGAACTCATGCTGCGGGTCGAGAGCGATCCCGCCGAAGCCCGCATTCACGTCATCGACACCGGTCCGGGCATCGAGCCGGCCGACCTCGAACGCATTTTTCAGCCCTACGTCTCGGGCAAGCCCGGTGGCACGGGCCTGGGTCTGCCAACCGCCCGACGCATCGTCGAAGAGCACGGTGGACGACTCGTGGCCCACTCCCGCAAGGAGTCTGGGAGCGACTTCGTGATTGCCCTCCCACGGACCCGCGCCGGTCCCACTCGCTCCCCTTGAATTGACCCCATGACCTCCCCACTCGCTGCGCTCGCTGCCGCCACGCTTCTGGTGTTCACCTCGCCCGGCGCCAACCCGTCGCCGCCGACGAGCGTTTCACCGCTCGCTGCCGAACCGCCGCGTCCCACGGGGCCGAGTGCGCCGACCACGCCGGCCGCCCAGAATGCACCGACTGCACCGACTGCACCGACTGCACCGACCGCACCGCCTGCACCGCCTGCGCCGGCCGCGTCTCTGATCGTCGACGTGCGCGACGGCTCAGGTCGGGTGAGCCTCTCGCTCAACCCGCGCAGCCTGAGCAGCACCGCCGTCCCGAGTCCGGAGCCGGGGTTCATCGCTCCCAACGGGACGCTTGTGGCCGATCTCGTGCGCGAGGAAGAAGGCCGAATCTCGGTCATCACCGTCGCCCCCCGCAATCCGGCGGACGGAGCGCGCGGCGAGGCTCGTCGGGTGGTGGTGACCGTCGACCGAGTCGACGACCTGCACTGGACGCCCGACAGCGCCAGCCTCTTCTACGTTCGCACTCGCGGCGACAACCCGCAGGTCCGCCGCGTGATCCTCGCCACCCAGAGCGACGAGGAGATCACCGACGCGGTGGCCCCCTGCGCCATGCCGCGGATCGCCCCGGACGGCACCACGGCCTTCGTGATCCTGCGCGACGCCCGACCCGAGACGCTCGTTCACGACATGTATGTCGGCTCGGTCGGGGCCCTCGAGCACGCGGTCTCGATGACCACGATCACCGCCTTGGAGTGGGCCGCCGACGGCACCCACCTGCTCTACGCCACCCCGACGGCAATTGTCGAATGCGCCCGCCGCGGCAAGCTGGTTCGCGAATGGAAGTTCGCCGAACTCGATCCCCGCCTCGCCGGCCACCGCGTGACCGCCCTGGCCCCCAGCCCCGACGGCACGTTCCTCGCGGCAATCGCGGAGGCGCCCGGAAGTGCGCCGACCGGCGAGCCGCGCGAGCCACTCGAGCCACGCGAACGCCGCCTGTTCCTGCTCACCCTCGACCCACCCGCGATCTCGACCCCAACGCTGCCGGGCGAACCAGTGTCCGTTCGGTGGAGGTGAGAAGGGAGCCGCGAATCGGTCGTCCAGTTGAGCCACGATCATCGAACCATGGAAAGGAACATGGCTGTGTCAGATCGAGATTCCGCCCCGCTACCCGCTGTCCCCGTCGCGGATTGCGAGAAATACGCGGAGTGCATGGAGGAGATCAAGAAGCGGCACGCATC
>CAYXKH010000201.1:0-5693 GCA_964465255.1 uncultured Isosphaeraceae bacterium
CGCCACCACTGTTGCCCTGATTGATGGCCGACTCGAGGTCGAACTGCGGAGCATTGTCGAAGTAGGGAACCTGGAAGAGGAGATCGCGGATGTCGTAGACGATGGTGGCCGTGCGCTTCCGCAGGGCGGCATCGCTCGAAATGATCAGCATCCCGTTCTCGATGGAGAACTGGGGTCGCTCGAAGTCGCTGCCAAGCTGCTCGAGAACGCGCTCGAGGGCCGACATGCCCTTGCTCTGGCCGAGGGTGAGCTCGATGGAGTCATCCTTGCGGACGTTGATGAGGTCGAGCGCCTTCCAGTCGGCGTAGACCTGAACGCCGGTGACCTGCTTGAGATAGGCGACGACCTGCTCGAAGGTGCTGCCGCCGGAGATGTCGACCGGAATCGGCCGCTCGAGGGCGAGTCGAACCTGCTTGTCGGAGTCGGACTCGCGGAATCCGGCCGCAAGGTCGCGGCGGATGCTGAGCTGCTCCCAGTCCTCGGGGTACTCCATGACGCCCGTGGTCGAGCGCGGGCCGGGGCCATCGATGTTCCGCGTCGGGGGAATCGTGGCTCGGAGGATCTCGGTCTCGAGCCGGTCGTAGGCCGGCTGGCGGCGACGCTCGATGTCCATGACCTCGCGGTAGGCGCGAGCGGTTTCGAGGATGTCGCGGAGGGCCAGGACTGCGGGATTGTGCTCATCGAGGAAGAGCGTCTCGTCGACGACCTTGAGGGCTTCGTCGTACTTGAGCTCCATCTGAAGCTGACGGACACGGCGGATGTTCTCGTTGATGAGCTGCTGACGCTGCTCGAGCTGGCGGGCCTGCTCGACGGTCTTGTCGCGCTCGGCGGCGTCGCGGGCCTGCTGGTCCTTGACCAACTGGGACTTCTGCCGCTCCTCCTCGATCTGCTCGAGCAGCGTGTCGGCCCGCTCGGTCATCGACTGGAATTCGCTCTCGGGGAGGATGTTTCGATTCTGGTTGATCTTCACCTTCGCGGTGATGACCGACCGCTCGGCCTCGGCGTAGTCGCCGCGAGCCTGGAGCTCGGCCGCTCTGGTGACCGCAGACTCGAACTCGACGCGGGCCTTCTGCTGAAGCACCTCGAGGTCGCGACCGACCTGCTCGACGGTGCCGCCTCGATCAAGCGCGGCCTGGGCGCGGGCGAGGCCATCCTTCGCCTCGGAATTCTCAGGCATCCGCACGAGGACCTTGGTCCACTCGTCGATGGCCTTCTGCCACTGGGCCTGGTTTGTGTACTTCCGGGCCTGCTCGATCATTCCGAGCACGTCGCTGTCCTGGAAAAGCGGGGCCGCGTGAGCGGTTCCTCCAGAGAGGATCGGCCCCAAGCCGGAGCCACTCCCGATGGCCCGTCCGCCTCCCAGCTCCTTGACCAGTCCACCGGCCAGTCCCGTCGCCAGAACTCCGGCGATCAGGCCGGTCTGGACACACACCCGCACATTTGCCGTAGCACGCGAACTCATGGTGTCTCCCTGAGAGGGGCGGCCGGGGGCGTAACCGCGGCCTGCCACACGACGAACCCAACCACGCAAGCGATCCCTCAAGCAGCTTCAGCCGGTCGAACGACGGCCAGCACTGGCTTCCCCGTCTCCCGCGTCTCTCTCGGTGCATCCATGCATACCGACAGATTCGCCCTTTGGAGCAGCGGAAGCGGAAGCCTACTGATGGGCTTCTCGGCACGCAAGCGGAAGCGGAGCGAGGGCCCTGCGTCGCACGCCGCGCACCGTCGCGAGTCGCGTCGGTTTCAGACCGGGACGGGGCGCCGGGCTCGGCCGATCTGCGCCGAACGCATGGTCTCCGCATCGATGGGTCGCCCCGACCGCATCATGGCCACGAAACAGTCGAAGAGGTAGGCCGAGTCGTGAGGCCCGGGCGACGCCTCGGGGTGGTACTGCACCGAGAAGATCGGCTTCTCGCGGTGGCGGAAACCGGCCAGGGTTCCGTCGTTGAGGTGCACATGGGTGGGCTCGGCTCCCACCGCCCGCAGCGACTCCTCCTCGACGCAGAAGCCGTGATTCTGGCTGGTGATCTCGACCCGCTCGGTCAGGAGATTCCGCACCGGCTGATTGGCGCCGCGGTGGCCGAACTTGAGCTTGTAGGTCTTCGCTCCGAGCGCCAGGGCCAGGAGCTGGTGCCCGAGGCAGATGCCGAAGGTCGGGATCTCTCCGGCGACCTCGCGGAGCGTGGCGATGGTGGCCTCGACGGCGGCGGGATCGCCGGGACCATTGGAGATGAACAGGCCATCCGGCCGTCGGGCCCGGATCTCCGCAGCCGACAGGTTGTGCGGAGCGCTCTCGACCGCGCAGCCCACGTCGGTCAGATGGCGATAGATGTTGCGCTTGGCCCCGCAGTCGAGAGCCAGCACGCGCAGCGGTCGGTCGCCGACCATGAGTTCGGGACCCATGACTCGCGGCTCGCGCCAGGTGCCGAGATCCTCGCTCCAGCCGCCGCAGCGATCGGGGCTCACGCCGGCGGCGAGATTCAATCCGCTCATCGAGGCGGATCGTCGAGCCTGCTCGACCAGCTCGGCATCGCTCTGGCTCTCGTTGGTCGAGATCACGCCGCGCAAGGCGCCGCGGACGCGCAGTCGGCGGACCAGGGCCCGCGTGTCGATTCCCTCGAGCGCTCGAATCCCGAAGGCTCCGAGCCATTCCGCAAGGCCGCGCTCGGCGCGATGGTTCGAGCGGAGCCTCGACAGCTCGCGAACGACGAAGCCGGCCACATGCGAACGGCTGGATTCCACGTCTTCGACCGCGACGCCGTAATTGCCCATCATCGGCGCGGTCATCACCAGGATCTGCCCCGCGTAGCTTGGATCGGTGAGGGCCTCCTGATAGCCGCACATCGCGGTGTTGAAGACCACTTCGCCCTCGCTGGCGCCGGTCGAGACGTTGCCGAAGGCGCGGCCGGCGAAGACGGTGCCGTCCTCGAGCGCAAGCCGCGCGGGAACGAAAATGGCGTCAAGGTCGCTCATGGAGGCTGAGAATAGGTGCTGTCGCCAGCCGAAGTCCCCGAGCGCCCGCCCGATCGTCTCCGGCGAGAGGGGCGGCCATCCCTACTCTGGCCGCATGACTCTCTTCGGCCCGGCCGAGCGCGCCGGCACCGCCCGAGTCGCAGTCGAGCGCGGCGTCGATCGCTATCCCGACGGGCTGACCTACGCGGTGCCCAGAAGCCTGGTCGATCTCCGTCCCGGCGACCGGGTCATCGTGCCGCTCGGGCGCGGCGACACCCGCACCGCCGGCTATGTGATCGATCGACACGCCGATCTCACCGCCATCTCCGACGCGGGAGCGCCGCCGGTCGAGAGCCTCAAGGAAGTGATTTCGCGCGACCCCGGGGCGATCTCGCTGCCGCCGGCGCTCGTCGAACTGGCCCGCTGGATCAGCGCCTACTACGTCTGCCCGACCGGTCTCACGCTCGCGGGCATGCTCCCGGCGGCGGTTCGCAAGCAGACCGGACTCACCAGCAGGCGGTTCGTCGAGCTCGCGCCTGCTGCGCCAGTTGCCGAAGCGGCGCCCTCCGCAGTCGATCCGACTGCACCCATTGAAATCGCGCCCCCGAAGAATCGGGCCCTCACCGCCACTCAGCGGAACGTGCTCGAGCACCTCCGCCGCCTCGGAGCCGACGGCAGCACGAGCTCCGCGCCGATTGAGTCGCGGCTCGTGGTCGAAGCCCTCGAGCTTGGCAGCGAGGCCACCATCCGCACCCTCGCCCGCCGCGGCCTCGTGCGCATCACCCAGCGCAGCACGGTGGAGGCCGCGTGGCACTCGCAGCTTCTGGAGGCGCCGACCGAGTTCACGCCGAGTCCGGCGCAGCGGAGCGCCATTGCGGCAATCGGCGCCACTCTGGGCCAGGGCTTCTCCGCCCACCTTCTTCACGGCGTGACCGGCTCCGGCAAGACCGAGGTCTACCTCCGACTCTTCGAACGGACCATCGCGGCCGGGAAGATCGCTCTCTATCTGGTGCCCGAGATTGCCCTGACCCCGCAGACCGGGGCCCGGGTGATGGCCCGCTTCCCCACGCACCGCGTCGCCGTGCTGCATTCGGGTCTCACCGCGGCCCAGCGCCATCAGCAGTGGGCCCTGGCCGCGCAGGGCGATGCGGCCATCGTGCTGGGAGCTCGTTCCGCGGTCTTTGCGCCAATTCCCGCCGGCCGGCTCGGACTCATCGTCGTCGACGAGGAGCACGACAGTTCGTACAAGCAGGATTCCGCCCCGCGCTATCACGGCCGCGATGTCGCCGTGCGCCGCGCCCAGCTCGAAGCGTGTCCGGTGGTGCTGGGCAGCGCCACCCCATCGCTCGAGAGCTGGCACAACGCAACCGTTCGGCAGGTCTTCTCGCTTCATCGACTGCCGGAGCGGGCCCCGGGGCTCAGCGTGCCGCGGGTCGAGATCATCGACTTCGTCGAGGAGCGCAGGCGCCGCAGCCGCGAGGGCGATCGCCGCGTGCATCTGATCGGCCCCACGCTGGAGGGGGCCATCGGTCACACGCTCGCCTCCGGTGGTCAGGTGCTCCTCCTCCTCAATCGCCGTGGCTACGCCAACTACATCGCCTGCCCCGATGTCAACTGCGGCTGGATGCAGCAGTGCAGCGAGTGCGACGCGACGATGGTCTGCCACGTCGACGTCCGCGTGCGCGGCGGCATGTACCTCCGCTGTCATCACTGCCAGGGTGAGCAGCTCCTGCGCGAGACGTGTCCGCAGTGCGCGAAGCGCACGGTGGTCTTCGGACTGGGAACGCAGCGGGTCGAAGAGGAACTGCTGCGCAAGTTCGCGCTTCTGGCCGAAGCCGGACGGATGGCCCGCGTCGACAGCGACACCATGGAGCGCTCCACCGATCTCCACGGGGTGCTGAGTCGATTCGGCAGCGGCGAGCTGCGGCTGTTGATCGGCACGCAGATGATTGCCAAGGGGCTCGACTTTCCCGGCGTGCGCCTGGTCGGGGTGATCAACGCCGACACCGCCCTGAGCATCCCCGACTTCCGGGCCTCCGAGCGAACCTTCCAGCTCGTCAGCCAGGTCGCCGGCCGGTGCGGGCGCGGTGCGCACGCCGGTCTCGCCCTGATCCAGACCTTTCAGCCCCACTTCGAGGCAATCGTCAGGGCGGCACAGGGCGACTTCGACGGGTTCGCGGCGCGGGAACTCGCCGAGCGTTCCGAGGCCCGACTGCCGCCCTCGACCCGCCTCGCCCGCATCGTCGTCCGCCACGAGGATCGCGAGCGGGCGGTGGCAACGGCCTCGGAGATCGCCGAGGGGCTTCGGTCGCTGCTTCCGGGGCTCTCGGGCGGCTCGGTCGCGTCCGGCTCGAACCCCGCCGACCTCGCGAAGGGCCCGGCAGCCGGCATCCACGTGATCGGGCCGAATCCATGCACGATTGGGCGAATCGCCGGACGGCACCGCCAGGAAGTCACCCTCGTCGCCCCCGACGCCGCCGCCCTCCAGCGGCTCCTCGCCGCCGGTCGGGCCCGCGGGATCATCCGCCCGGGTGAAGAGGTCGCCGTCGACGTGGATCCGCAGGCGCTGGGGTGAGGGTGCGCGTCGCGCTTCCGAGTCGGCAGCGCAGCGTGGGATCACCCGACCTCCTGGATCATCGGATCATGGGATCATCGGATCATCGGATCATCGGATCATCGGATCATCGGATCATGGGATCATGGGATCATGGGATCATGGGATCATGGGATCATGGGATCAT
>CAYXKH010000202.1:0-5691 GCA_964465255.1 uncultured Isosphaeraceae bacterium
AAGCCCTCGACCGCGCGACCCTCGTCGCCCGGTCGCGGCTCGCAGCGCCAGCCCGACAAGGCGCCGGTCATCCGCGCTCCGGAGCAGCGTCCCCCGCAGCCGAACCGTCCGGATCTGGCTCGTCCCGAGGCGAGTCGTCCCGATCTGGCTCGTCCCGAGAGGGCTCGCCCGAATCTCAGCCCGACGCCTCCCTCCCGCGGGGACACCAGTCGATCGCTCTCGCCGGGCCAGTCCACGGCGCTGCCCAAGCCGATCGCTCGTGACGCGTGGTACGCCCGCAACGGCGCCCGTCCGCAGCCCAGTGGTGGCGGATCCTCCGTCGACGACCGGCGGCGAGCCAACGCGGCCAACGCGGCCAACGCGGCCAACGCGGCCAACGCGGCCAATACGATCGTGCCCGGCGGCCACAGCTTCGGCGACACTCCTCCGGCTGCATGGCGCGATCAGGCTCGCCGGGCCTCGGCGCACGACCTTCGCTCGGGCCTCTATCCCGCGGGTCGGGCTCCGGTTTCGCCCAACACCGCGCTCACCGCAATCGCCGTCGGTGGCGGCGTTGCCGTCGGCGGCATCGCCTACGGAGGCTCGTACTTCGAACCTGCCGACACGAGCTCGAGCAGCTTCAGCTTCTCGCTGGCCATCGGTGGTGGCTGGAGCGGATTCGCCTTCGGCTATTCGAGCGGTGGCTGGTACGCGCCCCCGTGCTACGCCTGGCAACCTGGCGGTGGCTGGGCGCCCTACTGCGGATGGGCTCAGCCCGGCTGGTGCGGGTTCGGAGCGGCGCCCTTCTGTCGTCCGTGGTGGTGCCCTCCGGTCTGGAGCGATCCCTGGTGCTCGCCGGTCTGCTGGCCCGCGGCCTATCGGCCGAGCTTTGCGCTCTTCTACGGATGGCCGGCGTACAGCACAACCTTCGTCTACTCCGTCGAGACCTTTCAGCCGGCGCCGCCCCAGATCGTGTTCGTGCAGCCGCCCGCGGTAGTGCTCGCCTCGCCCGATCAGGCGTGGAGTCTCCTGGCCAACGGATACGACCAGCAGGCGATGGAGGACTTCGCCGCGCTCGCCAGCGCTCAGCCGGGCAATCCCGGCCACGAGGTCGGATACGCCCTCGCCCAGGCATTCCTGGGCCTCGACGACTCGGCCTCCGTCGCGGTACGGCGAGCGATGTCGGCTCGAGCCGAAGCACTCCTTCTCGCCCCCCCCGACCCGTCGCTTCGAGTTCGACTCGAGATTCTGTCTGAAAGGCTCCGCGACAAGGCCCGAGCCCTCTCCGGCACGACCCCTGGTCGCGAGACTCTCGTGCTACTCGCCGCAGTGCAGACGATTCTCTACGACAACGCCAACGCCTACTTCTCGATCAACTCGGCAATCGAGCAGGGGGAGCGCGACCTCGGCGCCTTCAACCTCAAGGCGATGCTGCAAGCGCGGCTCGCGAACTGAGGCCGGCGCCGACTCGTGTCGAGGGTTCGCCCAATCGGGCCATCGTGCTGCTCAGCTCCAGGCGCTGAGCAGCACCCCGAGGTCGGCGCCGTCGACGACACCGTTGCCATCGAAGTCAGCGTCGCACTCGGGGCAGGAACCCCAGACCGAGAACAATTCGCCGAGATCGGCGCCGTCGACCACGCCGTTGCAGTCGAGGTCTGCCTCGACGCAGAGGGGCGGCGGGGTGAAGGTGACGGTGAGGACCGGGCGATAGGTCGGCTCGGGGTTCTCGCGAGCATCGAACTTCTTCACCGTCTGATCAGTCGCCTCGTTGCCGAGCACGAGCCAGCCGTAGTTGGTGCTCGGCGAATTGATCCACGCCTGGGCGTCGGCGACCATCGCGGGGGTGCTGCCCCAGATGTAGAAGCCGGTTCCCGCGACGTTGCGAGTGGCGCTGTCGACTGCGGAGAACTCTCCCCCCGCGACGGACCAGAACGAACCGGGGTAGAAGGTGTGAAGCCAGGTGGCGTCTCCGGGTTCGGCCGGGGCGCCCGCCCCGCCAAAGGCGAATGACGCGCCCTCGCCCCAGTTCGCAAGCACGTTGCGAAGCCGCACGGTCTGCTGCCCGGCGCTGGTCTGCGACATGTGGAGCTTGAGGGTGACTGCGGTGATCGTGCTGCCGGCCGGCACGGCGCCCGCGAGATCGAAGTGAAGGAGTCCGCGACGGCGAAGCCCGCCGCCGTTGGCGTTGTCGACTCGACCCGCGAAGAAGCTGTAGGCCTTGCCCAGACTCAGCGATCCGCTTGCGTCCTGTATGAGGGTGTTGTCGCGATCGCTGGTGATCGCCACCGTGTCGGCGAGCGCAATCGGGGCTGCGGCGAACACGAGCGCCACGACGAGACTGGTCGAGGCCAGGGAGCCAAGCGAATTCGAAGGAAAGGGCATGGGAGGATGATCCGTGGGAGGGAGTCGGCGACAGCGCGATCCGATGGGACCGAGGGGCTGCAGCAGTCGCGGGGTGTTCGAACGTACGACCGACGCCGCGTCGGAGCAACCTTCGATACTCGCCATGCGGTCGATTCGATCCTTCCGTTCGAATCAGCTCGTCCAGTTGGCAATCAGAAGGCCGAGATCGGCGCCGTCCACGACGCCGCTCAGGTCGAGGTCGGCGGTTCCAGGACCACCCCATTGCGAGAGCAGGGTGCCCAGATCGAGGCCGTCGACTGCGCCGTCACTGTCAAGATCCGGTGACGGGAAGACCTCGCGCCCCGTGACCGTGATCGTCGTGGTGTCGGTCGAACTGAGTCCGTCGGTGTCGGTTGCGGTCACCGAGAGCAGATGCGTCCCTGGCGAGAGCGATGCGTTGACCAGCAGTCGTCCGCTCCCGACCTCGCCGTCGAGCGAAGACAACCAGGAGATCGTGCTCTCAGGAAGGTACTGGTCCTCGAGATCCCACACCGAGGCGTGGAGCAC
Organism: uncultured Isosphaeraceae bacterium; assembly: GCA_964465255.1. GTDB lineage: Bacteria > Planctomycetota > Phycisphaerae > Phycisphaerales > SM1A02 > CAYXKH01. The sequence continues at coordinate 2,890 of CAYXKH010000202.1, forward strand.
GACCGACGCCGACTGGAGGTGAGTCGAGTTCGAGTTCGGAGTGATCAGGTGAACGTCCGGAGGGGTCCCGGTTCCCATCGCCGCAGCGACGTGGATCGGCGAATCCACGCTGCCGAATCCATCGCTCGTGCGAACGCGGAAGTGGCCGGCGAAGCCCTGCGTCGAAGGAAGGTACGAACTGTCGAATTCGAGCGACTGGGCGGTCACGTTCATCGCCACCGGCACCCACGAGGCTCCTTCGTCCGGGCTGTAGAAGACGTGGTGCACGAGTTCGTCACCGTCCGCATCGGAGGCGCTCCAGGCGATCCGCACCTGCCCGGTCATGATGACGGGGTCGGGTCCCCCGGGCACCGCGCCCTCGGCGACCGGCACGACCTCGACGACGGCAATCACCGGGGGGTTCGCGGAGCGGGCCAGAGTGCCGAGGGACTGCTGGAAGAGCAGGTCGATGATCTCAATCGACTCGACCGTGACTCCGTCAATCGATCGGGGGACCACCACGTAGAAGGGCGAACGGGGGTGCATCTCCGCAGCGCCGCTGCAGACCATTCGGGAGCGGCGGGTGTCCGAGCGAATGGCGGTCATCGCATTGCCATCGGCATCTCGAGCGAGGATCAGGATGTCGCCGGTGGGATCGTCGCGGGTCGGTGCCGCCTCGTCGATGACGAACACGGGATCGATGGTTGCGCTGCGAGGAAGGGCGTGGGTGATCACGCCGCTGACTCGCAGCCCGGCGGTGTCGTCCTCGCCCGGAGCGCCCCCGCCTTGGACTGGAGACCCAGCGAGGCACTTCACTCGATTGTCGTTGAGGAAGGTCAGCAGCGATGCTTCGCGGATGAAGGCGTCCGCGGTCAGCAGCCCCGCCACCATGATGTCCTTCTTCGAGTTCACAAAGAGCTGCGGGAGCGACTGGGTGTCGGCGAGGTGATGTTCGACGTCGATGCCGTTGGTCGCAATCGTGGCGGAGTTGTGCTGGAGCCCGACGAGATGTCCGAGCTCGTGGGCGAAGGTCCGCTGGAATCTCGCCGGATCCGTGTTTCCGAAGGCGGTGTCGCCGGGAATGCCGTTGGCCCGGCCGTTGCCCGAGTACGGGTTGCCCTTGAGCCAGCCGTAGATGAAGTCGGGCTTGGGCTGACCCGCCGCCGGGATCTGGTTCAGCAGGATGTCCTGCAGGGCATTCAGCAGGGCATCGTCGCTGCTGTTGACGCTCTGCGTCCAGACCAGCGGAGCGACCGGAGCGCGGTGGTAGTTCAGTTCCCGCGGACCGTAGATGGCGCGGACGAAGCCGTCGCCGACTCCAGGCTCGGTGAACGCCGCGCTGGGCAGTCCGCCGCCTGGGACATAGTCGATGGGGACGTAGGCCAGATCGACGATCTGCTTGCACTGGGCGATCAGGTTCTTCTTCTCGAGCGCATTGTTGGTCTCGTTGGTTTCGCCGATGGCATTGAGCGGATCGACTTCAATGCGAAGATCAATGTCGCCGCTCTCGGGCAGCACCACGACGAAGTTGAGCGAGTGTCCGAGCGTGGCAAGATTCGGCGAGAGCGGTGCAGCGATCGGGCCGTTGGTCGAGAAGACGGGCGACCAGGGAGCCTGCACCCCGTTGATGTAGACGCGCAGGAGTGCATCGACGCCGGGGACCGCCACGGCCGCGCCGGTGACCGAGACGGTGGCCCGCACCATCGTCGAGCGACCTGCAATCAGCGGCGTGTTTCCGAGCTGCACGCTCTGCACCGAGATGATGTCGGAGACCGAGAGGTCCACCGCGGAGGCTGCCGCCGAGAGTCCCGCCGCAAGGACCGCAACGATCGTCGACCTGGTCCGAACAGAACCGACGCCACACCGCCCAGATTCACGCTGACGACTCATGGAGGCACTCCTCGCGCTTCCGGCGGCATTGCCGGAAGGCTCTTCGACGCACCAGCCGCGGAAGGGTTCCCGCGTCGATGCCGGCCCTCCAGTGTGCGGAAGGCCGGGGCCGATTTCCAGAGCGCGGTCGCTCAATGTTCGAACCAATCGGCCTTGTTCCCGGCCAATGGTTCCCGATCCGGCCGAAGGAGAGGGCGTAGCATCCGCCCGGCTCATGGCAGACGAGACGATCATCGTGAACTTCGGCCGACCGATGCCGGTCTTCCCGCTGCCCGGCTTCGTGCTGCTGCCGCACGCGATCCAGCCGTTTCACATCTTCGAACCGCGATACCGGCAGATGGTGGCCCATTGCCTGGCGGCCGCCGATCAGGGTGGCGGCCAGATCGCCATGGCCACGATTCGACGATCGCGGGTCGAGGGTGTCGAGCCGCTGATGCGGGAGGCCGTGTGCGTCGGGCAGATCGTGCAGCACGAGGCGCTTTCGGACGGCCGCTTCAACATTCTGCTGCAAGGTGTCTGTCGGGCCAGGATCCTGGTCGTCCACGAGCCCGACGCCGAGCATCTCTACAGCACCGTCAGGGTCTCGCCCATCGAGCGGAGCGGCGCCGCCTCGACCGGTCTCGAAGGGGTCAGGCGACGCCTTCGGGCGCTGATTGCCGGGCCGCAGTTGCGGCGACTGTGCGCCGCCGACGCCGTGCTGGAGTGGATCGACCGCAAGGATGTGCCCACGCACGCGGTCCTCGAGATCATCGCCTTCGCTCTGGTGCGCGATGAAGAGACGCGCTACTCGCTGCTCGAGGATCCGTCCGCGGAGAGTCGGGCCCAGACCATCGGCGGCGTGCTCGCATCGCTGAACCGACTGGTGGCCTCGGCGGATCGACAGCACTGGAAGGATTGGCCGAAGGGGCTGAGTTGGAATTGATTTGAGCGCTC
>CAYXKH010000203.1:0-1589 GCA_964465255.1 uncultured Isosphaeraceae bacterium
CTTAGGCTGCCAGCCGAGCGCCCGGGGTCGCACGCCCTGCGCAATCAGGAAGGACCGCGGGGGCGGAGTAGGTGAAGGACCTGAGTTGTTCGAAACGCCGCAGAAACAACGCCGCTCGACCATCGCGGTGAGTAGGTTGGCATTGTTCGGATGTGCGCTTTGCCTTTCTGCGAACGCTTGAGTCTTCGATGACATTCGCAGCGAGGCGCACGACGAAACGATTCTGCGGAGGGCCTTCATCCTCTGCGTCATTCGATCGAAATGGTCGGATCCAACAAAAGGATTCTCATGAACTCAACTACTTCTGCCAACGCCACCCGAACCCTCAAGATCGACGGCATGTCCGGGGACGCCTGCGTCACCAAGGTCACTGCCGCGCTCAAGTCCGTCCCGGGCGTCAAGACCGAGTCCGTGAAGGTTGGCGAGGCGACCATCGCCTGCGAACAGACCGCGTGCGACGCGGCGTGCAAGTCAATCGACGCCGCGGGCTTCCAGGCCCATGAGGCGAACCGAGGGAAGGGCGATCAGACCCGCGAGGGGAACCGAGCAAGCGATGATCGCAAGTCCATGTCGGGCGATCATGCGGCTTCCTCTGCGTCGCCGAGGAGCGCGACGAACGAGCCCGCGGCAGCCACCGGCCGCGACGGCGCCCCCCCCGCCACTCCTCGCAAGTATTGAAGAAGACCATATCGACGGGCTCCCGGCAGCGCACGCTGTCTGGAGCCTGTCGGTTCTTGTTTTCCCTCTCAGGGCCTCGGCCCTCGCTCTCTGACGAAATCCCCGCGACAATCTGCCAACAACAGATGACGCCCAGCGACCTTCGCGCCGTGGGCAGTGTCAAGGAGGAATTTCTCGATGAGCACGTATTCAGCCCCGCCTTCAGGCCGCCTCGCCAACGCAGAGACCAACACCCTTGGGCTGGTCGGCTTCGTGCTGGGTCTCGTCGGGCTCTTCGCGACCGGCGGACTCCTCTGTCCGATTGCCCTGATCATCAGTCTGGTGGCCCTTGGGCGCCGTCCGCGCGGCTTCGCCATCGCCGGTGTCATTCTCGGCTTCCTGGGCACGTGCGGCGGGCTGATTGCAATCCTCTTCTTCGGGGCCGCGATTCTGGCGGCGCTGGGCATCGCCGCAGTGGCCGCCGTGCTGAGCGAGCCACAGAAGTTCGAAGTCACCGGTGACATGGCGGTGATTGCGGCCGCGGTCGAGTCGAACCGGGCCGAGAACGGACAACTCCCGCTCGATCTGAGCGCGCTCTCGATTCCTGCGGCGGTCACCATGGATCCCTGGGGTCGTCCCTACGACTACGTGCTGGCCAGTGATGCCGGCAGCTACGACATCGTGAGCGCGGGCGTCGACGGCATCGAGGGAACCGCCGACGACGTCCGCTTCCGAAATCTCGACGCGGTCTGGCAGAGCCCCGGCACCGTGCGCATCTCGACGAGCACCACCAACGGCGACGGCCGCGTTCGCGTCAAGATCGGCGAGCGCGAAATCAACGTGGACGGCAGCACCGGCGAAGTCGAGGTGACGAAGGAGAGGCGAACACCGGATTCGCCGCCGACGTCCTCGCCGACACCGCCATCCTCACC
>CAYXKH010000203.1:1689-3040 GCA_964465255.1 uncultured Isosphaeraceae bacterium
CGCCATCCTCGGCGCCGGGCGGCTGAGGCGAGCGTCCCCGGACGGTGGGCGCAACATCACTCGCCGTACAGATTTTCCACACAACGCAAAACCCGACGACGCGTGGGCTGCGGATGCCTGCCGCCTCGGGATTCCTGGTGTCGTTGTGAGCGGGTGTTCGCTCGCGGCAGCGGGGTTCCCATCGCGGAGAATTTCCCATGTCAGACATGACACGCACCCACATCCTCTCGATCAGCGCGATCACTGCGCTCATTGCCGGCAGCTCCTCGGGCGAGACGATCTTCGCCGTCGCGGATGTCGCTGGAACGCAGACTCTGGTCCGATTCGAGACCACCGCGCCCGCCATCGTCACCCCCGTCGCGGCAATCACTGGCCTCAACGCCGGCGAGAACGTGCTCGGCATCGACTTCCGTCCCGCCGCCGGCATTCTCGTGGCGGTGACCGATGGCAGTCGGCTCGTCCGAATCGATCGGCACGACGCCATCGCCACTGCAATCTCGGCTGGTCCGTTCCCCACGCTGCTCTCGGGCGCAGTCTTCGGGTTCGACTTCAATCCCACGATCGACCGCATCCGCAACGTCTCCGATGCCGGTCAGAACCTGGTCCTGAATCCGATCACCGGTGCGCTCCAGCTCGTGGCCACGCCGGTCTTCTACCCCGCCGGCGATCCCAACTTCGGGGCCACTCCCCAGGTGATGCATCACGCCTACGACAAGAACGTCAACCTGACGGCGACGTCGCAGCTCTTCGCCATCGACTCCGGGCTCGACATCCTCGTCAAGCAGGCCAACAACACTGGCGTGTTGACCACAGTCGGTGCCCTCGGTGTCGACTTCACCGCGGTCGGCAGCCTCGACATCTCCGGCAGCACCAACATCGCCTACGCCGTCTCCACGGCACCGGGACTGCGTGGGCCGCTCGCCGACTCCACGCTCTACTCGATCAATCTTGCCACCGGTTCGGCGACCAACCTCGGCACGGTCGGGCTTCCGCTGGTCAGTCTCTTCAGCGTCGAGGCGATGACCGTGCTGCCTGCGCTCTGCGCCGGCGATGCCAACTTCGATGGCAAGGTTGATGGCGCCGACCTTGGAATCATCCTCGTCGACTGGGGCACGTCCAGCGACGCCTCGGACCTGAACGACGACAACGTCGTCGATGGCGGGGACCTCGGACTTCTCCTTGGCAACTGGGGTCCATGCACCGGCGACGCTCGCTGAGAGCCCTTCTCGAGTGAGCCCACCCGTTGGAGTCAGGTGGCCCGGAGGGGCCGCCTGATTCCTTTTGTGGTTTGTTCGGGGGGACAGCGGGACCCCACGCGCGGAAGCTCGCATGAGCGACATGAGCGACATGA
>CAYXKH010000203.1:3140-5645 GCA_964465255.1 uncultured Isosphaeraceae bacterium
CGACATGAGCGACCGCCGCGGCAGAAGCGAGTGCGCGGCCGGAGACCGCTACGGAGCCATCAACCAACCTCGTCGCTCAGCGACGTGCTGACGAGCAGCAGACAGCCGCCCTCGGTCCATTGCCGAGCGTGCGGGCTTCCGCTCTCGGCCCGCTGGTAGTCGCCGCGGTGCATCACGATCTCGGCGCCCACGTGGAGATCGCCGTCGAGGACGTAGCACTCTTCGTGACCGTCGTGGCAATGCTCGGGGTACTCCGCGCCCGGGCTCATGCGGAACATCGCGGTCATTCGATTGGCGGCCCGGTCGACGAAGAGCCGGCGGACTTCGACCCCGGAGGCGCCGGTGGGCTCCCACCCACCGCCGTCGGAGTAGAGGGTGAAGAGACCGGTTTCACTGGAGTCGCTCTGCCACTGCCGCCAGACCTGCGGCGACGCGGGAGCCGCGGAGTGCAACGCGTCAGGCGTGCCCTTCGGCTGGCTGTTCGCCTCGCTGCCGGAGGAGGCTCGTGCCTGGTCCTGATGCATCTCAACCGACGTGATGCTCTGCATCACTCGATCGCGGACTCGCGTCGGTGGAGCGACCGAGGCGGCCGTGCCGGCCAGCACCAGGACGCTCTTCTGCAGCGCCGCAAAAGCGGAGCGAAGGTCGCGATCACCCTCGCGAAGGCGTCGATCGACTTCGTCGGCCTCCTGAGCCGAGAGGGCGCCGGCGAAATAGAGCGACATGCGACAGGAGGGATCATCACTCGCGCTCTCGCGCGAGCCTTGATCGGAGGGGGTTGGCGTGGTCATGCCGAGACTCCACTTGGACGAGCGAATGTTTCGCGCAGACGGAGAAGGCCGCTGCGAATTCTGGTCTTTACGGTGCCCAGCGGAAGCTCGCGACAGCGCGCGATCTCCGGGCCTGTCAGGCCACCTTGGAACGCGAGCACCAGCACATCCCGCTGTTCGGCGGGGAGCGACGCAAGCGCGAGGGTCGCGGCTTCATGCAGTCCCGCGTCCTCCGAGGTGTCAACCTGTTCGACTGTGTGCGCCGGGATCGAGAGTCGCAGGGCGACCGCCGAGGCCGACTCCCGTCGGCGCAGGGCGTCGACCGACTTTCCGCGGGCGATCAGGAGCAGCCAGACCATCGGATCGGCCAGGGTCGAGTCGTAGCTCGAGGCCCGGCACCAGACCCGCAGCATCGTCTCCTGAAGCACGTCTTCGGCCATGGCACGATCCCCGACGATCCGCAGAATCAGTCCAAAGAGCCGCGGGGCGACGAGGTCGTAGAGGCGCTCGTACGCCGCAGAGTCACCGCGACCGGCCCGCTGAAGCAGTTCCGGAAGCCTCGAAGGGTGGTCTTCGTGCCCCGGGGCGACACCCGCTCCAGGGCGATGACGTTCGAGCATTCGCGTGATCCTCTCCAACGTGCCTCGGCTCGAGTACCAGCCATGCCGGGACCCATCCACTCGAAGCCCTCCGGACCGATACCTCACGCCTTGCGTGGCCCGGCCCGGAACGCTCCACCAACTGCGTGACGGGAGAGCGTACCCGGTCGAGGGGCGTGCAATCCAGCAGTTTCGCGTGAACGGATCGATCGTCGTGGCGTTCTCGGAGTTCGGGGGGGTCCACTCGGATGCCACGCTGCCCTCCGTGCCAACGATGATGAGACACTCCGTATCGCTCTCGAGTCACAGGGCGGCAAGGAAAGTCTGTCATGGTCGAGGAATCGGAAGCGTCCACGAATCGACGTCTCGCTGTCGCGTCACAGTGGCGGACCGCCGCCTGCGAGGAACTCGAAATGGCGATCCCCGATGATGTCGGTCGGCGCGAGATGCTCAGGCAGTGGCGGGCCAGCGGGCTCCCTTCACGCGAGTTCTCGCACATCTGCGGCGTGTGAGCCGTTCGACGCTCTGCACGTGGCAACGCGGGCTGCGGCCGCGCCTCGTCGAGATCGAAGCGAGCAGGAGCTCGCCCGCCGTGCCCGCGCCGGCGGCGGATGCCGCGTGTCTCGAGATTGTGCTGCTCTGCGGTGCGACCGTGCGGGTCCTGTCGGACTTTCGGGCGCGCGGGCTGCGACGCGGCGACACTGCGGGCCGCGACCGTTGAGCGCAAGAGCTGGCTCTTCCCATCCTCTGCTGGGGGAAGCGACTTCGGCGGCGAGCGTGCCGCGATCTACTTCGCGCTGCTCTGCTCGGCACGTCTGCACGAACTGGAGCCCTGGGCCTGCATGCGCGACGTGCGCGACACGATGGCGAAGCGTCGTGCCGTGGGCGACCTGAGCGAGGACTCGCTCGTCCCTCTGCTGCCCGACGTGTGGCGTCGAACTCACCCCGACAAGATCGTCACGCTCGGGCGCTGAGCAACGCGGCGCCGCGCGTCAAGGGATTTGAGAGGACGTCGATTCGTCGACGCGTACGTCGAGCTCGCGTCGTGCTCGTCGTCGCGATCGTCGTCGCGCAGCGGAACGCGTCGTCGTGCGAAAGGCCGTCCTGACGAGCCGCGAGCGAAGCGACCGGCGGAT
>CAYXKH010000204.1:0-5638 GCA_964465255.1 uncultured Isosphaeraceae bacterium
AGAAACAGGGGAGCGATCGCGCAAACGTGCGTGTCCAGAAACAGGGGAGCGATCGACTTCGGGCAAGGGCAAGGTCCGGAAGTACTCGCCGTGTGCGCCTCGGGCGGGTCGCTCTTCGACGTGCCGGAGGATCTTGACTACGAAGGCGTGGTCGACGGCAACGACGTCGGCATCGTGCTCGCTGGCTGGGGCGGTCCGGGGTGGGCTGACCTCGACGGCAAGGGAACCATCGACGGTCGCGATCTGGGAATCGTGCTGAGCGCCCGGAGCGCACCGACTCCCTGATCGCGATGCTCGCCACTCGAGTTCACGAACAGTCGCGGCGCGCAGAATTCCGGCGGACCGCACCCGGGCGCGGGGTTCGCACCTCGGCGACCGATCCGTCGAGTTGAAGCGGAGCCTGGCCGGCACGGCCGTGCGTCCGCCGCCTGCTGAGCGCCCGGAGCGCACCGGCTCCCTGATCGCGATGCTCGCCACTCGAGCTCACGAACGGTCGCGGCGCGCAGAATTCCGGCGGGCCGCGCCGGGGCGCGGGGTTCGCGCCTCGGTGACCGATCCGATGAGTTGATGCGGAGCCTGGTCGGCGCGGCCGTGCGTGCGCCGCCGTGGGCTCGAGGCCCCGGCCCGCTCGTCGATCTCCGGCGCAGCACTGCTGCGGAGCGACCGGGATGGCGCTGTGGCGTACTGATCGGCGGTCTCGCGGGCGAGTGTGGCGACGCGCTCGGCCAGGGCCTTCGGCTTCACCACGCGGCAGTGGGGGCCGTAACCAAGGATCCACCACACGATCTCCTCGAAGCCGCTGACCGCGCAGCGGAGGACGCAGCTTCCGTCGGGCTTCTCGTCGATCTTCTGGGTGCGATGCCAGCGGGTCTCCACGATGTTGGGCGTGAAGGCGGCATCAAAATGCAGCTCGACATCGATGTCGGTGTCGCCGCGGATCATCCGCCAGGCGTTGCCGAGGTACTCGTCGATTGAGAAGTCGGTCGGTGGCTCGTAGCGCTTGTCGGAAAGATCCAGCTTGGCGAACCGACTGAGCTTGAGACAGCGCAGGTCGCGCCGATCGGAGCGGCGGCCGATTGCGTACCACGCCCGCACCGAGAAGAAGAGTGCCGCGGGTCGGAACTCGAACTCCTCGCCGCTGCGCCGGGCGTCACCCTGCGGGTCGTAGCGGCAGCGGAGCACGCGTCCCTCGCCGAGAGCGGTCTGCACCCGCTGATAGAGCTCGTTGAAGCCATCACGTTCCATGCTCGGGCCGGTGCGGATGGCGAGTTCGCGACTCCGGGCGGCGAGTTCGCGCCCGACGCCCTCGGGCAGGCACGCCACCACCTTGTGCAAGGCCCGCGCCGCTGCTCCGAGGAATGGGATCTGCTCGTTGGCGGCAAGGTCGGTGGCCAGCGCGGCAAGGGCCAGGGCTTCCTCGACCGAGAGGTGAATCGGCGGCATGAAGAACGCCCCGGCCAGGCGATAGCCGCCCCAGACCCTGTCGTGCTTCACGGGAATCCCCGCCGCCTTCAGCTCGTTGAGATCGCGGTAGATGTTCCGAGCGCTGACCCCGCAGCGAGCCGCCAGGTCCTTCGGCGCGAGCCGTTCCCGTCCTTGGAGGAGCATGACGATCTGAAGAAGGCGGTGCACCCGGGTGTACGGCATCGGCCGAGGGTAGAGGGGTCGCCGAAGACCTCTCGCGGCGCCGCTCGCCCGGCGTGTCGGACGAAACCCAAACACTCCCGGGTCCGTGAAACTGCCCGGGCAGGAGGCACGAAAGCCAGCGGCCTGCCCGCCCGGCGAGCCTGGAGCCACTCATGTCTCTCATGTCTCTCATGTCTCTCATGCCACTCATGCCACTCATGCCTCTCATCCAGGTCGGTCAGAAGGCCCCAGCGTTCGCGCTTCGGGACACCACCGGGGCGGTGCATCATTTGAAGGACTATCTCGGGCGACCGGTCGCTCTGTACTTCTATCCCAAGGATGACACACCGGGATGCACCGATCAGGCCTGCCAGTTCCGCGATCGCACCCGCGACTTCGACCGAGCCACTGCGATCGTCCTCGGAGTGAGTCCGGATTCGGTGGAGTCGCACGCCGCCTTCGCCGAGAAACTCGATCTGCGCTTTCCGCTCCTGGTCGACACCTTCACTCGCAAGGGGACCCCGAAGACCTGCGACCGCTATGGCGTGTGGCAGGAGAAGGCCCTCTACGGCAAGAAGTACTTCGGCGTGGTGCGGACCACCTACCTGATCGATGAGGCCGGAAAGGTGGCGCGGCGCTGGGACCGCGTCAGCGTCGATGGTCACGTGGCCGAGGTGCTCTCCGCCGTGCATGAGATCCGTCGCGTCATCCCCCAGTCGGCGCGGTCGATGCTTGGCGCCGCAGCCGGGTTGGCGTGAGACCGGGCCGGCGCTTCTTCGAGTGATCGAGCCCCGGCCAGGCGTGTGCGTGGAAGAGTGTCAGCGGTCGCGACGGGCCGCGATGGCATTGCGATTTCGAACCGGCAACTCGACGATGGTGTCGAACCTCGAGCGATCCGCTGCGGTCAGGCGGGCCCACTCGTCTGCATGAAACACAAGCCACGTTCCGGCCTCCGCCGGGGTCTCCGGGCCCAGGCCCTCGAGCAGATATCGCGGGCGGCGGTCGGCGTACCAGAAGAGTTCGGGGCCGGTGAAGACCCAGAGGCCGCTGATGATGGGTTCCTCGGGACCGATTGATCGGGCCAGGACCTCTGCAGCGGCCGTCGAGGCGATGGTGCCGCGAACCGCGTTGCGATGCTCGGTGAACGCCCACGCGAGTGGAATGAGCGTCGCAAAGGTCGCGACGGTGGCCCAGACCGAGTTCCGGCGGATCCACAGCGTGACGGATCCGACCGTGAGCGATGCCGCCAACGCGATTGCGGTCCATCCGAAGAGGCCCGGTCCATGCGCCGGAATCGAACTCGCGAGGCCCGCGGCCAGCACCACGAGTGCAATCGAGGCGCCTCCGAAGGCCAGTGCCACGAGCGTCATCGCCTGCCGAAGACGCATCGCCATGCGCGGTGAGTACGCGCCCGCCGCGGCAGCCGCTGCAACCGCACCGGCCAGCGGTGCCAGCAGCGGCAGGGTCACATAGGCGTACCGCGCATTGTCGACCCCGCCGATGGCCCCGATGAGTAGCGCCAGGGCCCACGCGCAGGCAATGGCAACGACGAGCCGCCCACCCTCTTCGCCAAGTGCGCGGCGGGTGCTGGGAAGCAGGGCTGGAACAATCGCGAGTGTCGCGGGCAACCCCAGCGCGACCATGGCCAGGGGAATGGTCGCGCGGGACGCGAGCGAACCGTATGTTCCTGCCCGGTCGGCGGCCTCTGCAAGACCGCTGAAGTCGAACTCGCCGCTTTGCCGAAGGCCCAGGAACGCCGGGATGGCCCACGCCAGGAACAGGAGCGTGCCGAGCAGGAAGGCGAGCACGATGCAGCCGGCGACGCGCCACCGTGACCCGCGCGCAATCCAGAGCGCCGCGATCATGGCCGCGGCGACCGGGGCCATCGCGGCGTGAAGCTTGATGAGGAGGACGGCGCCGATCCCGAGGCCCGCCCAGCACACCACCAGAATCGATCTGCGACCGTTGCGTCGTCCGATCTCGAGGATCGCCAACGACGCCAGCGCCGCCGCTGCGGCATTGGGCGCGTCGACATCGGCGCTTCGGAACTGCCCCCACATCGCCACCAGCGCCACCGCCGCCGCTCCGGCGCAGAGGCCGGCCTGACGTCCGAACCAGCGCCGCGCGGCCAGCCACGAGACCAGGGCGATGACGACGCTCGAGAGCGCCGAGGGAAGTCGGTAGACCCATTCGGAAGTCGAGCCGACGAGCATCTCGGTCGCCGCGAGCAGCCAGTAGTGAAGCGGCGGCTTGCGCAGGTACGGAACGCCGTAGAGCCGCGGCGTCAGCCACTCGCCGCTGGTGACCATGTCATGGGCGGGCACCGCCCGATGCGGTTCGGTTCGCGCCAGCGGCGAGCCTCCAAGCCCCGGCAGCACGCACACCAGGGCCAGCATCAAGATGGCCAGGCCGTCGCCCCACGGCGGAAGCGTTCGGCGCGGTCGCGGGAGCGCCGCGGGTGGGTCGAGCGGCGCCGGAGCCGGTTCGATCATTCGGAAGTCGAGCTCTCTGGGAAGCGAGGAAGCGGATCGGGCACTTGGGTGAGGACTCCCAGTTCGACGAGTCGAGACGCGAGGGTGGCCAGGTTCTCGTTCAGATATCGCGGGAGCTTGGGATCGTCCTCGTCCCAGTGGAAGTCGATCATCTCCGCCCGGGCCCGCTCCGGGGTCCACCCTTCGACCAGCACGCGGTACATCGCCACCACGCCGCCTGTCCGATACACACCCGCCGAGCAGTGCACGAGGACCGCCTGATCGTCGTGCCGAGCTTCGTGCATTCGCCTGATCGCCTGGGCGTACTGCTCGATGTCGCCGGTTCCGTCGCCGCTGAGCGGGAAGAGGATCCGCTCGATCCCCAGAGTCTCCGCGGCCCGCTCCTCGGCCCGCTGGGCGTCGTTGTTCACCTCGTGCTGATTGAGGTCGACGATCACCTTGATCTCATGATCTCGAAGCGTCGCCTCGACCAGCGCTGGATGAAGCTGCCCGCTGCGATAGATCTCGTCCACTTCGACCACGCCCCAGCGCTTGGGAATCAGACGATCCTCAAGAACCTCTTCCCAGAGCCACACTCCGCCTCCGGCGAGTGCGACGAGTCCAGCGACCACGAGAAGATTTCGAGTTCGTTTCATCATGGCGGTGATTCCATTCCCGGCGAGGGCGGCGTGGCAGCTCTCGTTACACTCGCCGAATGACGTCAGCGACCGTCCGATTCAAGCGACTTTCTCCGTTCGCCCAACTGCCCGCGTACCAGACCGAGCACTCCGCAGGAATGGACCTGCACGCGGCGATCGAAGAGAGCGTCACCATACCGCCAAAGGGTATTCGAATGGTGCCACTCGGCTTCGCCATGGCCATTCCACCCGGGTTCGAAGCCCAGGTTCGCCCTCGCAGCGGGCTCGGCGCCAAGTACGGAATCACGCTCCCCAACGCTCCCGGGACCATCGACTCCGACTATCGCGGCGAGGTGCAGATTCCGCTGATCAACCACGGGGACACGGCGTTTGTCGTCGAGCCGGGAATGCGGATTGCCCAGATGGTGATCGCCCCGGTGATGCGCTGCGCGCTCGAGGAGGTCGACGAACTCGACGCGACCGAGCGCGGTGACGGAGGATTCGGAAGCACCGGAATCGCCAGGAACCGGGCGTGAGGGGCAAGGCAGACCGGTCGCGAGGACAGCAGACCGGCCGTTTGTAGGAGGCAGGGAGCAGACCGGTCGTTTGTAAGAGGCAGGAAGCTTGTAAGAGGCAGGGAGCAGACCGGCCGCTGCGCGCCCTTGTCGGGAGCAGCAGCGGGTTGCACGACTGGGTGCGTGCGCGGGGGTTCGGAACCGGGGGAGAGGGATCAGGAATGAGGAGCGGGTTTCGCGATTCGCTACGTGCGCACGGGGGCGGCGTCAACTCGGAGACCTGGGGCGCGGGCGAAGGACAACACCACGCGCAAGACTCGAAGCGCACGCGTTGCTCAGCCCACCAAAGCGAGTGTCGGCCCGGAGGGCCGAACGGAGCGCTCAAATC
>CAYXKH010000205.1:0-5623 GCA_964465255.1 uncultured Isosphaeraceae bacterium
CGCCGCCGCGGCGGCGCAGAAGATGGCAGCGGGGACGACCTGAGTCGCTTCCTTGGTCCAGTGCCTTCGTTCATTGCAGCGACGCCCGCCGGACGGGCGAGCGACGCTCAGCGGTGCCGCTCGACGAACTTGAGGCTCTGACCGTCGGCGTACTCCCAGATCGTCACGTCCAGCCAGCGCTTCCCCCAGCGGCGGGCCGCCTCATGGGCGGGGAAGAGGAGGTCGAGACGACGCCCCTTGATCTTGCCGCCACGATCGAGAACGGGGACCGGCGCCGCAGCGTCGTAGCCCGGAACCGAAACCAACGTGCCGAAAGGAAGCAGCCGGGTGTCGGCCGCCACCATCTTCATGCCGTTGGTCCAGACCGAGAAGCCGCTCGCGGTGATTCCATCCGCCGAGAGTCCACACGAACGGGCATCCGGGCTGTAGGCCGTCACCAGCATGCGCATGGTGCGGGAGGGCCGGATCGGTCGACCGTCGTGCCAGCGTCCGTGGTCGGGTCCGGTCGTCGCGGTATGGGCGACCGCGGCAGGGAGCGGAGTCGGCCCGTTGACTGGCGGGCTGGCGGGCGTCGGTCGGAGCCCCCTCAGTGGAGGAGCCAGAGCGACGGATCCGGGCACGCCGACCGCAGCCGGCGGCTGAATCGCGGCAGGCAGCACGGCCAGCAGCGGACTGGGCTCGGGGTTCACGAGAAGCGACGCCGCACTTGCGATTGCCGCGAGACCGAAGAGAGCGACCATCCCGAAGAGGACCTTGCGACGTCGCGCAATCCGAGCGCGGGGGGCAAGCGCGTGACTGACCATCCGTTGAATCCTCGGGATCCTGACTCGAGCGGACCCGGAACACGGGTCACCGACGCAACCAGCCATTCGATCTGGACGGGTTCTGTCTGGTCGCCGGGGCCGACGATGGGGACCCGGGCGTTCGATTGGGAGACGCCGAGCGTAGGCACCCTCGACAGCAGCGGTCCGAGCCGGGAGCTCCCCCGGATCCGTCGCATCGGGTGGAATCGCCCAGGCGGGAGGTTCGACGAGAGGTTCGATCGCCACCGCCCGGCAGCCCGAGCCCGGCGCCTCTACCCTCGCCGCGTGATCAGTCCGGACACAGCCCTCGTCCTTGCCATCGGCTTCGGCGCCGGCCTTCTCGGAGGCCTCCTGGGGCTGGGGGGCTCGGTGATCATCATTCCGGCGCTGACGCTTCTGCGGGGCCCGAATCAGCATCTCTACCAGGCCGCCGCGATGATCGTGAACGTGGTCGTCGCCGCCTCGGCCACGGCCAAGCACTCTCGGGCGGGGACCATCCGCTGGGACGTCGCCCGCCGCATGCTTCCGGCAGCCGCAATTGCAATTGGCGTGGGCGTGGCCACGAGCGATCGTCTTGACGGACCGACCCTCGGCCGCATATTCGGGGTCTTCCTTCTCTACTTCGCCGGGACCGAGACCCTCGATCTGCTGCGACGCCGGACCTCGGATGCCCCGGGGGCCGAGCGGGTTGGCTGGCCGGTGCTCTCCCTGACCGGCGGAGTGATGGGCTTCCTCGCCGGGCTGCTTGGAATCGGCGCGGGGATCGTCACCGTCCCCCTGCTCCGCCGCCTGGGGCGGCTGCCTCTGCGGCAGTGCATCGGAACGACCAGTGCGGTGATGCTGGTCACCTCGACCATCGGTGCCATCCACAAGAACACGACGATCACCTCGCACGTCGGATCGGGCGGGATCGCGCTGCGGCTCGAAGAGAGCCTTCGCCTCGCCGCGCTCCTCGCACCGACCGCTCTCGTCGCGGCCTATCTCGGCGCCAAGCTGATGTACCGCCTGCCGCTTGCAGTGGTCAGAGTGGCACTGGTCTTGCTTATTGTCATCGCGGCCCTGCGCATGACCGGAGTGATTTCGGTCTAGCAGCCTGCGGCTGGGTTGTGTTTGACGGATCGCCCGCCGGCCAAGGAGTGAACCCCACAGATGATCCGCCTCGTCAACAACGTCAAGACCGCCGTTCTGCTCGCCGCCCTCTTCGGTCTCTTCGTCTGGGTCGGAGGAATGCTGGGGAGTCAGCAGGGCATGATCCTCGGGGCGATCTTCGCCACGATTGCCAACTTCGGCGCCTTCTTCTTCTCGGACAAGATCGCTCTCGCCTCGATGCGCGGCCAGCAGGTCGACGCGCGGACGGCGCCTGACCTGTACGCCATGGTCGGGCGACTCGCCGAGCGCGCGAATCTGCCGATGCCGAAGGTCTACGTCTGCCCGCAGGAGGCGCCGAATGCCTTCGCGACCGGACGAAGCCCACGTCATGCCGCGGTGGCGGTGACCCAGGGGGCGCTCCGGCTTCTTGACGAGCGGGAGCTCGAGGGCGTCATGGCCCACGAGCTGGCCCACGTCAAGAACCGCGACACGCTGATCTCGACCATCGCGGCCACCATCGCCGGCGTCTTCAGCATGCTCGCCCAGTGGGCTCTGCTCTTCGGCGGCGGGCTCGGCGGCGGCAACCGCGAGGGAAGCAATCCGCTCGCAGGACTCCTGGTCATCCTGCTCGGGGCCGTCGGCGCCGCCATCATCAAGGCCATGATCAGCCGTTCCCGCGAATACGTCGCCGACGCCGATGGCGCCGCCATCGCCGGCTCGGCGGACGGTCTGGCCTCGGCCCTGCGAAAGTTGGACGCGGTCGCCCGCCGCGTGCCGCTCCAGACCCGCAACCCGGCGATGAACAACCTCTTCATCGTCGAGCCCTTCGTCGGGCGCACGCTCACGCAACTCTTCGCCAGCCACCCGCCGACTGCCAGCCGGATCGAGGCCCTGATGACCTTCCAGCCCGAGGCCCGTCGGTAACTCGGACCGCCCCGCGCAGCCATTGGCGTCGTCCGCGTTTCGTGTGCGTCACGACTGCGGCGGTGCAGGCTGCGGCGGTGGTGACGGCACGGCCGGGGTGACGCAGCCGGCGTCCTTGGGCTGAATCCGGCCGAAGACGATGATCTCCTGCCGCTGAGTGGCCAATTCGGTCTTCAGGAGAAGCGGCGCGTACAGAAGTCCGGTCGCTCCTTCCTTGGCCGTGATCCGCACCGTCACTCGAGCGACGTCCTCGACCATCTCCTGCTCGCTGATCTCGGCCGTGGCCATGGTCGAGGTCAATTCGGCCGAGGTGAAGACCAGCGGGGTCTTCTGTCCGGTGAACTCGACTTCGATCAGACTCTCGCCCCCCGGGTCGATCCGACCTGCGGAGAGCTTCATGTCGCTGACGCCGCGAATCCCCCGTTTCAGGCGGAGCGTGTCGTGCCGCACCAGCACGTCCGCCGCCGGGCAATCTTCGCGATCGGTCTCGATGATCCAGTAGCGCGGCAGCTCGTCGGCACCGAAGGCTTCGAGGTCGTAATGGAGGATGTATCGCGCTCGAAGCTGATCGGTCTCCGGGTCGAATCCATCGATCTGCGGGGGATGCCCGTGTGCGGAGCAGATGCGGAAGGGCTTCTTGTCGATCGACTCGACCACCAGCTTCCCCTTCTGGGCCTTGCCCGCCATGGCGTTGATGTATCCGGGGACGACGCGGATCGGAAGCGTCACCTCGGAACGCATGAACACTTCGCTGACCCGCGGGAACCCGTCGATCAAAACCTTGACGCTGGCTCCCTTCACACCCACGGACGCGGCGGCGTCGAGCTGGGCTTCGAGGGTCACGAACCCGCCCGGGGGGATCTTCTTGCCGGCGATGTCGACCAACGTCGTGCACTTGCAGCTCGCCGCCACCGCGGCGATCTCGATCTCGGCCGCGCTCATGTTCCAGATCTTGAACTCGGCCTTGTTGACCGACTTCGGGGCCACGTACCCGAAGTCCCAGGTAGGCGGATCGAGTCGGATCGGGGCCGCGGCTTCGGCCTCCGGCGTGGCCTCGACGGGAGGCGCGGCCTCGCCGCGGGCGGGCGGTGCCGGGCGGCTTGGGGGCGCAGGCGCGACCGCGGCCGCGGCCGCGGCAATGCCGGCACAGGACGCGAGCACGAAAACGGCGACGAGGGAGAATCGGTGACGGTCCATGCGAACGAGCGAGTTGAGGGAAGGGCGCATCGCGGCGATCCTAGCGGGAGTGTGAACGGGTACTGTCTGGACCGGGAGGAGCGGACGATGCAAGTCGGAACAACTGATTTCACACGGCGGCTTATTCCTTCGGTCGCGTGTGCGCTGGCCCTCGCGTGGATGGCGGGCCACGCCGAAGCGACGCGACCTGGACCACCTCGGCCCTGCGTGAGCGATCTCGACGCCAGCGGCGTGGTCGATGGGGCCGACGTTGGAATCCTGCTGACCGCCTGGAGTCTCTCCGGACCCGCCGACCTCGACGGCAACGGGGTCGTCGATGGCGCCGACGTCGGGATCCTGCTCTCCTCATGGGGTCCCTGCCCGGGAACTCCGGAGTGTCCCGAGTCCGATCACGACTGCGTGACGGTGGGCGGGCCCGGCTGCCAGCGCGAGACCTGCTGCACGGTCGTCTGCCTGGTCGATGCGTTCTGCTGCACCTTTGCGTGGGATCAGATCTGTGTCAGCGCCGCGTATTCGCTCTGCTTCGGCGAAACCTGCCCACCGGCGGAGCACGACTGCCTGACGCCGGGCGAACCCGGCTGCACGGATCTCGGCTGTTGCGAACTGGTCTGCGCAATCGACGCGTTCTGCTGCAGCGGAGCGTGGGACTCCGGCTGCGTCGCTCTGGCTCAAACGACCTGCGCCGCCCTGAGTACCTGCTGCGCCCCCCAGGGCACCCCTGGCTGCGACGACCCGGAGTGCATGGCGACCCTCTGCCCGAGCGATCCGTTCTGCTGCGAGGAGGCCTGGGATGCCATCTGCGCCGAAGCGTCCCAGACCCTCTGCGCGGTTCTCTGTGGAAACGGGCCGCTGGAGTGCCCGCCGTCCGATCACGACTGCGCCACGGTCGGCGCTCCCGGCTGCACGGACGTCGACTGCTGCGATGCGGTCTGTCGGGTCGTGCCCGAGTGCTGCATCGAGGCGTGGGACAGACTCTGTGTCGAGTTCGCCCTCGACGGATGCGGTTCGGCTCCCTTGCAGACGCCGACCCATTGAGGGAGTCTCCGGTCGCGGATTCCGGACTCTGGGAAAGCTCGGGGCTTCGGGATCCCTCGGACCCGCGCTGGCGTAGAGAGGGTGCGGGGAGATGAGCCCCATCTCCCGGAATAGGCTGAAGAGAACGATTTTTGCGCTTCCGAGGCGAGAGGCCGAAGGTAGACTCTTCCGCTGGAGGGTGGGAGAACTGGAACTCTTCCATATCTCATTGGGATCCGATGGCCCCTCACCGGGTCCCGGGCGTTCGTATCGCCCAGTGTTTATTGCCTGTGTTTATTGCCGGTGTTGATTGCCAGTGTTGGTTGCCAGTGCTGATCAGTTGATGTTCAGTGCTTCGCTGTTTTCAAAACTGTCTTCTGGAAGGAGACCTCTGTGAAGAATCGATTTTTCATGAGCTATATGTGTACCGGGCTCGCACTCGCTGCGAGCGTTTCGATCGCGACCTCGGCCCTCGCGGGCGGCGGGTGCGGCACCCCCGGGTGCCCCGCGAATCTCGATAACGGAGACGGCCTGTTTCAGGTCGACGGCGCCGACCTCGGCGCCCTTCTCTCGGATTGGGGCCTGACCGGCACCTG
>CAYXKH010000206.1:0-5622 GCA_964465255.1 uncultured Isosphaeraceae bacterium
GCGACTCGACCGCAAGCGACCCGACCGGGAGCGACCCGCCCTCAGGCAACTCGATCGAGACCCGCCAGGCATGGAGGGCGATGGTCCCCTCGGAAGGCGGTGCATCCGGGCGCCTGAGCGGCGAGCCGCCGTACAGCAGATCGCCTGCCAGCGGATGTCCGAGCCAGGCGAAGCCGGCGCGGATCTGGTGGCGCCGTCCGGGTCCGACGAGCTCGATTGCCGCCAGATCGAACGCAGCAGGATCGAGCCGCTCGAGCGCCGCGAGGCTCGCGTTCGAGCGTTCGTCGGACGATGCGGGCATCGCCACTGGTCCCGTCGACGCGGCTCTCCGAATCGTCCAGCGGCATTCGCCGCATGCCCCCGAGTTCTCGTGAGCGCTCACCGTCACCTTTGCGCTGCGGGCATGGCGGCTCGAGAACCAGAGCCGCCAGCTCCCCTCTGCCGGGGCCGAGGGTCTCAGAAGCGCGAGATACGTCTTCTGGATTGAGAGCGCCCCGAACTCGGCCGAGGCGGCGAACCCAGCCCGCAGCGCTTCGAGCGAAGCCTGGTTTCTGGCGACGACCAGGCACCCGGTCGTCTCGCGATCGACGCGGTGAACCAGGCCTGATTCCTTGAGCCCTCCCTGCGCGGGTCGGCGCTCTCTGAGCCAGGTCATCACCGTGGGGGCGCCATCGGTCCGCCGGGCCTCGACGCAGTGCCAGCCCGCGGGTTTGTCGAGGACCAGCAGTCGCTCGTTCTCAAAGAGGATGGCGGGTTCGAGGGGTGCCATGGGAATCATCGGCGGGGAGGCCCGAAGTCGGAAAGCGGGACAGTATCTTCTGCGGAGATGAATCCCCTTGACGCCGAATTCCACCAGCGCGTCAAACAGGTCTTTGCCGAAGTCGTCGATCTGCCCGCGGTCGAGCAGGGGCCGCGACTGGCCGAGCTCTGCGGAGGGGACCCGCGGCTGCGGGGCGAGGTCGAGTCGCTTCTCACTCATGAGGCGGCCCCGCGCGTCGACATTCAGGCCGGCAACGACTCGCTGCGCGAACTTCTCGCCGATGCCGCCGAGGAGGGCCTGCTGCTGTCCGGGCAGATCGTCCCGGAGCGGATCGGCGAGTACGTGATCCTCGAGGTGCTCGGCGAGGGCGGCATGGGCGTGGTCTATCTCGCCGAGGCGCGGAGTCCAAAGCGCACCGTGGCCCTCAAGGTCATGCGTCCCGGTCTTGCGGGTCGAAGTGTGATGCGTCGCTTCCGCCGCGAGAGCGAGATCCTCGGTCGGCTTCAGCATCCGAACATCGCCCAGGTCTTCGCCTCCGGCACCGAGGCTCTGGAGACTCCGCGGGGAACGATCCTCGTTCCCTTCTTCGCGATGGAGTACGTGCGGGGCTCGTCGATTGCCGAGTTCTGCCGCGTGCGGGCCTCATCGATTCGCGAGCGGGTCGGCATGATGATCAAGGTGTGCGATGCCATTGCCCATGCCCACGCGGCAGGAGTGCTCCATCGCGACATCAAGCCGGCGAACATCCTGGTCGACGAACGCGGCGAACCCAAGGTGCTCGACTTCGGGATCGCCCGGTTCACCGAGAGGAGCGAATCGCAGACCACCCTGCGCAGCGAGATCGGACAGGTCCTCGGGACGCTCCCCTACATGAGTCCCGAGCAGGTCTCGGGTCGTCCCGAGGAGATCGACGAGCGCAGCGACGTCTACGCCCTCGGTGTGGTGCTCTACGAACTGCTCGCCGGACGCCATCCGCTGGATCTCGACACCCAGGGAATCGCGGAGTCGATCCGGGTGATCATCGAGCAGGAGCCGCGCGGGCTCGGCACGATCGCTCGCTCGCTGCGCGGCGATCCGGACACCATCGTCGGGAAGTGTCTCGACAAGCGTCCGGAGGGCAGATACCAGTCGGTTCGCCTGCTCGCCGACGATCTGGCCCGCTACCTCGACCATCGCCCGATCGAGGCCCGCCCACCAAGCGCGATGTACCAGGTCGCCAAGTTCGCGCGGCGCAACAAGCCGCTGGTGGCGGGAGTCATCATCGCCTTTGCCGCCCTGCTCCTGGCGACTGCCGGCTCGCTCTGGTTTGCCTTCGATGCCGTCGAGGCTCGCGGGCAGGCCGAGACGCAGCTCGAAGTCTCGCAGCGGGAGGCGGCACGGAGCGTCCAGAGCTTCGCGCTTCTCAGCTCGATCATCAAGGGTGCGAATCCCGCCAGCGGCGGATCGGGACAGATGACCGTCCTCGAGATGCTCGACCGCGGAACAGCGACGATCGAGGCCGATCCCGGCGCGGTGCCGCACATCACCGGGATGACGCTGCGGATCATCGGGGCGACCTACTTCCAGCTTGGAGAACTCGCCAAGGCGGAGCGCGTCCAGCGCCGGGCCATCGAACTGCTTCGACAGGTGATCGAGCTCGGCGACACCGAGCTGACATTCACATTGATCGAGTTCTCCCGCACCTTGGCCGAACTGGCCAGGTTCGATGAGGCCGCCGCCGCAATCGAGGAGGCGGTGTCGCGCCGAAGGCGATCCATCCCCGCGGGTGAGGCCACTGCCGCGACGGCCAGCGCCTTCAACGACCTCGGGCTTCTGCGGATGGAGCTCGGCCAGTTCGAAGCCGCCGAGAAGGCCCTGCTGGAGTCGCTGCGCATGCGCGAGAGCCTGGGCCAGATGGAGTCGCATGGCGCCCTCATCACGCTGGTGAATCTCGGCAGCACCTATCTGCTCGGTGGTCGCTACGCAGAGGCCGAGCCCATTCAGCGACGGGCTCTCGCGGCCCAGATCAAGCTGCTGGGAGAGAGTCATCCGAATGCCCTGCAGGCGGCGAACAACCTCGCCGCCACGCTGCGGTATCGAGGACGACTCGAGGAATCCCTGACGCTGGCCCAGCGGGTGGTCGAGCTGCGCAGCGCGGTGCTGCCCCCGACTCACTTCGAGGTGGCCAGCGGACACGCGAACGTCGGGACGATCGCGCTGCTGGGCGGCGACTTCGAGATGGCCGAGCCCGCCCTTCGCCGCGGTCTCGAGCTCCGCATCGCCAAGCTCGGCGCTGATCATGTGGACACCGCCCGGAATCGAGTCGTGCTGGCGAGCCTCCTGACGCGCACCGAACGCTTTGACGAGGCCGAGGCCCAGCTCGCTCTGGCCATGCCGCCGCTGCTCGGGCAGTACGGCGAGAGCCATCAGCGGGTCGCCGAGGGTCATCTCGAACTGGCTCGTCTGGCCAACGCCCGCGGTGACGCCGCGACCGCGCGCGGCGAAGTCGAGGCAGCCGTGGCGAGTGCCGGCGGAGTCCACGCCGCGGTGACCACGGTCGGGAGCGCGCTCGCCGAGCGGGGTCTGGCGTCGTGGCGACTGGGTGAGCTGGAACGCGCTCGAGCACAGGTCGTCGATGCCATCGAGTGGCAGCAGCGTGTGATCGGTCCCGATCATCCCGATCTCGCCGACACCCAGTGCGTTGCTGCCGCTCTGGCGCTCCGTTTCGCCGCGGACGGCACGGCCAGCGCGGTCGAGATCGCCGAGGCTGTGCGACTCGCCGAGGATGCCGCCCGGATCTACGAGGCCGCAATCCCCGCGGTCACGTGGCGACCCGCGCTGGCCCGGTCACTCGCGGCCCGCTTGCAGGCCCATGCAGCCGCTGACGACGCAGCCCGGCTGGCGGCCGAGGTTGCCGCCGGCGTGGCCGAAGCGACCATGGACTCGACTCTTCCCTCGAGGCCGTGGTGGATTGCGGACGTGCTGCCTCCCGCAACCCCAGCAACCCCCGCAACTCCAGCAACGGGCGATGTCGACCGAGCTCGGTGATTCCCAGACGTCGCTCGTCTGGAATGCGCCCCGGACCATGAGGACCACGACAACACGCTGCTTCCTGAAAGGCCGCGAAGGGCAGCGGGCTCGCTTCGCTCGCCGGCAGGGAGCAGGGGGGATCGCAGAGGGTTGCACGATTGGGTGCGTGCGCTGCGATTGACCCGGTGGGCGTCGGAACCGCGCGCGCGCATCGAATCCTGCAACCCACTGCCATCTTTCCCTGCCCCCTGCCCCCTGCCCCCTGCCCCCCGATCGCCTCCGGCGATCGCTACACCACCCCCCGCACAACCTTCCCGAACACATCCGTGAGTCGGAAGTCGCGACCTTGATGTCGGTAGGTGAGCTGCTGATGGTCGATTCCCATCAGGTGCAGCATGGTGGCGTGGAGGTCGTGCACTTCGACGGGGTTCTCGAGGATGTTGTACGAGTACTCGTCGGTGCGGCCGTAGGTGATGCCGGGCTTGATCCCGCCGCCGGCGAGCCACACCGAGAAGCAGCGGGGGTGGTGATCGCGCCCGTAGTTGTCCTTGGTGAGCGCCCCCTGGCTGTACACCGTGCGGCCGAACTCGCCCGCCCAGAGGACCAGCGTCTCGTCGAGAAGCCCGCGCTGCCGGAGGTCCTTGACCAGCGCCGCCTGGGCCTGATCCACGGCGCGGCACTGGGCTCTGATCTCGCCGGGCAGGTTGTTGTGGGCATCCCAGCCGCGCATGAAGAGCTGCACGAAGCGCACGCCGCGCTCCGACAGCCGCCGGGCGAGCAGGCAGTTGGCCGCGAAGCTGCCCGGTCGGGCCACATCGGGCCCGTACATCGCCAGCGTTTCGGCCGACTCGGTCGAGAAGTCGGTCAGTTCGGGAACCGACATCTGCATGCGATAGGCCATCTCGTACTGCGAGACTCTGGTGCGGACCTCGGGGTCCATCGAGCGAAGCGCTTCGCGCTCGTTGAGCTCGCCGACCAGATCGAGCATGCGCCGGCGATCGACGCGGGTCACACCCTCGGGATCGCGGAGATAGAGGACTGGATCGGCGCCCGCGCGGAGCCGACAGCCCTGATGCTCGCTCGGAAGGAATCCGCTGCCCCAGAAGCGGGCGGAGAGGGCCTGCATGTTGCCTTCGCCCTGGGTGATCAGGACCACGAAGGTGGGAAGATCCTGATTGGAACTGCCCAGGCCGTAGCTGGCCCATGAGCCGAATGAAGGTCGTCCCGGCTGCTGACTTCCGGTCTGGAAGAAGGTGATGCCGGGCTCGTGGTTGATCGCTTCGGTGTGCATCGAGTGGATGACGCACATCTCCTTGGCGATCTCGCCGGTGTGCGGCAGCAGTTCGCTGATCCAGAGGCCGTCCTGGTTGTTCTCCTTGCGGGTGAACTCGAACATCGACGGCGCCACTGGGAAGCGCGACTGTCCGCTGGTCATGCCGGTGATGCGCTGGCCCTGACGGATCGAATCGGGAAGGTCCTCGTCGAAGCGCTGGCGCAGCTCCGGCTTGTAGTCGAGGAGATCGATCTGACTCGGAGCGCCCTCCATGTGCAGGTAGATCACCCGCTTGGCCTTGGCGGTGCGGGCCGGCAGATCACCGGCGGCGACCGGTGTCGCCGTGCCGTCGGGACCGAGGAGTGTTCCCGCAACAGCGCTGCGTGGCGCGCCCAGGCCGTCTCGAAGCAGCGACGCCAGCGCCAGCGACCCGAGCCCGGCGCCGACCGAACGCGCCGCCGTCCCGAAGAAGCGGCGCCGAGTGAGATCGAGGTAGTGCTGTTCGAGGGGGTGCATGGGGGGGAGGGGAGGCTCGCTTCGCTCGCGATTGTAAGATGCGCTCGCAGCTTATTGCGGGCGT
>CAYXKH010000207.1:0-5594 GCA_964465255.1 uncultured Isosphaeraceae bacterium
GTGCGCCGCCGTCACATGTTCATCGGGACCGCGTCCCTGATCGCCGCGGCGATCATCGGCAGCGGGCTTGCGGAAGTCGCCTCGGTGACGCTCAATGAAACCATCGTCGAGGGCCTCGGCGGCGAGGAGTTCCTGCTCGGCCTGGGACTGGTCCTGTCGCTTCTCTGCGTCTTCGTCGGGTTCGGTTGGGTCTCCAGACGTCTCGAGCGGCAGGCCGACTCCTTCGCCGTCGTCGATCTGTCGCGCGAGAACTCCGCCACCGACGGGGACGGGCGGATTTCGGCGCGGGCGGTCGAGGCGATGTGCGGGGCCCTCGAGGCGGTGGCGCCGGGCGGTGACTTCCATCGTTCGCGTCGCAGTTGGCGGCACGGGTCGATCCGCTGGAGGCAGCGATATCTCTCGAGTCTCCTCGGGCAGCGCGTCGACGCTCTGGCGATCGATCGGCTGGTGCGTCGAATCGCCATCGTGTCGGGCCTGATTGCCCTCGTCGGCGCCGCTCGATTGCTCCTCTCCGCCGCGTAGGATCGCCCTTTCGTGCGACTTCGCCCCACCGCTGGCAGCATTCGTTCGAATGCGATCCCCCTTGCTGACTGTCGTCCCACCCCATGCTGCCCTTCACCAAAATGCACGGCCTCGGCAACGACTACGTCTATATCGACGGATTCGCCCACCGTGTGAGTGATCCCGAATCGCTGGCCCGGGCAATCGCCGATCGGCATCGGGGCGTCGGGGGCGATGGCCTCATCCTGATCGAACCGCCCGATGCGGGCAGCGACGCCCACGTCGCCATGCGCATGTTCAACGGCGACGGAAGCGAGTCGGAGATGTGCGGCAACGGAGTCCGCTGCGTCGCCAAGTACGCAATCGATCACGGGCTCGCGAAGGCCCGCCCGATCCGGGTCAAGACCGCCCGGGGCATCCTCTCAATCGACTACACCCTCGACGCCGGCGGGAAGGTCGAGCAGGCCACGGTCGACATGGGCGAGCCGATCCTCGATCTCGCCTCGATTCCGGTTGATGCGAAGCACCTCCTCGCGGTGACGCCGAGAGGGAAGGGCTTTGCCGGCACGCTGGCTGTCGGGACGGAGTGCTTCGAGGCGATCTTCGTGAGCATGGGGAACCCCCACGCGGTGATCTTCGTGCCCGACGTCGCCGCGGTGGAACTTGCCCGCATCGGTCCCGGCCTCGAGCGCCATCCCGCGTTTCCCCGTCGAGTGAATGTGCACGTCGTCGAGGTCCGCAGCTCCGACGAGGTGATCATGCGCACCTGGGAGCGCGGCAGCGGCATCACCCAGGCCTGCGGGACG
The DNA here is from genome assembly GCA_964465255.1 of uncultured Isosphaeraceae bacterium. Taxonomy (GTDB): domain Bacteria; phylum Planctomycetota; class Phycisphaerae; order Phycisphaerales; family SM1A02; genus CAYXKH01. The sequence goes on from CAYXKH010000207.1 coordinate 1,308, forward strand.
GGAGCGAGTGCGGTGTGCGTCGCGGGTGTTCTCTGCGGACGGACGGCGAGGACGCTGCTGGCCCATCTGCCCGGTGGCGATCTCGTACTCGAGTGGCGCGACCTGACCAATCACGTCTTCATGACTGGTCCGGCGGTCGAGGTCTTCAGCGGAGTCTGGACCGACGGCGGTCAGCGATGAGTGAAGGCCTCGGCGGGTCCGCACGCGCCGCTGGCCGCGGGCTCAGCGAGCACGAGTCCCGGGTCTGCGCTGCAATCGCTCGTCGAGGAAGCGATCTCCTGGCCGATCTCGCCGGGCATGTCGCCATTCCCAGTGGCACCGGCCACGCCCCCGGCATCGACGAATACCGCGGCCGGCTCGTCGCCCGACTGGAGCGACTCGGGGCGACCGCCGTGCATGTTCCGGGCGACTCGCGCCCCGAGTGGCTGACGCTCCCGAACGCTCGCGGGGGAGCGTCCGGAGCCGCGCCCTCGACGGTCGTGGCCACTCGCACCACCAGCACGTCGCAGCGGCCATCGATTCTGATCGCCGGGCATGTGGACACGGTGCATGATCCCTTCGGCCCCTTTCAGACGCTTTCGATTGCTCCCGACGCAGCGACGGCCGTCGGGCCCGGGGCCGCCGACATGAAGGGCGGCATACTCGTCGCCCTCGTCGCCCTGGAGGCGCTCGCCGACGCGGGCGTCGATCTGCCCTGGACCTTTCTCTTGAACGCCGACGAGGAGACCGGGAGCTTCCATTCGGCGGCGGCGCTCATGGCCGCAGCCTCGGCGCATCGGATCGGCCTGGCCCTCGAGCCGGCGCTTCCCGACGGTTCGCTGGTGGTCGAACGGATGGGGACCGGCCAGTTTCATGTGGAAGTGCACGGTCGGGCGGCGCACGTCGGAAGGGACTTCGAGAAGGGCGTGAGCGCCGTCTACGAACTCGCGACGCTCATCGGGCGCATGCGGGATCTGATCGATCTGCCCGGCGGGGCCATCGTCAATGTCGGCCCGCTGACCGGGGGGCAGGTGACCAACGCGGTCCCGGACCATGCGGCCTGCTGGGGCAATGTCCGCTTCGCCGATGCGGTCGCGCAGGGGAGACTCGACGAATCGTTCGGAGCGCTGGCGACATCAGGCGATCTCCTCCCGCGGGTGATCGTCGACAAGGCGTTCAATCGACCCGCGAAACCGCTGACCCCTGCGGTCGAGTCGCTCGCGCTCGCGGCGCGGGAGGCCGCGGGAGATCTTGGGCAGGCGTTGCCCTTCGCCCGAACCGGCGGCGTCTGCGACGGGAACATCCTGCAATCGGCGGGGCTCCCCACCATCGACACCCTCGGGGTCCGCGGTGGGAACCTCCACCGCAGCGACGAGTTCGTGGAGGTTCGGAGTCTGGTTGAACGATCCCAGCTCTTCGCGGTGCTCTTCCAGCGACTCGCCCTCCACAGCGGCTGAGACGACCTCTTTGGAACGCTCCGCTTTGGTCCCTACCTGCCGTAGCGACCTCATTCCTGCGCTACACTCGGCTCCCATGACCGCAACGACTTCCGTCGCCGCGCCACCGCTGGTGGGCGCCGCCATCGCTTCGAGCCGGGAGATCACCGCCCACATCGATTCCATCGTCCGCGAGATCGAACAGCGACAGGCGATCCTCACCGGCGCCCGCCCCGCGACCGCGGAGCTTCGCGAATCGTTTCAGCAGTGGCTTGACCGCAATGCCGAGGTGCGCGGCAAGGCCGCCCTCTACCCCTACATCGGCAGCGGCGCCGGGCACGGCGCCCTGGTCGAACTGCTCGACGGCTCGGTCAAGTGGGACATGATCAACGGCATCGGCGTGCACATGTTCGGCCACGGCGATCCCGAGACGATCCGCACCGCCATCAACGCCTCGCTCCGCGACACGGTGCAGCAGGGCAACCTGCAGTTCAACGCCGACAGCATCACCTTCGCCGAACTGCTGGTTGCCGAAGCGGCCCGGACCAGTGCCCTCCGCCATGCCTTCATCACCAACTCCGGGTGCATGGCCAACGAGTCGGCGCTCAAGGTGTGCTTCCAGCGGAACGCGCCGGCAAGTCGCGTGCTGGCCTTTCAGGACTGCTTCATGGGCCGCTCGACCACCATGGCCCAGATCGGCGACTCGGCCGCCGGACGCGTGGGTCTTCCGCTCAACACCTTGGTCGACTACCTGCCCTTCTACGACCCCGAGCACGGGCAGCGCTCGATCGACTACACCTGCTGGCATCTGCGGCAGGCCATCGCCCGGTACCCGGGCCAGTACGCATGCTTCGTGATGGAGCTGGTGCAGGGCGAGGGTGGGTTCAACCAGGCGCCGCGGGAGTACTTCGAGGCCCTGATGCGGATCTGCAAGGAGCACCACATCGCCGTGTGGGCCGACGAGGTGCAGTCCTTCGGTCGCACCGAGCAGATGTTCCACTTCGAGCAGCTCGGGCTCGGCGAGTACATCGATGTGGTGACGCTCGGCAAGATGAGTCAGTCCTGCGCCTGCCTGTACACCGCCGAGTACAACCCGAAGCCGGGACTGCTGAGCGGCACCTTCATCTCCGGCACGGTCGAGATGGAGGTCGGTCAGCGAGCCCTCGAGCGGCTGCGCGAAAATGGTCACTACGGCCCGAACGGTCGCAACGCCCAGCTTCAGCATGCCTTCCGCGAACAGGCCGCGGCGCTGGTGAAGCGGCGTCCCGAGCTGTTCTCGCCGATTGCGCACTTCACCGGTCGTCCCTGCACGCAGACTCCGTACTTCGGAGGAGTCGGCGGCATGATGCGGCTCACGCCCTTCGGCGGTGACAAGACCAAGGTGATGAAGTCGCTGCACACCATGTTCGAGGAGGGTGTCATCGCCTTCTACTGCGGCCATGGCCCGTTTCACATCCGCTTCCTCCCGCCCGTGGGCGTGATGAAGCCCGAGCAGCTCGCCGAGGTGTTCGAAATCGTCGAGCGGGCGCTGCTGAAGGTGTGATTCGCGCCGTGTCGGTGCGGCGGGATGAATCGAGCAAGATCGTGCTGCGGATGAGCGGCTGACGGGGGCCGCCGGTTATCCTGCGGCTGCCGACGGTCCGCGCGGCCCTCCGGCGATCACGCTCCTCTTCGCCACATCGGCACGCGATACTCCATGTTCGTCATCCGACAAGCCACCATCGACGATCTGCCGACGCTCCTCAAGCTGGCGCGGATGGTCCACTTCATCAATCTTCCCGCGGACCGCGACATCATCGCTGCGAAGATCGCCCGAAGCCGGCTGAGCTTCGCCGGACAGGCGCCGAGCGAGCGCGAGCGGGAGTTCATGTTCGTGCTCGAGCAGGTGGATACTGACAGCGTGGTCGGCACCAGCGCCGCCATCTCCTGCATCTCCTGGCCGGGCCGTCCGCACACCTTCTTCAAGGTGCGCAAGCGCCACCACTTCAGCGAGGACCTGCAGACCGGCACGGTGCACATCACCCTCGAGCTCGGCACCGACGAGAGCGGTCCCAGCGAGATGGGGGGTCTGATCCTCGCGCCCGGCTACCGCGGCCATCCGGAACGACTCGGATCGCTGCTCAGCCTGATCCGGTTCCACTACATCGGCCTGCACCGCGAGTGGTTCAGCAATCGGATCATCGCCGAGCTGATGGGGGCGCTGACGCCCGACAGCCGCAACCTGCTCTGGGAGTATCTCGGCCGGCGGTTCATCAATCTCCAGTACGCCGAGGCCGATCGCTTCTGCCAGTCAAGCAAGGAGTTCATCACCGCCCTCTTCCCGCGCGGCGAGATCTTCGCCTCGCTGCTTCCGCCCGAGGCCCGCAATCTGATTGGGCGGGTCGGCGAGGAGACGCGCTCGGCCCGCAAGATGCTCGAGGACCAGGGGTTCATCTACGACGATCACGTCGATCCCTTCGACGGCGGTCCGTATGTCAAGGCGATGCGGAACGAGATCCCGCTGGTCAAGGCCACGCGGGTGCTGGCCCTGGGCGAGCCCGCTGAGCGACACGATCCCTCGACCCTGAGCGAGGCCTTCGTGAGCTTCGAGGGCGAGGACGGCTTCCGGGCCATCCGCTGCAAGGCGGCCATCGAGCATGAGGTCGTGGCCATCACCGCCGAATCCGCGGGGCTGCTCGGGGCCCAGCCGGGGGACAGCATGGGGGTCACTCCGCTGCCGGCGAGGGCTCCCACTCGACGCCCCGAATCGCGCTCGACGCAGCGGAGCGGTCGGCCCCCGCGGGCCGTGGACTCGGCGACGCCGGTGGGCGCGATCAAGGCCGGGGCTCAGACGGGAGCCATTTCGAAGCGCAACGCGAAGACCCCTGCGAAG
>CAYXKH010000208.1:0-5592 GCA_964465255.1 uncultured Isosphaeraceae bacterium
GGTCCAGATGCAGGCGCCCCGCGTCGAACAGAAGGGACTGGAGATCACCTGCTGCGTCGAGCCAGCTCTTCCACGGCGCCTCCGCGGCGATGCGGATCGGCTGCGGCAGGTTCTGATCAACCTCATCGGCAACGCCATCAAGTTCACCAAGCAAGGTTCCATCGTGATCCGCGTTGTGCCGGAGGAGCAGGGCGAGGGCGGCCCCCTGGTCCGGTTCACTATCAGCGACACGGGAATCGGCATCGCCAATGAGAAACAGGGCCGCCTTTTCCAGGCCTTCATGCAGGCCGATTCCTCCACCACGCGCCAACACGGCGGCACGGGCCTGGGGCTGGCGATCTGCAAGCGGATCGCCGAACTCATGCACGGGTCGATCGGCGTCGCCAGTGAAGAGGGACAAGGCTCCACGTTCTGGTTTACCGCGCAGTTCGAGGCCGTGGCGGGAGCGCCAACGCGGCACGGAGACCTTTCGAGTCTGCGTATGCTCATTGTGGGCGGGAGCCAACCGCAGCGGGACCTTCTATGCACCCAGTTCATTGACTGGCAGGCACGAGCGGAAGAGGCCGAGGACGCGGAGCAGGGGCTCGCGATGCTGACCGAGGCCGCGGCGTCTGGCGACTACTTCGCGGTCGCGATTGTAAGCAGTGAACTGGGGGATGTCGGCGCCTTCGAGCTTGCGTCCGCCGTTCGGCGACTGAGGACGCTGGATGGGACCGCCCTCCTGCTGCAACATCCTCTCTCGTCGTTGGTCGACTCCGCGCGGGCCAAGGCCGCGGGCTTCGCAGGCACGCTGACCAAGCCCACCCGCCAGTCGCAACTCTTGGACACGATCATGAGCGCCGTCGGGCGATCGAGCGGAGTGCCCGGTGCGGAGTCGCCCAGCGAGCTCCAGGCCATGCCGCCGGCTTCCGGGCCTGCCGCCGCGGGCACGCGCAGGGTTCTGGTCGCCGAGGACAACGAGATCAACCAGATCGTGACCCGCGAGATCCTGGCGAAGGCGGGCTTTGAATGCCACATCGTCGGCAACGGGAAGCTGGCAGCTGAGGCGGCCCGGGCGGAGGGATCGAGCTTCGACCTGGTGCTGATGGACTGCCAGATGCCCGAGATGGACGGCTTCGAGGCGACCCGAGAGATCCGGAGGCTGGAGCAGGCCGCGCTCCCCGGAGGTCGCCGCCTGCCGATCATCGCGCTCACCGCCAACGCGATGAAGGGGGACCGCGAGCTGTGCCTTGGGGCCGGCATGGACGCGTACGCCACCAAGCCCATCAACCCCGCCGAGCTCCTGCGGACCATCGAGCAGGTTCTGCACGCCCGGAGTTCAACGAAGCAGGCCGCGTAAGGAACACCTATGAGCATCGCCGAGAACCAAGCGTTGTTGAACGCCGATCAGGGTCCCTCCCCGGCGTCGGTGGCTCCGCCATTGGTGCTCGCGGAGCTCTCCGAGCGGTGCATGGGCAACACCGCCATCGCGACGCTGCTGTTGGTGAAGTTCGAGGCCCAGCTCCGCAGCGACCTGCTGGTGATCGAGCAGCGGGCTGCGGCCGGGGACGCGGCTGAGGTCGGACGCACCGCCCACGCCCTCAAGGGCGCGGCCGGGGCGGTCGCGGCTTCGGCGCTGCGGACCCTCGCCGGCGAGGTGGAGTCGCAAGCCCGGCAGGAACACCTGGACGCCGTGACCGGCACGCTCTCCGCACTGCGGGCCGAGGTGGAGCGGTGCCTCGCGTACCTCCCTGCCGCGCGCGAGAAGCTCAACGGCACATCCACCATCCCCCAGTCAACCTAACGCATCAGACATCAGACCGCCATACGGATCAACGCCACCGGGGGCCCAAACATGAACATCCTCGTCGCCGAAGACAACGAAGTGCAGGCCGTCTTGCTCGAAGCAACGCTGACGCAGGCGGGCTTTCAGGTGACGTGCGTGCGCGACGGTGCCGAGGCCCTGGAGCGCGTGCGCACCGGCGAGTTCCGACTGGTGGTCACCGACTGGGAGATGCCGCGGATGACCGGCCCCGAGCTGTGCCGGGCCATCCGCGCCGAAGACCTGCCCGGGTACGTGTATATCATCCTCGTCACCTCGCGCGACACCGCTCAGGAGCGGGTCCAGGGCCTCGCCTCCGGGGCCGACGATTTCGTGGCCAAGCCGTTCAATCCGGCCGAGCTGATCGAGCGTCTCCACACCGCCGAGCGGATCCTCTCGCTGGAGACCCGCGACGTGGCGATCTTCGCGATGGCCAAGCTCGCCGAATCCCGCGACCCCGAGACGGGCGCGCACCTGGAGCGCGTCCGCAGCTACTGCCGCGTCCTGGCGCAGGACCTGGCGGGCGTCGAGAAGTTCAAGGACCGCATCGACGGCGAGTTCATCCGGCTGATCTACCTGACCAGCCCGCTGCACGACATCGGCAAGGTGGGGATCCCCGACTGCGTGCTGCTCAATCCCGGCCGCCTGAACGACCGCGAGTTCGAGATCATGAAGACCCACGCGGCCTTGGGCGCCGAGACGCTCGGCGCCGCGCTGCGCACGTTCCCCGGGGTCAAGTTTCTGGAGATGGGCCGCGACATCGCCGCCACCCACCACGAGCGGTGGAACGGTGACGGGTACCCGGCCAAGCTGTCCGGCGAGCAGATTCCTTTGTGCGGCCGCATCGTCGCCCTCGCCGACGTCTATGACGCCCTCACCTCGAAGCGTGTCTACAAGGCCGTGTTCAGCCACGACATCGCCCGGTCCATGATCGTGAAGGAATCCGGCGAGCACTTCGATCCCGACATCGTCGCCGCATTTGTGCGCAGCCAGGCGCGCTTCCAGGAGATCCGCGATCGCTTCGCCGAGCTCGCCCCCACGCAGGCAAACTCGCCGACGCTCACCGAAGCCCTCAACACGGCCATCGCGGCCTGACCTTCGCCACGCAGGTGCCCGGGCCATCGCCGAAAGTCCGGGGACGGTCCCCGTAGGGGCGGAGATGCACCCAACCAAGCAGGGCGGATAGCGTCCATTTCGGGGTGGCGTCGTTCCCCGCCAGGGCTGGAATCGACGCGGGAAGGCCGTAGACGACTTCCAGAACCCGAGCCATGAGCCTGCTGCCACCCGTCGGGCGAGTCTGAGCCATTCCCCCGGGCTCGGCCGAGAGTACAAATCCGGCCGGGACCGACCCAAGTCGGTCGCGTCGAGGGCCGATGAACACGCGAGCCGCGGTGCATCTGATGCTCCGGCCCTCTCAGTTTCCGCGGGCGCGCCGCGAGAAGGATCTAGACGGATGAGCATGGATGTCCGCCATATCAACGCGTTCCTGGAAGCCACCAAGGCAGTGTTCAGCTCCATGGTGAGGATGCCCGTCACATTCGAGAAGCCCGAGCTTGGCACGAGAAAAGAGCAGTACGACGTCTCGGGGGTCATCGGCCTCTCAGGGGATGTCGTCGGCTCGGTCATCGTGGGGTTCACCAAGATGAGCGCCGTGCAGATCGCCTCGGCCTTCGCGGGGACTCGGTTAGAGGTTGGCACCGCCGACTTTGCCGACGCCATCGGCGAGCTGGCCAACATGATCGCCGGCGGGGCCAAGGCCAAGTTCGAGGGACAGGCCGTGAGCATCGGATGCCCCTCGGTGATCATCGCGCCCAGCCACCAGATCTCCTCGCCGAGCAGCGCCACGAGCATCTGCATCCACTGCAACGCCGCGGCCGGTCGGTTCACCATCGACGTCGCCATCCAGTCCAGCACGAAAGCCCAGGCCTCCCCGGCGGCCACGGCCTCCAACGGAACCAAGTCGGCCATCCCCGCCGGCACACCCGCCTGACTCGTACTTGCCCCGCCAACCCCCCACCAACCGTTGAAGGACTCACCACCATGCGCGTTCTTGTCGTAGACGACTCCAAGACCATGCGAAACATCGTGAAGGGTGTTCTGGGGACCATCGGCGCCACCGCCGTCGAAGAGGCGAGCGATGGGCAGGACGCCCTGAGCCGGGTCGATGCGTTCAATCCGGACCTGATCCTTCTGGACTGGAACATGCCCGTCATGGACGGAATCACGTTCGTCAAGAGCTACCGCGGAGCGAAGAAGACCACGCCCATCATCATGGTCACCACCGAGGCGGAAAAGACCAGGGTGATCGAGGCGATCCAGGCCGGGGTCAACAACTACGCGGTGAAGCCCTTCACGCCCGAGAGCCTGTCGAAGATCATCGAGACGACGATGGCCAAGGTCGCCGCGAAGAAAGCGGCTTGACAGGGGAGCACAATGGCCGCCACTCCAGAGATCAGCGTCAAGATCGCGGCCGATGGAAGCCAGGCCACACTGGTGGCTCCGCCCGGGCTCGACGCCGCGCTGCTCACGCCGGCAACCCTGCTCTTCCTGGTCAAGGCGGCCGGGGTGCTGATCGATCAGGAGGTCGAGCGAAACGTCGCCGCATTCGCGGCCGCGTACGGCTCGGGGGCCACCGATCGCCGCGACATCATCGCCCGAAGTGTTCCGGCGGTGCCCGGCGAGGATGGCCGAGTGGAATGGCACAAGGGATTCGATCCGCGACCCGCGCACGCGCCAGCGAGCGCGGAGCGCACCGACCACTACCAGGGGCAGCACTACGCGCCGGTCAAGACCGGCGACATTGTCGGCATGGCCCGCGGCCCGACCGATGGAACCGATGGCCGCAATGTCCGCGGCGGGTTGCTCAAGGCCCGGCCGGGCAAGCCCGTCGCGATCAAGTTCCAGCCGATGCTCACGATTGACTCTGGCGGGCGGATCATCGCGCAGGCCGCGGGCGTCCTGATGCTGAAGGACAATGCACTTTCGGTGACACAGTCGCTCGAGGTGCCCGGGCAAGTGGACTTCTCAACGGGGAACATCGACTTTCCCGGCGCTGTGACCATCGCCGGGGGCGTGGGCTCGGGGTTCAAGGTCACGGCGGGCGGCGATATTCATATCGGCGGGTTGATCGAGGTCGCCGAGATCCGCTGCGGTGGCGACCTCATCGCACGCGGCGGGATGGCCGGCAACGGCCGCGGAACGCTCGAGGTCGAGCGAAATGTCCAGATCGTGTATCTTGAGAAGGTCGTAGGCGCATTGACCGGCGACCTCGTCGTCGAGCGAGTGATCGCCGACTGCAAGCTCGTTGTTGGCGGCGACCTCAAGTGTCCCAACGGAAACATCCTTGGTGGCGACATCAACGTCACGGGGTCTCTCTTGGTGAAAGCCATCGGATCGGAATCGTACACGCCGACCATCATCACCCTCGGCGAGGTGCCCCTGCTCCAGGGCGCGCGCGTCCAGGTCTCCAAGGCGATTGAGCAGATCAACGCCGCGCTCGGCCGGCTTGCCGAACAGGCGCGCCTCATCAAGTTGAATCCGAGGCCCTCCCCGTCTGAGAAGGAGAAGCTCACCGAGATCTCATACGAGGCGAGCCAGCAGAACCAAGAACTTGCGAAGTGGGCGACCAAGCTATCGGAGATTGAGGCCGCCGTTCGTGCCCGGCGAAAGCTCGATGTGCATGTCGCGAAGGTGATTCAACCCGGCGTCAAGTTTCACATCGGGGAGTGCCTGGTGGTCTTCAAGACCGCCGCGAAGGGGCCCCTCTGGATCTGCTGGGACGAGCAGCGGCA
>CAYXKH010000209.1:0-5544 GCA_964465255.1 uncultured Isosphaeraceae bacterium
CCCTGCCCCCTACACCGCCACCGGCTCCGCCGCGAGTCGCCGGTACACCTCGCAGCGACCCAGCAGAGCTGCGTGGGTTCCGCTGTCGATCACCGCTCCTTCGACCAGCACCACGATGCGATCGGCCGACTGCATGGTGCTCGGTCGGTGCGCCACCAGGATGGTGGTGCGTCCTTCGCGAATCTCGGCGATGGCCTGCTGGATCTGGCGTTCGCTCTCCGAGTCGATCTGACTGGTGGCTTCGTCGAGAATCAGAATCGCGGGATCGCGAAGAAGCGCTCGGGCAATGGCCAACCGCTGCCGTTGACCGCCCGAGAGTGACAGCCCCTGCTCGGCGACCGGCTCGTCGAGACCCCGAGGAAGCTGGCGGATGAATTCCGCGGCATGGGCCCGCTCGACTGCAGCGACGACGTCGTCGCGGGTCGCGCCCACGATGCCGAATCGGATGTTCTCCTCGATGGTCCCGGCGAACAGCACGGTCTCCTGGGTGACGACACCGATCTGCCTCCGCAGCGAGTGGAGATCGACCGAGGCGATGTCGACCCCGTCGATCAGTATCCGACCCGACTGCGGGACCAGCAGCCGCGGCAGGAGACTCGCAAGCGTGGTCTTGCCGCTGCCGTTGGGACCGACCAGCGCCACCGTCTCGCCGTGGGCAATCGAGAGCGAGAGACCGCGGAGGGCCTCCTCGACCGCCCCGGGATAGCGCAGTCGAACTCCTTCGATTGCGATGCTCCGAGAGTGCCGCGGCAGTCGCGGCAATCCGCGGGTGCGCGGCTCGGGCGCGGCGTCGATGATCTCCGCCAGGCGCTGCGCCGGCGGGCCCGCGGCCTGCACCTCGTTGATGAAGCCGGCGAGGGGCTTGAACGATGCACCCGCGACCGCCAGGGCGGTGAGCGCCAGCACGAAGCGTTCGAATTCGAGTCGCCCTTCGATGATCTCCCGCGCCGCGAAGAGGGCCAGTCCGCTGATCACCAGGATCGCCAGGGTCTCGACGATCGGGCCGGAGAGGGCCCGCGCCGTGCGCACTCGGAGTTCGCCCCGGAGGGCGGCGCGATTCGCCCGGCGGAATCGGCCGCGCACGATCCGCTCCGAACCGTTGGCCTTGACTGCCCGCAGTCCCTGCAGCGACTCCGTCGCGGTTCGCAGGAGGGACTCCTGCGCTTCGAGAGCGCCGCGTGTGCCGCGGCGGATTCGCTTGCCGAGTTTGCGCAGCACGACCGCGAGCGCCGGGGCCACCACCAGGGCCACCAGGGTCAGTCGCCAGTCGATGACAATCGCCGCCAGAAATGCTGCGATTCCCTTGCTGACCTGGGCGACCGCCCGGCTCGAGAGCACCATGAATCCGCGCTGAAGCTCGATGCTGTCGCGGACGATTCGAGAGACGTACTCGGCCGGGCCGCGCCGCACCACCGTGGTCAACGGAAGCAGCACGGCGGCGCGAAAACAGTCGGCACGCACCTGGGCGGCGCTGCGAGCGGCGAGCGCGGTGGCGATGTACTCGTGAAAGAAGCTCGCCGTGGCCCCGATCAGGGTCAGGACCGCGAGCGCGGCCAGAAGCACGGCCACGCCGGCAAAGCGGTCGACCGGGAGCATCTCGATCAGCTCGGTCGGAATGACGGCGCCCAGATGCTCGGCATTCACCCGCGCCGCTTCCACACGGAGGTTCTTGTCCTCCTTCAGAATGATGCCGAGAAGTGGCGCGATGCTGGCCAGTCCGACACCCAGCCCCGCCGCCGAGATGAATGCAAAGACCAGCGCCGCCGCCAGTGGCGCGCGGCGGCGAAGGAGATGGCGGGAGAATCGCCAGAAGGCCGACATGGGGGACATGCAGCGTGAGTCGCGGGGGACGGGGGCGAGGCAGTATGCGCTCAAACGGCCCGCAGTGCGGCCGGGACCAGACCCCCAAGGTCGGACCAGAAGCCCGGATAGCTCTTGCTGACGCATCCGGGATTCGCAATCGCGATGCCCCCGCGTCGAAGCCCGAGCGTGGCCAGGGACATGGCCATGCGATGGTCGCCGTAGGTTGCGCAGGCGACCCAATCGGCGGCGTCCGGAAAAGGGCCGTCGATGGTGAGGGTGTCGTCGTCGAAGTCCACCGCGCACCCGACGCGGCGCAACTCCGTCGCCAGCGCCGCGATGCGGTCGGACTCCTTCACCCGCAGGGTGGCGAGGCCGCGCAGCGTGCTGCGGCCGGCGGCGCATGCGGCCAGCATCGCGGCGGCCATGGCCCCGTCGGGCATGCGCGAGAAGTCGCGATCGATTGCCGCGAGCCGCTGTGGTCCGCTGACGGTGATTGCTCCGCCGCTCGAGGACCAGGGCACGCCGGCGTCTTCGAGCACCTCGAGCATTTCGATGTCAGGCTGCGGAGAACCGACCACCAGCCCATCGATTGCCACCGCGCTCTCCGGCACGATCGCTCCGGCGACCATCCAGTAGACCGCGCTGCTGGCATCGGCCTCGACTTCGTAGTCGCGACCCGCAAGTGTGGTCCGCTCGATCCGATCGCACCGCGGACCGACCCAGGTGCGGTCGGCGACCTCGACTCCGAACTCCTTCAGCACCGCCCGCGTGAGGGCGAGATACGACGCGCTGGTCGGCGCCGCCCGGTAGTGGATCTCGAGTCCCTCGGGAAGCACCGGGGCGATCAGCATCAGGGCCGAGATGAACTGGCTCGAGGAGGTGGCCCCGACCTCGATGCGACCACCGCGCAGTGCTGCCGGCGAGACCCGAATCGGAAGCGCCTCGGGTCGTTCGAGGTACTCGATGGTCGCCCCCAGCGATCGCAGCAGTTCGACGCCGTCGGCAATCGGTCGCTCCCGCATCCGCGCGCTGCCGTCGATGGTGACGGGTTCGCCGGCCAGGCACGCCAGCGCCAGCATGAAGCGCGTCGGGGTTCCGCCGTCGCCGAGGTTGATCGTGCCCCCGCGAGGAAATCGTCCACCGCGGCTGGCGCCGATTCCCTCGACGACGAGGTCGTCACCCTGCCAGGCCATCTCCGTCCCGAGCGCCTGCAGGGCCGCGACGAGATGCTCGGTGTCCTCGGCGCGAAGCGGTCGGATCAGGCGACTGCGTCCTTCGCCCAGGGCGGCGAGGACGATTGCTCGATTGCTGATCGACTTGCTGCCCGGCGGTCGCACCCGACCGACAATCGGCGCTTCGGCCCGGCCGATCGGGCAAGGGTCGGGGAGGCCGGTCGGCGATCGTGATGGCGATGAAGGAGTCACGTCGAGTGGCGAAGGAACACGGGCCAATCGGTTCTGGAGCGCTGTCGGGTCACGCCTTCTCGCGTCGGAACACCGCCACGACGTCGTCGATTGGAATCACGAACAGCCGATTGTCGCCCTCGAAGTCGACGGGGATCCCGTGCTTGGGGTTGAACAGCACCTTGTCGTACTGCTTGATCGGGTAGTTCGAATCGTTCCCGATCTCGGTGCTCACCGAGACCACGCGGCCCGTCAGGGTCGGAATCTCGATCCTGTCAGGAAGGTGGATCCCGACCCTGGTGATCTTCTTGTCCTCGTCCTTGCGGATCAGGACCCGCTTGCCAATCGGCTCGACGGTCTCGATGGCTGCGTTCCGCGACGACGGGGTGGGCATGGCGGAGTGTAAGCGGCGGCTCCGCCGCCGAGGCTTGGTCGGCGCAGCCGACTATCTTGCTTCACTCATGCACCGCCTCCAGCCTCTGATCCGCGACGTTGCCGACTTTCCGCGTCCCGGGATCCTGTTCAAGGACATCACCCCGCTGCTGGCCGACTCCGCTGGTCTGGCGCTGGCGGTCGAGCTGATGGCGAATCCGTTTCGCAAGTCGAATGTCGAGCTGGTGGTCGGAGCCGAGAGTCGCGGGTTCATCTTCGGAACCGCAATCGCCCAGGCCCTCAGCGTCGGGTTCGTGCCGGTGCGCAAGCCAGGGAAGCTTCCGTCGAAGAAGATCTCCGCGAGCTACGAACTCGAGTACGGGCGCGACACTCTGGAGATCCACGCCGATGCCATTCGCCCCGGCCAGCGGGTGCTCATCGTCGACGATCTCCTTGCCACCGGAGGGACCATGAAGGCCTGCTGCGAACTCGTTCGGCAACTCGGCGCCGAGATCGTCGGGGTCTCGGTCCTGATCGAACTGACCTCGCTTCACGGCCGCGAGGGACTGCCCGGCACGCGGGTGGAGTGCGTTCTGGCGTACGAATAGGCGGACGTTGCGGTCCGCATCAGGCGAGGTGCCGACCCCCTTCGGCGTGCACCCGCGGGCCTTCGCCGGTGCTATGTTTCTCCTCTCTCGGAGTTCTCCATGACCACAGCCCATCCGCATCCCGTCTCGGCCAGCCAGACCTCGACCGATCCGCTCTCGCTGATCGATGTCGATCACGTCCGCTTCCACGTCGGCAACGCCAGGCAGGCGGCGTTCTTCTACGCCAACTCCTTCGGCTTCATCGTCGAGCAGTTCAGCGATCTGACCACCGGCAGTCGCGACGAGGCGAGTTGGCTTCTCACTCAAGGAAACATCCGCTTCGTCATGACCACCGGTCTGACCAAGGACCATCAGGCCTCGCGGGAAGTCGCCCTGTATGGCGACGGGGTCAAGGACGTCGCCTTCACCGTCTTCGATGCCGAGAAGGCCTACGAAGCGGCGATGCGGAATGGTGGAACCTCGGCCATGGAGCCGGTCACCGAGACCGACGCCGCCGGCAGCGTGACCCGCGCCACCATCCAGACCTACGGCCGCGCCGTGCACAGCTTCGTCTCGCGCACCGGGGCGTACGAGCTCTCGAAGGTCAAGCAGGGCGCCGCCTTCAGCCCGCGGTTCCGCAAGGTCGGATCGCTGGCCCTCAACGATTTCAACGCCGCCAATCCGTGCGGCCTGAAGTTCGTCGATCACCTCGTCGGAAACGTGGAGCTCGGGCGCATGAACCACTGGGTGGAGTGGTACGAGAACGTCATGGGCTTCAAGATGTTCAAGCACTTCGACGACAAGGACATCTCCACCGAGTACTCCGCCCTGATGAGCAAGGTGATGGCCTCGGGCAACCAGCTCATCAAGATGCCGATCAACGAACCCGCCGCGGGCAAGAAGAAGAGCCAGATTCAGGAGTACCTCGACTGGCACGACAACACCCCTGGCGTGCAGCATCTGGCCCTCCGCACCGACGACGAACTGCACTCGATCGCCGCCCTCAGGCGCCGCGGCGTCGACTTCCTGACGATCCCCGAGTCCTATTACGAGCAGGTCTGGGCCCGGGTCGACGCCATGCTCAAGCAGCACGGTCACGAGGCGGTGAAGGAGGATCACACCAGGGTCCGCGACCTTGGGATCCTCGTCGACAGCGACGATGAGGGCTACCTGCTCCAGCTCTTCACCAAGCCGCTCCAGGATCGCCCCACACTCTTCTTCGAGATCATCTGCCGTCGTGGCTCGCAGAGCTTCGGCAAGGGCAACTTCAAGGCGCTCTTCCAAGCCCTGGAGCTCGAACAGGGCAAGCGCGGCAATCTCTAGTTGATGATGGCAATCGGTGTTGGCAATCGGTGTTGGCAATCGGTGTTGGCAATCGG
>CAYXKH010000210.1:0-3493 GCA_964465255.1 uncultured Isosphaeraceae bacterium
CGGCAGATGCGTCGTTTCGTTGCCATGATCGTTCCTTGCAAGGGACGCGTGACCTCATGCTCCAACTCAACGCTCGGAAGTCTCGACGATGCGCACGACAACATGGCCGCAATTGGCACAGAAGCCCTGAAGGCGGATGTCTCCCTCGTCAGTGGTGACGCCAGTGTGATCGAGTACGGGCCGTGCGTCGCCACAGTGCCCGCACCACACCGCGGCGAGGATGGCCTCCTGCGCGGGTGCTGGGATCTGCTTCCAAAGTTTGTCCGCTGGCGGTGTGAAGTGATGGCGCATGTCGTGGAGTTGCCCACGCCCGGTGGACACGCCGAACCGGTCGGGTGGGGCGCCGGGCTCGGCGTCTGATGCGCTGCTCACCAGCGTGAACCGCAGGCCCCCGAATTCGCTGGCCGGCCCAACCGACGAGAACCCGACCTTCTCCAGCACCCGCACCGAGGTGGGATTGGCCCACTCCGTCTCGGCGGTGATGGCGGATACCCCGGGCTGCGCGAACGCCCATCGCACCAACCCTCGCACCAGCTCGGTCGCGTACCCCTGTCGCTGATGTTGGGTGAGGACCGAGTATCCGATCTGGACCCTGCCGTCCTTCGGCGGCCCGAGGAACCCGCCGCCTCCCACCAGCATGGGTGGCGCGGTCGCCGCGCCGCGGGTTGCCAGGGCATACCAGGCGAACCAGCCGGCCTCTTCCGGTGCGGCCTCCAACCAGCCGAGAAACAACGGCAGCGCGTCAGCGGTCGACTCGGGCGGCCAGTTGTCAGGCACGGTCGCAGCCAGCAGCCGAGCGAACGCAGCGCGATCCTCGATCTCCGCGCGAGCCAGGGCCACGGTGGCCGGCACCAGCGTCAGACGTTTCGTCGCAATCAGAATGACCGTGTCCTCCTGCCGCGGAACGACCCCAACCTTGCCGACGGCGTCTCGGTGAATCGTCGGCCGCAGTATCAAATGAGTCTCCGCCGTCTGCTGCTGCGCCTGGTTCGGCGTGCCTCTACCGACCCTCGTCGGGCGCGTCTGCCCACTCCGTTCGCAGCAGACCGTCGATGAAGAAATCGTGGGGTCGCCCGCGACACACGCGATAGCGCCTCAGGCAACCCTCCCGCACGAACCCACCCCGCTCGAGCAACCGCGCCGTCCGCTCGTCGTCGACCCGGACGCATGCCTGCACCCGATCGATCTGGCCCTGTCGGAACACCCATTGAATGACGGCGGCCACGGCCTGTCGCATCAGTCCTGTGCCCCAGTGAGCCTGGGCCAGGTCGTATGCCAGCTTCCGCCCAGCGGTGCGCCGGGGACCACTCGGTGAAGCCACGGGTGCCGACGAGTCGGTCATTGTGCCGAAGGGCGACCCCCCACTTCAACAGCTCGCCCGCGGCCCAGCGGCTCTGCGACCGCTCGATCATGGATTCGACCAATGGGACCGAGATGACGGGGTAGCTCGTCAGTGCTGTCACGGCGGGGTCCCGCAGGTCGGCGTAGAGCGCCTCGGCGTCGGACATGCGGAGCGGGCGCAGCCGTGCTTCGCCCAGTTCAATCGTCGGCGGATGTTGCGGCTGGTCTGGCATCGGTATCACCACCTTCGCGCAGTTGCAGGACAGGTGCCTCACTTGATCCCCGACGAACTCCGGACTCGGCCATGCGAATCGGTCTTCCGCGCACGCAGGACCGTACGACTGGGCGTGCGGAGACGACGAGCTCCTCGAGATGCGGCGAGGAGGCGACCGCGGTGAGGGAAGAGTGAGCGATGCCCCGCGCCGCGAACAACTCTCATTCCATTCTTCAAGTCGGGGACCCATTGAGGCCGAAAGGCTCCCTCGCGAAGAATGGTCGGCGATCGGCCGGAGACCGGACTCGTGAATGGTCCGCCCCCTCCAGATCGCTTCCCACTCGTTCGCCGAAGCATCACGCCTTACTTTGCCCGACCGGGCTCGGAGCCATGGATGGACCGACTCGACACCGCCGAACGCGGCGCAGGACAGCGCCGCCGCGACCGATCACGAAGAAATCGACTTGGCAAGTCCCGCACCGTTGCGCTGCTGACTCTGGCCGCCACTGCGCTCCTGACCGCATGTGCGGCGACGACGACGTCGCGAGCTCCGATGGGGTTCGAGCGCGGCGTCGCCGCCGCTGGAACGTCGCGGCTTCTCGTCGTCGACTTCGGTGCGCCCTGGTGCGGCCCGTGCAAGCAGATGGAAGCGACCACCTGGGCCAGCCCCGTCGTCCGCGACTGGATCTTCAGCCACGCGGTGCGGGTGCACGTCGACATCGAACAACGGCCGGAGCTGGCGTCGCGCTACGACATCGCCGGAGTTCCGACGACCATCGCGTTCCGCAACGGACGTGAGGTTGGTCGCGAAGTGGGCTACCGCGGACCGGACCGCATGCTGAACTGGCTTCGAGGGATCTGAGAAAGAGGCTGACGCTCCTGACAACCCGTCCCCCTCTTGACCGACCACGCGAGGAGTTTCGCGCGGTCGGTCTTATGCGCTGAAGCTGCTTCCACAGCCGCAGGTGGTCGTGGCGTTCGGGTTGGTGAAGACAAAGCCGCGTCCCATGATCTCGTCCTTGAAGTCGATCGTGGTGCCGTTCACGTACAGGTAGCTCTTGGGATCGCAGATCACCCGCAGTGTGAAGGTGCCGCCATCGCCACCTTCGGCAACCGCAACGCCACCGGCGGAGGCGCTCTCCGAGACGGAAGCCGAGACGGACACCGCAGCAGCCTTGCTCGCCGGCATCGGGAAGGTGAACTCCCACATCTCGTCGGTCTCTCGCTGCGCCTCGGTGAGGTCGAGCAGATACGAGAACCCGCTGCATCCCCCACCCTTCACGCCGACACGAAGGCGGACCTTGTCGCGTTCGAGGCCCTGCTGATCAACGATGGTGGCGATTTCGCGAGCGGCGGTTTCGGTGATGATGACTGGCATGGGAGGAGAGGGGGGAGCAGGGGAGAAGGGATCAGGAATGAGCAATGAGGGGCCGGGGGCGCATTCAGGACTGCGCGTGGGCGGCGTCCGATTCGACGGCGAGGCCATTCTTCTTGCGATAGTCGGCGATGGCGCTGCGGATCGAGTCCTCGGCCAGGACCGAGCAGTGGATCTTGACCGGCGGGAGGCTCAGCTCCTCGACGATCTGAGTGTTCTTGATCTCGAGAGCCTCGTCGACGGTCTTCCCCTTGATCCACTCGGTGGCGAGGGAACTGCTGGCGATGGCGGAGCCGCAGCCGAAGCACTTGAACTTCGCGTCTTCGATGACGCCACGATCATCGACCTTGATGTGGAGCTGCATCACGTCACCGCACTCGGGCGCGCCGACGATGCCGACGCCGATGTCCTTGCGGGTCGCCACCTCCTTGGAGGCGCCGAAGCTTCCGACGTTGCGGGGGTTGTTGTAGTGATCGACGACTTTTTCGCTGTAGGCCATGGAAGTTCCGAGGTCTGGGACGGAGCGGAGGCGGGGGGAGGGGAAGGAGCAGAGCAGGGAGCAG
>CAYXKH010000210.1:3593-5531 GCA_964465255.1 uncultured Isosphaeraceae bacterium
GGGAGCAGCAGCGGGTTGCACGACTGATGCGTGCGCTGCGTGCCGGGAGTCGACCAGACGCTTCGCTCTCGAGCCTTATGCGTCCGCCGCCGGCCTTGCGCGTCCTATCAGCCCGCCGGGCTTTGCCCGGCGCGGCGTACGAGAGCGAGTGTCGGCCCGGAGGGCCGAACCGAGCGCTCAAATCAATGCTGCTGCCACTGGATCTTCGAGATATCAATCCCTTCCTTGTGGAGGTCGTAGAGCGGGCTCATCGTGCGGAGGTGATTCACGGCCTTCTCGATGCGCGAGATGGCGTGGTCGACTTCCGCTTCGGTGTTGAAACGGCCGAGGCTGAGTCGGAGCGAGCTGTGGGCCAGCTCGTCGCCGACTCCCAGGCTCTTGAGCACGTAGCTGGGCTCGAGGCTGGCGCTGGTGCAGGCGGAGCCCGAGGAGCAGGCGATGTCATTGATGCCCATCAGCAGACTCTCGCCCTCGACGAAGCCGAAGCTCATGTTGGTCAGATGCGGGAGCCGGCGCTGGGCGTGTCCGTTGATCTGCACCACTTCGAGCCGGCTGGTCAGTTCGCGCTCGAGCTTGTCGCGGAGGGCGTGGAGGCGGTCTCGCTCCGACTCCATCTCATTCTGGCAGAGTTCACAGGCCTTGCCGAATCCGACGATGCCGGTGACGTCCAGCGTGCCCGAGCGCATGCCTCGTTCGTGACCACCGCCGTCCATCAGCGCCTCGAGACGGACGCGCGGTCGACGGCGGCGCACATAGAGCGCCCCCACTCCCTTCGGTCCGTAGATCTTGTGGCTCGACCAGCTCATCAGGTCGATGTTGTCGAGGTCGACATTGCAGGGCATCTTGCCGATCCACTGGGTCGCGTCGGTGTGGAAGACCACCTCTCGTTCGTGGCAGAGCGCACCGATCTCGGGCACCTCGTTGATCGTGCCAATCTCGTTGTTCGCCCACATGATCGACACCAGAATGGTGTCGGGCCGCATTGCCTCCCGCACCATCGCCGCGGTGATCACGCCGTCGGCCGGCGGATCGAGGAAGGTCACGTCGAATCCTTCTCGCTGGAGACGCTTGCACGGATCGAGCACGGCCTTGTGCTCGTGCGCGGCGGTGATGATGTGCCCGCGTCCGGTGGCGCCGTCGCCGGCCTTGGCGTACATGCGGGCCGCGCCCTTGATTGCCAGGTTGTTGCTCTCGGTGGAGCCGCTGGTCCAGACGATCTCCTTGGCGGTGGCTCCGATCAGGCTCGCGGCCTGATCACGAGCGTGGTCGACGGCCTCTTCGGCGTCCCAGCCGAAGCGGTGATTGCGGCTCGCGGAATTGCCGTAGAGCTCCGTGAAGTAGGGAAGCATGGCCTGCACCACGCGCGGATCGCAGCGGGTGGTCGCGGCGTTGTCGAGATAGATGGGGAGCTTGGAAGCCATTGGGTGGGGCCGGGAGTCGGGGAGTTGAGCTGAGGAATTGATTGTGGCTGGCGGGAGGGGTTCGGGATCCGGAGCAAAAGGTGGGACTGGATCCGGGAAACGCCCCCAGCCGCGGAGCGTGGCAGTCTGGTCGAGCGGGGGGGGCTCGGAGGCCTCGGAGCCATCCGCGTCCAATTCGCCGGCGGTCGCTGAACGGAGTCACCCGTTCCCTGCAGTCGCGAATCAGTCTCAACGACAACGTGGTCAGTTTAGCCGGCAACCCCCGCCCGGTCCCCTCCTCTCTCTGAGAGAACTCGAAAGAACCCGAGAGAACCCGAGAACCCGAGCCGGGTCGGTGCTTCCCGGGCCGGCCTGGGGAGCGATGCCCGCCGGGATTCATGCGCGATTCATGCGTGATTCATGCGTGCGGGATTCATGCGTGCGGGATTCATGCGTGTCCAGTTTCGGACGCATCCAGTTTCGGGCGCCCTCCAGTTTCGGGCGCCCTCCAGTTTCGGGCGCTTTCCAGTTTCGGGCG
>CAYXKH010000211.1:0-5509 GCA_964465255.1 uncultured Isosphaeraceae bacterium
CCTGCTCCCTGCTCCCCACTCCCCGTCCTTCACGGCTCGCGCAAGCGCGATCACTCGAGAGCGGTGCAGGTCCCCTCGTCGCTGTCGAACTTCCTCCCTTCCTGATGGAAGCCATCACCGATCTCGATGATTCGGAAATCGCCGTCGTCGCGCGGGAGACGCCCCCGGAACGACACATCGTCGTTCCGGGGGCGCGATTGCTGGGCCGCATGGGCGGCGCGTTCGGGGTGACTCGCTCCTACGGGCAATCGCCCCAGGCCGCCAGGAGCATTCCCAGATCAGCTCCATCGGTGTTGCCATCTCCGTCGAGATCCGCGCCCGCCGTGTTCCAGAGCGAGAGCAGGAAGCCAAGATCGGCACCATCGATCATCCCATCCTGATTGAAGTCCCCGACACAGTCCGGCTTGGGAAGACTGCGGGTGGTGATGGATGAGACCGCCTCGAGCGTGCCGTCGCCATCAAGATCCGCCTCGAAGAGGATGGTGTAGAAGCGGAACGTGTCGAGCTCGAGGTACGTGGCGTCGATGATGAAGTCCACGGTCTCACCCGGCTTGGCGACGACCTCGCCGAAGTAGCGGGTGCCCGGGGGCAAGCCGTTCAGCGAAACGATGTCCGGAGCCGGATTCATGTCGTCAGGCATCACCGTGAGCTTGAAGGGCCAGACGCCCGAGTCGTCGTCGACGTTGGTGATCTTCCACGCCACCGGGAACGGCGTGCCCACGGTTCCATCAAGCACCGCATCGATTGGAATCGGAATCCAGTGCTTGGTGACCAGCACCGATCCCGAGCAGCAGGTCATTCGACCGCTGGCGACGTTGGTGAAGCAGAGCTGGAAGCACATGTGCGAGCCGACCGGCACGCCCGGTGGCACCTGCATGACCACGGGAATGGTGGTGCAGGTCCCAGGGGGAACCGTGACGATTCCCGCATTCGGGGTGATGACCGCCGGACCATTCACGTTGCAGACACCCGGCGACGCCGGAATCGGCGTGATGGTGTAGGAGTAGGTGCGGGTGTTCGAGGTGTGATTGCAGATGACCGCGGAGACGTTGGCATTGCCTGGAGAGAACGACGGCGCCTCCCATGTTCCGCTGCAGAACTCCTTGCACTTGCCGGCGTGGCCGGCATTGAAGAGCCCCGCGATCTCGCCCGGGCCAAGGACGCGCTTGAAGATCTCGAGCTCGTCGATTGCCCCATCGAAGTAGTCGCCGGCGGCAGAGCCGGCCCCGTTGCCGATCAGCAGCGGCGCCGAGCCGGAGAGATCGCAGCAGCTCGGGCCCGCGAATCCTCCCATCGCCACTCCATCCACGTAGAAGGTGATGATGCGACCGTAGGTGTTGCAGGGATCGCCGCAGCCGAGACAACCCGAGACGGTGACCGCCACGTGATGCCACTGGTTGAAGGTGAGCGGTCCCGAGGCGTTGTGGATGCAGCGCAGACACGTCGTTTCGGTGGCGAGGTAGAGCGCCCCGGTCGAGTCGAGACCGAAGGTCCATCCGGCCGGCGCAGACCGGGCACAGATCACGCCGCCAGCCGCCGGTGTGAGCAGCGGATGGATCCATGCGTCGATGGAGAACGGGCCACAGCCGAAGTCATGGACCGGCGTGGCAGGGACGAGGACGAAGTCATCGACGCCGTCGAAGTTGAGCGCGTTCGAGACGTATCCGGCAATCGGCGTCGGGCCCGTGGCCAGCGAGGGCTGGTATGTGCCGTTCTTGCTCTGGACGATGTCCTTCGCAGTCGGTCCCGCGGTCTCGTCGAAAGGCCACCAGCCGACCATGGAGGGCGGGGGAGTCACACAGGGCGACTGAGTGCAGGGTCCGCAGGTCGAGGAGATCTGGTACTTCGGCAGCGCCGCCCCGCACGGGTGCCCGGAGAGAGTCGGCCCGCCACCGATGGTACCGAGATAGATCCGCAGCTTGTAGATGCCAGGGGCCGGAAGGCAGACGCAGAACGACGCCGAATCGGTGCAGTCGCCCTCGACCTGATCGATGAGGGTGAGCGAACCGCAGTTGCCGCTGTAGAGCTCGACCACGATTGGATGCGACGAGGCGACGGTGAAGCAGATCCGCTCGTCGCCGCTGGAATCGGGATCGCTGACGAAATAGTTGTACCAGTCGGTGTCGAACTGGCCGTTCTGTGCCCAGAGACGTCCGCAGACCTCGACGCCGCATTCGATTCCCATGAAGTTCGGAACGGTGCCCATCGGCGCATCGCAGCCGTTGTTGACCGTGTTGGCGCCGCAGGGCTCCTGCTCGAGGAATGCGCTCGGACTGCACTCAAAGGTGCACGGGTTGTCGCAGGGGCCGCAGGTGGAGGAGATCTGGTACTTGGGCAGCGCCGCGCCGCACGGGTGCCCGAAGAGAGTCGGCCCGCCGCCGATGGTGCCGAGATAGATCCGCAACTTGTAGTTTCCCGGGGCAGCCAGGCAGACGCAGAAGGTCGCCGAGTCGGTGCAGTCGCCCTCGACCTGTTGGAGCAGCGTCAGCGAACCGCAGGGGCCGCTGTAGAGCTCGACCACGATTGGGTGCGACGAGGCGACCGTGATGCAGATCTGCTCGTCGCCGCTGGCATCGGGATCGCCGACGAAGTAGTCGTACCAGTCGGTGTCGAACTGGCCGTTCTGCGCCCAGAGGCGTCCGCAGATCTCCACGCCGCATTCGATGCCCATGAAGCTCGGTGGGGTTCCAAGGGGCGCATCGCAGCCGTTGTTGACGGTGTTGACTCCGCACGGCTCCTGCTCGATGAAGGCGTTCGGACTGCATTCGAAGGTGCAGGGTGCGTCACAGTTGTCCATGGCAATCGCGGCGCAGGTGGCGTCCCACAGCCCCGAGCCGCAGCAGGACGGGTCAAGACTGCAGACGATTGCACAGCAGACCGGATCATCGCAGCCGGGTGAGGGATGCGCAACGAAACACGAGCCGAAGGCGGGGACGGGACAGGTCTGTCGAGCCCCGGCCACCGTGGCCAGCGCGGCGGCAAAGATCGCCGCCAACAGGGCGAGCGGACGGATACGCAACATTCGGGGCCTCCTCCAAGCGATGGGAATTGCCGCACAGGTCGACGCCGACGCACGAAGCGTCGGCGGGCGCGGCATCCCCAAACGACATCTTGACGCTCTGCTCACGCGCCCGATAGGTGAAATCTCTTGACAGGGACAAATCGTCCATCTCTCGGCGTGATCTGGCCTGTGTTCCAATCAGAGATCGGCGACGGGCTCCCAGCCTTCGGGATCAAACGCCTTGATACCCCCAACTTCACGCGCGGTGTCCGGTCCGAGATCGCGCTCGTGGACGACTCCCATGTGATTGGCGATGAAGGTCTTGACCCCCGACTTGCCGTACTCGGCGGGCCACGCCACGACGGCGAATCGTCCCAGCAGGCGTCTGCCGACCATGTAGTCAATCGCCCCGCCCGGCGCACCGGGACCCGGGGCGGTGAGGATTCGGAATCGGTAGCCGTGATAGGTGCCGTTTCCTCGTTCATGGCCCTCCTCGACCGCAGCTTCGGCAAAATCGCCGAGCGGGCTGAAGGGCTCGCCCGGCGCGTTCGGCCAGAAGAGGCCGTTGCGGGTGCCCGGATCGCTCACGAACTTTCGCGCGTAGTGACTCACTCCGTCGCCATCGACGGCCATCCACGCGTACTCGCGCTGGGCGTCGACGACTGCGAGCAGCGCCTGAATGCTGTCGAGCTCGTTCTCGCCGAGGCGACGATTGGCGACCTCCTCGATGCCGGAGGCGATATCGAATTCCCAGCGACCATCGAGCGGGATGATCCGGAAGGGGAACGGCCAGCGATTGTCGCCGATCTCGAGAATCCGAGAGTCCGCTTCTCCCTCCACGATCCAATGGCTCTGATCGAATCGATGGAGGAAGGTCTCGATCGCGTTGGAGTCGGCGACCTTGTCCCCCGACGTCACCTTGCCCTTGGCGTCCGACCCGAAGATCTCGAGCAGGCGAGCCCGATCGACCTCCGGTCGAAGCGCCGACACGACCGCATCGACCGCCTGTTCCGGTGAGTCGAACTGCTGCGGCGCGGTGCGACACCCGCTGCACAACGCGCCTGCCGACCCGACGGCACCTGCCACAAGCAGTCGAAGAGAACGACGCACAGACCCAGAGACAAGGCGGCTCAGCATGACATGCTCCCGAGGATCGATTCCTGAACATCCACTGTCTGCACTCCCAACTGAACGAGAACTCCGCGTTCGCTCAGCGACGTCCACCACCGCCACGACTTCCGCCACCGCCGCCACCACTGCGGGCGGCGCCGCTGCTGGAGCGACTGCTGCTTCCCCGGTTGCTTGCCTGCCGAGTCGAACTTCCGCTCCGATCACTTCCGCTGAAGGCGCTTCCATTGCCGCCGCCCCGCGAGCGATCACCGGCACCCGCGCCGACTCCATCGCGCGAGCGATCACCGGCACCCGCGCCGACTCCATCGCGCGAGCGATCACCGGCGCCGCCGCTCGAGGCGCGAAACTCATCGGCCGCGCCGCGGGCCAGGTCCTGACGTCCCGATTCGGCTCGACCGCGGTACTGCTCCCGAGCCTGCGCCGCCCGCGCATCGGTTCCGATTGCGAACTTCTGGGCGGTTGCATTGTCGCGATACGACGCACCCCGACGATGCTCGCCGTCGTGTTGCCATTGGCCGCTGCCGTCGCCGAGCCCCGTGGCGGTGAACTCGTTCTGGATCCGAGTGCGGTCGATGTTGGTGTTGAAGTTCGCGTTCTGATTGATGTTGATGTCGATGTCGCCACCGCCCCACTTGCAGTTGGCCCACGCGTACCCCCGCGCGGCCCCGAGCGCCTGCCCGGTGCCGAGGGCCACCACAGCCGTGCCCGCCACGTAGCTGGGCGGGCAGCAGGAGTACGGCGGATACGACGGATAGGGCCAGGCGCCGTACACGACCACCGGGTCGTACCGCGGCACGTAGATCACCTGGGGACTGGTGCTCTGGATCACGTGGTCTGGGTCCCACCGGTACTCTGCACCTCGACCTTCCGCTGTGCGGTCGAGGTGAGATTTCCCGCCTGCTTCGCCTTCGT
Source organism: uncultured Isosphaeraceae bacterium (assembly GCA_964465255.1). Taxonomy (GTDB): domain Bacteria; phylum Planctomycetota; class Phycisphaerae; order Phycisphaerales; family SM1A02; genus CAYXKH01. The sequence continues at coordinate 5,045 of CAYXKH010000211.1, forward strand.
GCGCAGCACCTGGATGGCAGTCATCACATCCTTCTGCTGCCCGATCAAGGCGTCGCCAAGCCTGATGGTCATGTCGAGCTTCTCGCTGAGCATGGCCAGCACGGCAGGGAACCCCATCAACGACTTGACGCTGGCGTCCCAGCTCTGCCCGTTGAGCGCCGCGGCGAGCGCATCGCCGGTGACCGTCGGGTTGGCCTTCACCCATTGATCCGCCTCGATCACCTCGAGCGGATAAGTCGAGGCCATCAGGATCTGGGAGATCAGGGCGTCGGGATGGAGGGCAATCGGAGCCACCAACTGCTGAAGCTCTTCCGATCACATGGGCGGCTTCGCGTCCGCCGCGTGAGCGATGGCGGACGAGGACAGAAGCGACGACATCGCCGGTGCCGCCGACGCACTCCGCCTCCTTGACGCGGAGACGCTCGTCGAGCGCGGAAGTCCCCTCTCCCGCGCGCGGGAGAGGGG
>CAYXKH010000212.1:0-5404 GCA_964465255.1 uncultured Isosphaeraceae bacterium
AGCAGGGAGCAGGGAGCAGGGAGCAGGGAGCAGGGAGCAGGGAGCAGGGAGCAGGAGCAGGAGCAGGGAGCGGGAGCAGGGAGCGGGGAGCAGGGAGCCGCTCCCCGCTCCCAATGAAAAACGGGAGGCGCCACTCAGCGCCTCCCGTGGAATTCAGACGAACTGCGTCTCTCTCACATCTTCGCGTCGCGGACGTTGACGATGTTCATGGTCCTGTCGATTCGGCTCTTGAGGTCGAGCAGATGGGCCTGGGTGTAGTCGTCGAGGGTGCTGTCGGAGGACTTCTTCAGCAGGTCGCTGACTCGCGAGTCGAGTTTGCGCAGGTGCATGAAGGAGAGCGTGCGGATCGGACGGGGCATGTCCGACGAGGTCTCCAGCGCCAGGCTGACCAGCCGGTCGGTGGTGGTCGACTGGAGATTGCGCCGCAGGCTCGAGAGCATCGGGCTTCGGTTGGTGAAGCTCTTGGCATCGCCACCCGTCGAGTCCCCGGGGGCCGCGAGATCGCGGAACACGGCATCGAGCGTGGTCTGCATCACCTCGGGAAGCGTGAGGGCATCGGCCTCGCCGCCGAGGCGCAGCTCGTTGTCGAAGACTCGCCCGAGGGTTCCCGGGTTCATCACGTAGAGGAGCGCGAACGACTGGAGCTGGGCGATGCGGTCATGCACCGAGAAGGCTTCGTCGGGGTTCTGTCGGGCACCCCAGTGACGCTGCTTGTCGGTGCCGAGCTTGCTCAGCACTTCCGGGCGCAGATCGAAGGCGGACTCGTCGAAGGCGTTGGCCACGATGAAGGCCAGTGCCTCGCGCTGCTTGTCGGCGCTGGTCGGGACCAGCGGCTCGAGACCGTCGGGAGTTCCCCTGCGATCGCGGTTCACCTCGACGCCGCCGATGTAGCGGCTGGCAACCCGCATCGCCCCGATCTGCTCGGCGAGCATCTGCTCGTAGGCCTGACGCAGGAGGTGCCAGGGCTGTCCGTCCTCGACGCCCTTGTCGAGCAGCTTCGCCCGCATGGTCTTCATCAGGGCGACGCGGGACTTGGCCCAGTCGAGCGGCTCGGCGCCGAGTTCCCAGCGGGCGACGAGGGGGTCGGGTCCGAGGGTGTCCTCGTCGGTGGCGTAGCGCAGCTCGCGCTTCGAGGACTCGTTGCCCATGACCTTGAGGCGGGCGTCGTCGAAGGTGTAGCCGTACTCGATGGCCCAGAAGTCGTAGGGGCCGATCGTGACCGGCATCCACTCGCCGCGCGGGCTGTCGGCCGTCGGCGGAACGTAGATCGGCACGTAGTCCATGACCGAGCCGACCGAGGCCTCGCCCTTGCGGGTGATGTACTCGTCGACCGAGAGCCACGAGCTGGCCTTGAAGTTGTGGCGCAGGCCGAGGGTGTGGCCGACTTCGTGGCAGGTGATGTACTTGAGGATGGTGCCGAGATACTCCTCGGGCACGCCGTCGATCATCGGGCCGTCCTTGGCGTCGCCGAGAAGCTCGTCGCCCATCAGCCGCATGGCCAGATCGGCGGTCTGCATCTGCATGGCGCAGCCGATGGCGCAGGAGCAGTGCAGATTCTGCTGGACCACACGGCTGAGGAGCCGCGTGCGCGGCGCCGGGATCGGATCGCCCAGGAGAATCGCCTTCTGCTCATCGGAGAGATCGGGATCGGCTTCCACTTCCGCCCGCAGCGGATCGGGGTGCACGCCGACCAGGAGCGGGTTCCACTCCGGGTTGCGCTCCATCCACGCGATCGCCTTGGGATCGAGCCCGTCGAGGCCGTACGCGGCGATCATCGCCTTGTACTCGAGGGCGTACTTCTTCATCATCGCGTCGTCGAAGATGATGTCGGCGTCGAGGATCTGGCCGGTCTCGGGATTGACCCGGCTGGGGCCCATCGCGAAGGGCGTCTCCGAGGAGATCCAGCGGAAGAAGTTGTAGCGCACGTCCTCGGGCTGAATGTCCATGAACGCCCCGGTCTGGGCGTCCTGCTGACGCACTTCCATGGCGTCGAGGATGCCGATCTTCTCGAAGGCCTTGTTCCATTCGAGGATGCCGTCGCGCACGTAGCGGCGGTAGCGGACCGGGACGGTGTGCTCGACGTAGAAGACGATCGGTTCCGCCGGCGGGCTCATCGCCAGGCTCGAATCGCGCTTCTGGAGGTTCCAGCGATTGACGTATCGCGTGAACTGGTTCCCGCCGATCTCGTTCTTGGTGAAGTCCTTGAAGACCGTGAGGAAGTAACCGATGCGCTCATCGGCCTCGCGGGGCTTGTAGTCGGTCTTGGGGATGGTGCTGATCGAGTAGTGAAGCGTCACCAGCTCGCCGCCCGCCGAGGCCGGTCCACCGAGAGGACCAGCGCCGCTCGGACCCATCGGCATGGTGATTGGAATCTCGAGGTTCTGGGGGAACGCCTTGAGATTGCCGATGGTCGCCAGCGAGGCGTTGCCCTGCATGTTCGCGAAGGTGCGGGAGTTCTTGACGAGGAGCTCGTCGAGATCGATCACCGGACGATTGCCCGGGGCCATGGCGACGATCTTGGTCGCGAGAATCACGCGATCCGAATAGGTCCGCTCGACGGCGCTGCGCAGCTCGGCGTCCTGCTTGCCACCCTTGGCCTGCTGCTGGAGATTGGGCTCCATCAGGACGAGCTGATCACCGATCCGCTTCCAGTAGCTGTAGAGGTCGTTCCACTGCCAGCCGGTCTGGCGGCTGCCTCCGGCAATCGAGGTGGCGATGAAGATCCGCTGGCCCTCGAACTTCAGCGGGAGCACGGCGAGCATCTCGCCCTTCTCCTTGTTGACGTAGAGGTCGTAGAGCGAGGCCTGGCCGTCGGCCGTCGAGACCACCTTCTCGTAGTCCTTGCTGACCTGTTCGAAGGGCGGGAAGTCGGGCTTCTTTGACGGCTCGCCTGGAGCGGCCGAGGGAGCGCCTGGCTGGCCCGCGGGCGGCGCGGAGGGTGGCGCGTTCTGCGCCACCGCGAGAGCGGCCATCATGCCGGCGAGCATGATGCTCGCCGCGGCGGCGGCTACCCGACTTCGTGGGGTCGACATGTCGGACTCCTGAACGGAAACAGTGGATGACGTAGCCCTGCACCGTCATGCACCACGGCATGGCGGGAGCCAGTCGGACGGAGTACCAGCGTAACGGGGACGAGATGCGGGGCGAAGGGAATCCTGCGGGTGATCATCGCGCCAACCGGTTCCGCTCCGGCGCGACGCCGGGCCGGAGCCTCGCCCGTGCCGCCCGGTCCATCCCCGTTGACTGGTCCATCCCCGTCGACTGGTCCATCCGACCAAACGGCTTCAGCGCGGGGCGCGGCGGGTGAGTCCGCTGCTCGCCGCGTCCATCCGCTTGAGACCGTCGCTGAAGAACTCGGTGGGGGAGAACGGTGCCACGCCGCGGCTGGGTTTCACAGCCGACGAGCCCCGTCAGGGCGGCCGAGCCGGCGACGAGGAATGCGACTCGGGCCGAGGTCGCCCGCCGTCCGGACCGCGGTTGGGGACGGCACCGAGCGAGGGAGTCACGTCGGGCAGTTCACGGCGATCGGCGGCGGAAGGATGAGCCGTGGCGGAAGGGTGATTGCATCGAGATCGTTGGGGCAAGCCTCGTGGGTCCGCTCAGCGACGGGGCCGAGTGATCACGAACCGCCAGCCCCGAGGATTCCCCGAAGGGTCGTCTCATGCGAGCATGCTCCGATGCACTCCGAGAAGCCACCCGCTGACATCGCCCCGTTGGCCGAGGCCATCGCCGCACTGCTGCGCCTCGGTTTGCGAGAGTCGCCGAATTTGAGGGATTCAATGAGTGCGCTGGGGCGCTGGTTGATCGAAGAGGCCAGCGCGTCGGAGACACGTGAAGAGGCACCATCGACCTGGAGGGAGCCGGCCGCGATGGTCGCGCCGCCTCAGCACAGCGGCTCGACCGCGACGTCCGTCTGTCCGAAGTCGTCGGGCGATGTGGTCAGGGTGCCACCACCGGTCGTCACCCAGCCGGCGGCGCTGCGGCTCGGCGATGCCGCGGTCGAGGTCTTCGTCGCCCCGGTGGCGGGGGTGGTCATGCCGCGATCGTTCGAGCCGGCGACGGCCCCATCATCGCCCGCTCCACCCAGGGTCGCGGCGAGCACCCCCGATCTGGCGAAGGTCGCGGCAAAGGTGCGAGTCAAGGCGCGGGCCTGTCGGTTGCGCCGCGAGGCGATGCTCTCGACACTGGCCCCGGCGGTGCGGTTGCAGTTCACGGAGGAGTGGCAGTCGATCTGCAACGGCCCGTTGCGCAGCGACGACTCGGCGCGCTGGATCTCGGGCGGCGACCACACCAGCGACGGAGGCGCGCTGCTCGAACTCATCGAGCGGAACTACCACGCCCTCGGCGACGCTGCGGCGTGCGTGCTCGCGGCCGACGATCCGGCGGTCGGGGCCACCGGTCCCGAGCGAAGTCGCGCCTTTCAACTGCTGGCCACCACCACTTCGGCGCTGCGCGCGGCGCTGCGACCGGTCTCCAGCGTCGAGGACGAGGATCAGTTCGCGGCCCATCACTGGCTGCGGGTCGCGACCCGGGAGCGGGAGATATTCGTCCCCGACCACATGCGGGCCGAGGACCCGGCCGATCCTCACTGCGCCGATTCTGTTCGGGAGCAGATCGCCACGCTTCAGAGAGTCTTCGAGCTGCGCCGCGAGTCCGCGCGGGTGGTCAAGGACCAATTGGGGAAGATCGGCTACGAGGCCAAGCGGTTGCTCCGCGCCGAGGACGACGAGCTTCATCCGCACTGGCGGAAGATCGCCGGCGCATGCGAAGCGCTTCAGGCCGTCGGCGTCAGTGTGGACGATCGACGGATCGTGCGGCTGCTCCATCCGCTCGTCGTCGAGCGCTGTCCTCTGGATCTCGCCGCCGCCGAACCGCTTTCAGGTCTGCTCCGTGCCGTGCGCGATCGGGGGCGACGCCAGGATGACGACGCGGCCTCGGCTCAGGTGGTCGCGGATCAGCCCGAGGAATCATGGAGCGACGATGTCCTTCGAGTCCGCGAGCTGATCCGCGGTCGTCGGGTGGTGCTGATCGGCGGGATCCGAAACCAGCAGGCCGCAGACCTGATGGTCGATGCCTTCGAGTTGAGCGAAGTCGAGTGGGTTCGTCTCGAGCAGCACGGTCGAAGCGAAGCCATGCGCGGCCCGATCCGCCGTCGCGACACGGCCCTGGTGATCGTGCTCATCAAGTTCAGCGGCCACGCCCATGCCGCCGACGCCCGAGCCATCGGGGCTGCGGAGGATCGCCCGGTGGTGCTGGTGGAACGCGGCTACAACCCGGAACAGCTCGCCCGGGCCATCCTCGAACAGGCGAGCGATCGACTCGGCGATCCAAAGCGGCAGGCCTCATAGCCCGCCCGGCCGTGCCGGGCGCGGCGTACGAAAGCGAGTGTGCGGCCGGAGGCCGC
>CAYXKH010000213.1:0-2725 GCA_964465255.1 uncultured Isosphaeraceae bacterium
GCGGAACAGAGCCGCAGGAAGTCACGACACACGCCGCACGGCGGAGCACCCCGGCGCACGCGCCATTCGTGCAACCCACTCCTCATTCCTCATTGGCCAGGTGACAGTAATCGGAGGTCACCCGGGACCTGCGAGGATGCCTTCGGAGGTTCCTCAGCATGACCGAAAGTCGCCCCGAGAAGCACGCCGCGCACGCCCCAAATCGTGCAACCCCCTGCTGCCCCCTTCCGGCTCGCGACGCGAGCTGCCTGATCCCCCTTCCGTCCCCAGGCGGGAATCACGGCCCATGCGGAATCCGTCCCCCGGTCAATACGCCTTCGCCCACACCACTCGGCGCGGGCTCGGCTTGCCGGTGATCACGCATGCTCCGGGTTCGTTGGCGTCGGTGAAGTCGTCAATTGGAATGCAGCGCACGGTGACGCCCAGCTCGTCCTTCACCTGCTTCTCGACCGCCGGGTCACCGCAGAAGTGGGCGAGTGCGAAGCCGCCGTGAATCTCCGAGGGACTGTTCTCGTCGCCGGCGCGCCTGGGGGTGAAGAAGGCACGGAACTCGTCCGCGGTATCGATGCGCCTGGTGTTGGCATCACGGTGGGCCTGGGCCCGCGCCAGCAGCCCGTCCTGCATCTCCTGAAGGAGTGCAGCGATTCCGCCGATGAACTCGCCGCGCTTGACCGCGACCTTCTCCTTGTGGGGGCGGTCGCGACGGGCCATGAAGACGCTGTCCTGCTCCATGTCGCGGGGGCCCACCTCGACCCGCACGGGCGCCCCCTTCTTGATCCACTGCCACGCCTTGTCGCCGCCGCGCAGGTCGCGGTTGTCGACGATGACTTCGACCGCGCGCCCGGCAAAATGCTGCTGGCGCAGCTCCACCGCGAACTTCTGGCAGTACTCGAGCACCGCCGCCGCGGTCTCGGGCTTGTGGGTCACGGGAATGACAATCACATGGGCCGGCGCCAGTCGCGGCGGCAGCACCAGGCCGTCATCGTCGCTGTGGGTCATGATGATGCCGCCGACGAGCCGCGTGCTCACGCCCCATGAGGTGGTCCAGGCGTGGGCCTGCTCGTTCTTCTCGTTCAGGAACATGATCTCGCTGGCCTTGGCGAAGTTCTGCCCGAGGAAGTGGCTGGTGCCGGCCTGAAGCGCCCGACGATCCTGCATCATCGCTTCGATGCAGTAGGTGTCGACGGCGCCGGGGAAGCGTTCGCCGGCGGTCTTTTCGCCCTGCACGACGGGCATCGCCATCCAGTTCCTGGCGAAGTCGGCATACACGCCAAGCATCTTCATCGTCTCCTCGATGGCCTCCTCCTTGGTCGCGTGGGCGGTGTGGCCCTCCTGCCAGAGGAACTCGGCGGTGCGCAGGAAGAGTCGCGTGCGCATCTCCCAGCGCACGACATTCGCCCACTGGTTGATCAGGAGCGGAAGGTCGCGATAGCTCTGCACCCACTTGGCGAAGGTGGCGCCGATGATCGTCTCGCTGGTGGGTCGGATGATCAGCGGCTCTTCGAGCAGGGCCGAGGGCGCGGGAATCAACTTGCCATCGGGACCGGGCTCGAGTCGATGATGGGTGACGACCGCGCACTCCTTGGCGAATCCCTCGACGTGATCGGCTTCCTTCTGAAGGAAGGAGAGCGGGATGAAGAGCGGGAAGTAGGCGTTGACGTGACCCGTCGCCTTGAACATGCCGTCGAGGACCCGCTGGATGTTCTCCCAGATCGCATAGCCCCACGGCTTGATCACCATGCAACCGCGCACCGGCGAGTTCTCGGCGAGATCGGCGGCGCGGATCACCTGCTGGTACCACTCGGCGTAGTTCTCGTCGCGGGTCGGGGAGATTGCAGTTTGCGTGGGAGCCATGGGTGGTTCGGTCGTTGGGGATCGGGACGTGTCAGATGGACCTGCGAGACAGGTTCGCGGTCGGGCGCGCGGGAGACGAAGCGACGAGTGTCCCGCACTGCGGTCCCGAGGGCAACTGGCGAGGTGTTGGACCTGCGGCTCTCGTGGCTCGATGTTCCGCGCTCTACTCTCCTGTCATGCTGCTGCTGCTTCCCCTGCTCCTCGTCGGACTGATCGCGGCGGTGATCGTCATCGCCCGCCCGCTGTCGCGCCCACGGATGGTCGCATTGGTCTTGGCATGCGTGGCGTGCATGACGCTCGCCGGACTCGCCGGTGCCGCCATCGCCGACATCACCTCAAGCTACTTTCGCGAGGCAACCATGCGACTGATCGCCGACGCCGATGGCGCTCTCCAGGCGGGCGAGGTCGAGCGGGTGGCCGCGGTCTTCGCCGAGGCGCGTGCTCGGCGCGAGTCGGGTGAGTCGTCGGGAGCGACGCTTCATCGCGCTGTTCGGGCGTTCGAACAACCGGGCCAGTGATCGCAGCGGCACACCGCATCGGCGGACCGATCACCGGGCGGGCTCGGTCGAGTCGCTTCGATCGGACGTCGCCACGTCGCCACGTCGCCACGTAAATCCACCCGCGCGATGTGAGATCACACGCGCTTGAAGTTCTTCCTGCGCTTCGCGACGGGCTCGTTCTCCCGGGTAGTTTGTCGCTCGTCCGCCAAGGAGTGTGCCGCGTGGGGACTGGAGTGTGGGGACTGGAGTGTGGGGACTGGGGTGTGGGGACTGGGGACTTGCTTGGGACTGGGGACTTGCTTGGGACTGGGGACTTGCTTGGGACTGGGGACTCGCGGCGGCTGCGCGAAGCGCGACTGGGAGAATCACAT
>CAYXKH010000213.1:2825-5366 GCA_964465255.1 uncultured Isosphaeraceae bacterium
GCTTGGGACTGGGGACTCGCGGCGGCTGCGCGAAGCGCGACTGGGAGAATCACATGGACCTCGGATTGACGTCGCAGGGGTGGCCGTCGGCCTCGCACGCACAGGGCGGAGGCGCTGGTGTCGGACCCGGTGCGGGAGACTCGCACACGCCGAGCGTGGGAGCCGAATCGCAGCCCGCACCGAGCGAGTGCGCCGCGGCGAAGCCCCCGGCGGCGAGTGCCGACGGCGCAGGCACGCCGGGTGAGAAGTCTGCTTCGCCGCGCAGGCGGCGAGTGCCGAGTCTCTATCAGCCCGAGTCGACCCATGCGGCGCTGCCGAGCGGGGTGACGCATGGCGCGGCGACTGGCGACACCGACGGATCGGATGCGTCCCAGCGAACGCCTGCGGAATCGAGCGCTGCGGCGAACTCCCCGCTCTCCCCGGTCGGGCAGCCGCAGCCCCACGGCGCGCTCCCGCCCGACATCGACGCGCTGGCCCGCGCCGCCGCCCAGGTGCGAAACTCCCACGACGCCCTGCTTCTCGCCCTGAGCACGCTCTGGGAGGCCGTGCTGCTCCTGCCGAGCTGGTACTTCATCGCCGAAGCCGCACCGCCGCAGGGCAAGCCTGCTCCGCCAGAGGCACCGTCCATCAAGAAGATCGGGACCCACCTCGATCACACTGCCATCCCGCTGCCGGGAGGTCCCGAGCCGGTCGGCGTGAACGTCGCCTTCGTCGAGCGCGACGGACACAATTGTCTTCCGGCCTACACCGATGAATTCGCAGCCATCCGCTCGAAGGCACGAGGAGCGATCGCGTCGGCGCGGGATGCGCGGCGATTGGGCCTCCCATCGGGCTTTGCCACGCTCGAGCTGCGCCTCGCCGACGTCCGGCGGCTCCTCGGTTCGTCGCGCACGGGAGACCTCAGCACCGTCTGGTTCAACGACAGCGCCTGCGCCTTCGGCGCTCCAATTGACGCAGTCCTGCTCTTCTTCGAGGTGCTGGCCGATCACCGCGCCGGCGGCGCAGTCGAGCCTCTCGCAGAGGCCCTCGCGAGGTACCCGGCCGCGCTTGCCCAGACGGTGATCCCCGAGCGGGACTCGGTCGACCTGGCCCTGGAGGGTGCGCTGCAAGCGTCGGCTGCGGCCCCCGAGGACTCACTGCTGCGTCACAAAGCCGTGGCCCAGCTCGACTCGCTCGACGCCTGGTGGTTCGTCTGCAATCCGCGCGACCCCGACGCGATCTATGTGAGGCGCTGCGGCGAGAAGCAGGCCGTGGCGATCTTCTCGCACGAGCGCCTGGCGCTGAGCGCCGCGGAGGAACTCGATCTCTCCGACGGCGACGGTTCGATTCTGCTGCTTGAACTCTCGGTCGCGGATGCCCGCAAGTTCCTCGCCGGCTTCCGGATGCACGAGGTCACGACGGCGATCTTCGATGCCCTGACCACGCCGCTGGTGCTCGCGTTCGAGGCGCTGGGGGTTGGGGAGTAGCGTTGGGTGGCACCCGTCGTTCCGCACCCGCCGCTGCGCATCCGCCGCTGCGACATTCACGGGCTTGGGGGGGCCCGACGCGAAGTCGTTCACCCCGCCGTCAGCGAATCGCCGCAGGCGATCACGCCGTCACTGACGATCTGGGCCCGAAGTCCGCCGCGGTGGATCAGGGCGGCGCGGACGCCGGGTCGGGTGAGCTTCTCGAGGTGGCCGCACGGCTCGCACAGTTCGATCCCGCGGATGCGGGCGGTGCCCACGGTGAACTCGCGGCCGACGAGGTGATTGAGGGCGACGCCTCGAACGAGCACGTTGCGCCGCGTCTCGATCGGCTCGAGCTCGATGCCGTAGTCCTTGCGTGCCGCCTCGATGGCCTCGATCTCAATCAGCGTGATGTCGCGAGGCTTGGCTCGAGCGGCCTCGCTCTGCTTCTTCGAGAAGGTGCCGGTCTTGGCCGCGTAGCGGTCACCGACCAGGCCAACCCCCGCGCGGGCCTCGACCCGCTCGACGGACTGCATCGGCGAACCTTCGGAGGAGGTGATGAAGATGGATTGGACGGAGGGGGAGGAAGGCATGGGGGGTGAGCAGACTGGGTGACGATGCGATCCGTGGGGAGGGAGCAGGGAGCAGGCGGCTCGCTTCGCTCGCCGGGAGGGGGCAGCAATGGATTGCACGCCTGGATGCGCGCGGAGAGTTGTCAGCCGCAATGGTTCGGAACCCCGCGCACGCATCCAATCGTGCAACCCATTGCACTCTTTGCTGCTCCCTGCCCCCTTCAGATGGGCGTCCGAATTCCCATCGCCCGCAGCACGCACCAGCCCGCGAGGGCTTCGAAGATCAGGAAGAGTCCGCCGACGAGGGCGGCGCCGCCGACGAACCAGGTCCAGTCGCCGGCGAGCTGTCCGGTCCATGCAAGGACCAGAATCAGAAGTCCAGCACCCTCAAGAATGGCGCCGACCATGAGCCGCATCATCTTGCCCCGCTGATCGATGTTGCATTGCATGGGACGAGTGTAGAGGCGCGAGCTTAAGGAGTCCGGGGACGGACGACGCGGCGCTCGCGTTGGGTACGTGGGAAC
>CAYXKH010000214.1:0-5332 GCA_964465255.1 uncultured Isosphaeraceae bacterium
GACGGGTTCGTGATCGCTGCGTACGAGCGAGTCGCGGGACGGGCGTCACCTTTCGTTCAACGCACACCGCCGAGGCAGGCGGCCACGGCGCTCTGGTTGAAGGCCTCGTCGAAGTCATAGACGCCGCGGAAGTCCTCGAGCGTGTCCTCGTCGGTGCGGCTCATCACCTCGGCGGCGATCATCGCGAACACCATGCGACCGAAGTCGTCAGTGCGGCGGATGTTCCAGTGGGAGAGCACCGCCGGGGCCATCAGTCCGAACTGCTGGATGGCGAACTCGCGCAGCCCCAGACAGAGCTGCTGCCCACTCACGTGGCGATTGCCGCCGCCACCCGACTCGCCATGAAATCGGCGCACGGCGTAGCCGAGGCCTTCATGCACGAACTCGTACGCCGCAAGCGGATACGGGCCGGCGCTGGTCAGCACCTTGCGCTTCCATTCCGCTTCGGAGGTGGTTGGAGGAGTACCCATTCGGGCCGGATGCTAGCACTGGACTCGTGCGCCCACGGCGATCAACGGCCGTCAGTGCGTGCCAGTCGAAACGTCGCGTCCAGTCGGAGGGCGCGATCGCCGATCTGATGCAGCCGCCAGCGGAGGTCGTGAAGCCCCTCGGCCAGCGAGGCCAGCAGGCCGACAGCGTCCCGCTCGCTCTCCTGGGAGCGGATGGCGGAGCGGGCGACCGTCATCGCCTTGCCATCGTCGGGACCGGTGCCGTGACCCACCGTGGACTCGGAGGCGAGTTCCTCGGCGAGGGCCGCGTCGAGGAGATGCATCTGACTCGCGCGGCGCAGTCCCGCCGCGAGCAGTCGTCCGGGAATGATCCCGGCATCGACGCACACGGCCGCACGCTCGACCGAATCGGGGCTTCGCAGCCCGAGTGATTCACGCACCCGGAGCTCCTCGACCAGGCGGCGGAGTTGATCGACGTCGTTGGCAATGACGGTCCGGCCGCGGTCGAGACCGGCGACGACCAGAAGCTCGTCGCGATTGGGGTCGGTGATCGACGCTGCGCTGCCCGCGGAGTGGATCGGGAACGCTCCGGCGAGATTCCCTTCGAGCATTTCGATCCACGCAGCGTCGGTTCCGCCCGACTCTGGTGATGCAGCGTCCGTGTCGTTCGCGTCGTCTGCGTTGGAGCGGGTCCGCTGGAGCGACTCCTCCTGGAGCCGGATGGCCTCGTCGGTCGAATGCCGGGCCTCGAGCACCAGGGCAAAGGGCACTCGTGTCGACCCCGTCGCCGTCTGACCTGGCCCCGAGCGACCATCGGTATGCTCGGCCGCCGCCGGAGGACCTGCGGCGGCGTCAGTTTCGGCGGAGGGCGCGACGATCAGAAGCTGCGGCACGCCGCGGACCAGCGAGGCAATCGACTCGTCGGCAACGTTCGGCAGCAGGGTCAGCATCATCGCCCCGAGCGGCGATTCGCTGCTGCGCCCGAGCACCGCGACGGCACCAGCGCCGGCGAGTCGATCGAGCACGCGACAATCGAGCGCAGAAGGCGGTAATGACGGCAGACAGGGAGCGTCGAAGAGGCTGCGCTGCTGAAGCTCGATGGTCTCGCCGCGAAGCGTGGCCACCACGGCCGTCCAGCCGAGCGGGAGTTCACCTTTCCCCGCTGTCGCCCCCGCGGCCATCGGATTGGCGCTCGAAAATGACGGGGCCCGCCCGCGAAGAAGCAGTTCGACGCGAGGAAGCTCGGGCGTCGCCACGAGGGTCGTGGTCTCAGGTCCGAAGGGAGCGAGTTCGCCGAACGATTCCATGCCGTTGACCACGGTCTGCCGCGGCTGCTGCATCTCGGAGACGAACCCGAGCGCCGGGAGATTCACAAGCCGAGGGCCGCCCTCATTGCGAAGGAGAGACCAGATCTCGCTGGTGAGCGCGGTGCGCGGGACTGGTCCGATCACCGCCATCTGCTGCCAGCGGTTGAAGACGATCCGCTGCCGGACGAGATGGTGCCAGCCGCCGCCCAGACGCTTGGGGCCGAGCGTGCGACTCAGAAGGCTGATCGTCGCGTCGTCGACGTCGCTGATCAGCGTCCACTCCAGAGTCGGGCCTTCGCCGCGAATCACGAGCGTGGCGTCGCGACCGAGGAGCTGGTCGAGCAGCTCCATCTGATCGAGGTCGAGTCCCTCGGCAAGGTCCTTCCATGCGGCGGCGATCTGCGGGTCGGCGACGAACGCTTCGACCGCCCGACCGACCGGATGATCCTGAAGGGCCCGTCGCAACTCGGCGGCGCGATGCAGGTGAATCACGATTCGCGCGTCCGGTGGCGCCAGGGCGGCGCGACTGAAGGCCAGACTCGCCGCTTCGGCGGGAGCGACACCCGGCACCGGGCTGGAAGGCGAGTACGGGTCGGGCGCCCAGGAGCGATTGGCGAGCGTCACGTCTGCGGCGCTGAAGGCGAGGGCCACGGCCAGCACGTGGGCGGCGCGGAGCGGCCGAAGCGAGCCGATGCAGGCGAGTATCGACGAGATCACGGTCATGGGACGATCGAACCGCCGTCGGCAGCGGCGCGGAAGGTGATTCACACCCATCGGAAGGGTGCCGCCGCGCGGGCCGGCGGTGAGGAGGGCGGCGCGGGGGTGGGGCTCTCGGGCGCGCGACTCGGGGCCTGCGGCTGGAGACGGTGAAGAGTGCGAATCACGTCGCCGAGGCGATCCGCGCCGCGGCCGACACCGGCCTCGACGGCGCTCGGGACGGTCACCGAAGCCGGCCGGATTGAGCCGGGTTGGGCGTTGTGCAGCACGATTCCGAGTCCGGCCATCGCCAGCAGCAGTCCCAGCATGCCGCCGCGCCGAAACATGCGCCAGTGGCGATGGCGCCGGGCGCCACCGCGGTCGCGAAGAAATCCGAGGCGACGCATCACCGCATCGACCTGCTCCGGATCAGCGCTCGACGCGGGGCGATGGTTGACTCGTCCGTCGAACGTCGCGGGATCACCCGCGGCCGACTTGGCGGGGAGCTTGAGAACGGAATCCAGCACGGCGGAGAACCCGTCGTCCGGAGCGGCCGAGGCCTCGGCCCGACCGCGCAGGAGTCGCGTGAACCAGTTCGCGCGGCCTCCACTGCCGCGCTCGCTGAAGAGTCGACGGTCGTCGGAAGCACCGCCGCCGTTGGACGGGCGCCAGCCCGGGAGTCGCCAGTTGGGTCGACGCGGAGTCATGACCAGCTCTCCTCGGCGCGGACTCGTGCCACCGGACTCTCGGTGATCGCCCGCTGCATGCGCCGACGGGCGCGATGCAGATGGCTCTTGACCGTGCCCTCCGGCATGTCGAGATGGGCGGCGATCTCGGTGATGGACCAGGACTGCTGATGGAAGAGCAGCACGATCTCGCGCTGCAACGGGTTCAGGAAGGTCAGAGCCTCTTCGATGACGCCGCGCAGATTCTGAAGCGACTCGGCGCGCTCGGAGTGCCCACCGGGCGCCTCGCCGGTGAGGTCTCCGGCCAGGCCCACCGCGTCGCTGTCCGAGGCCGGTCGCAGCTTCTGCATGTGGTTGACGTAGAGGCGGCGGGCGATGGTGAAGAGCCAGGTGCTGAAGCGGAAGCGATTGTCGAAGCGATCGATGTTCCGGATCACTCGGACGAAGGCCTCCTGCACCATGTCCTCGGCGACGTCGGGACGACCCGAGATGCGCAGCATGAATGCAAAGAGCGCCGGCTGATGGCCGCGGATGAGGGCTTCGATTGCGTTGCCGTCGCCCCGCTTGGCCCGGCGGATCAATCGGCTTTCCTGGAGTTTCAGCATGGGTGGTCTCGGCTCCGAGGAGATCGTCTCCAGACCCGTCTACCGGGCGGCCGCAGGCACGTTGCGGCGCAGCTCCTGCCCGACCACTCCCACCGTCACGGCACACACCCCAAAGGTCAAGGGACGTTGAGCCCGGATCTCGAAACCGGCCTCGCGGATCCGCGCCGCCAGTTGGTGATGATCCGGGAACGTCTCGATCGAACGCGGCAGATATCGATAGGCCCCGGATCGGTCGCCGCTGAGGAGCGTCGCGCTGAGAGGCATGATCCGCCGGCAGTAGAAGTCGTTCACGCCTCGGATCATGGGGTTCGCAGGTCGGCTGAACTCGAGGACCACCAACCGCCCGCCTGGACGGAGCACCCGGCGAAACTCGGCCAAGGCCAGATCGGGGCTGGAGACGTTGCGGATCCCAAAGGCAATCGACACCACGCTGAACGAACCGGTCTCGAAGGGCAGCCGGGTGGCGTCGGCCCAGCGATAGGTCGGCCGCTGCTCGGCGGGGAGCCGCGAGGCCTTCCGGGCGGCGATATCGAGCATCGCCTGGGTGAAGTCGGCGCCGACGACCGAGGCCACGCCGGCGCGGGCGAAGGCCTCGGAGAGATCCCCGGTGCCGCAGGCCACATCAAGCACGGAGTCTGCGGGGCCCGCGCCCGAGAGCTCGACGGCGATGCGGCGCCAGCGCTGGTCCTGCCCCAGCGAGTGCAGCCGGTTGTTCAGGTCGTAGGAGCGGGCGATTGCCGAGAACATCCGCTGCACCCGCACGGCCTTGTCCTCGCGGGCATGGCAATCGACGGCAAGATCGTTCGCCGACCAGGCCGGGGACGCGGAAGCAGGTTGATCGCGGGGAGTCGCGGTCATACGGATGGAGCTCGTCGTGCCGACTCGGCGTGCGGGTGCGGATCGGACGCCGGCGAGCTCGGGCCAAGCGTAGAACCATCGACAGCGGCGTCGAGCGACCAACGGCGCCAAGCCGAAAGCCGAATTCGGGCGATGTCTCTAATGTCAGGCCGTACGGTCGTCTCACCAGACTGGAAACGAGACCGCAAACGATACTGGAACGAATCATGCTGAACTTCCTTCGTGTGCACGTGTCGAATCGTTCCTCCGCCTCCGTGCGACACCGAGTCGCGACGCTGTCGTTTCTTCACCTGCTGCTGCTGGCACCGCTTCTTCAGTGGGGCTGCTCGACCAACGCCGCGACCGGGCGATCGCAGTTTGACACGTTGAGCCGCGACGAGGAGATCGCCATCGGCAACGAAGCGATGCCGAGCTTGATCGAGGAGTACGGCGGTCGATACCCGGTCGGATCAGTCGACAGCTACGTGAGCGAAGTCGGCATGAAGCTCGCCGCCACCGTCGAGGACCCCGAGAAGCGCAGTCTCCCGTGGGAGTTCACGGTGCTCGACTCCGACGTGATCAACGCCTTCGCCCTCCCCGGTGGCAAGGTCTTCATCAGTCGAGGACTGCTCGTCCAACTGGACAACGAGGCCGAGCTCGCGGGCGTGCTCGGCCACGAGGTCGGGCATGTCACCGCCGAGCACGCCGAGCAGCGCATGGGTCAGCAAACCGTGGTGAGCGTGGGCGCCGCC
>CAYXKH010000215.1:0-5328 GCA_964465255.1 uncultured Isosphaeraceae bacterium
GGTTTCGACTTTGGGGGATGTCATGAACTGCCTGTCCCGACTGCGCGTGGCGTGAGCTTCGAAAGACCAACCTGGGGAATGAGTGGTCGCACCACTTCGGAGAGCCCGAAGAGCTCGCGAGTCTCGGCGACACCCGCTTCGACTGCCGACTCGAGTCCGCGCTCGACGAGTCCGAGGGCGACTGCCCGCTCGAGGAGCGCCTCCCATCCCTCGATGCCCTCGGCGGCGATGGCCACCACCTCGCGCTCGATTGGAAGATGCGCAACCCCGACTCGGGCGAGAAAGCGCTCGGCATTCGGACCAAGCTCGGCGATGAGGTCACGGAGCGCAATGGTCTCGCGAAACTCCGCCTGCACGCCCTCGAGACGGGTGAGGAGGGCCTCGTGATCGGTCGCACGATCGGCCACCGCGGCGAAGAGCCGTTCGAGGAGTCGCGGGTTGCCACCCGAGGCTTCTTCGAGGCGAGCACGCAACTTGAGCCAGGCTCCGAGGAGCATGCCCGGCGGCGGGATCTGCCCCTTGCGCACGGGGTCGCGTGCCCTCCGCCCGAACTGTCGTTCGGTCTGGAGCGACTTCTTGAAGAGCTCCGCCCCGCGCATGGCTTCGAGCGGCTCGTCGTGCAGTCGACCGCTCGAGACGATCGGTTGGAAGGCGTATCGACAGGTGACGATCACCCGGCTGTCGGTTCCACTCTCGGCAAGGGCTCCAAGCAGCGTGGTCAACACCTGCGCCGCCGCAGCGCTGAGGGCCACGCGGCCATCCGAGAGCACCTCGGGCGCGGCCGGCCAACCGGGCACGTTCTGCTCGAAGTCATCGAGAATCAGGAGCACATGACCATTCTCGAAGAAGGTCCGCAGCCGCTGCTCGAGCGAGAGCCGCGGATGGCGGAGGAGCTCGGTCGTCGCGGCGATGCGCTCCTGCTCGCGGACCATCGCCTCGACCCGCGGATCGAGTGGACGAAGGCTGCGGATGATCGCCTCCGTCAGCGAATCGGCGGTGAGCACGCCGCGATTCACGGCCAGCGGCAGTTCGGGCATGCGCCGGGCGATGCGAAACGCGAGGCTGCTCTTGCCGAGGCCACCGAGCCCGCGCAGAACCACGCCCTCGCGCATCGCATCGCTTCCCGCCGGAGACTTGAGGACGCGAAGAGCGCGCTGTGTGGGCCGACGTCGCCCCACGAAATCAAGATCGTCGCAGACCGTGGCCGTTCCCGGTTGACCCGCGGCAGCGTCGAGGAGCACCGCCGCGCGGGGCCTTGGATTCCAGCGCTCTCGACCCGCACGACCCTTCGGCGCCACCAGTGCGCTGAGCGGAGAGGCGTCGGCAAAGAGTTGAAGGAGATGCCAGTCGCGGGCCGGGCCGATCGCTTCCGCGCCGGCGCTGGTCGCCTTCTTCCCATGACAGAGGACCTCCCGCGCCGCGGCGGTGGCCGCGTCGATCGGGTCGCCCTTCGAGAGTCGCTCGAAGAGCGCAATGGCAGCATTGCGGGCGCTGCTGTCGAAGACCGGCGCGCCCCATCCCAGCACCGCGGGGAAACCGGCCCGGACCAGAGCCTCGCACATCGAGGGAGTGGCCCCGCCGTCGCCACCGACGCCGGCGCCGCCGGTGGAACAGGCCGACAGGAAGACCAGCCGCGGAATGCGCCGCCGCACCGCGTCGCGGATGGCCTCGGCCCGCGCCGGCGCCGAGTCGCCGAACTCGTCCTCGAAGAAGAAGACCGGTTCGCCATTCACGAACCCGGCGTGTCCGGTGAGGTGCAGCACGTCGAAGTGGCCGTCGTCGAACTCGTCGACACGCTCGGCGAGCCCGGTCGTGGTGCCCGACTCCTCGACCAGCACGTCGATGCCCGCGGCAGCCGCCGCGTTGAGGATGCCGCGCTCGTCATCTTCGTAGCCGAGCTCGATCTGCCCATTGGGCGCGCAGGCCATCATCAGAACTCGGAGCGGACGGTCCGCACTCTCGACCTCCTGCTCGAGGTCGGTCACCTGACGAATCGGCAGCAGCGGTCGCCCGGGCACTGCCGCGAGGAAGGCGGTGCCGTCGTGCAGCACTTCCCAGGGAAGCTCTCGAAGTTGCCCATCGACCGGCAATCGCAGAGTGAGCCCGGTCGGAGCGTGGTGACGAGCCGCGAGCCAATGCTCGGGCCCATCGAGCAGTTCGAAGAGCTGCCGCCCGAGTGCATCGAGCTTGGGTCGGATGCCGAGCTCTCGCGCTCTCGCCAGCTCGGCCACGACTGCCGCGAGTGCGGCATTCGGCATCGGCCGCGCGGGATGCGATCCATCGGGATGACGCAACCGCAGCTCCGCGCCGGTCGACTCGATCGAGAGTTCGTGAATGGCTTTGGGCATGGGCGGGTGTCGCAGGCGGCCCGGCGCAACCCCGAGCCGCGGGCGTGAACACTACCGCGCCCCGTGAATGCTGCGACGGCACAGCCTCGCGACGCCGCCAACGTCCGCTGGAGCGTGAAGGCCGGCAGACCGCCATTTCGACAGCAGCGGAGTGCCGAGTGTGCCGCGACGCGCCTCACTGGTCGCGCGGCCCAGCGCATTTCGACGACTATTGATTCGTCGCACCCGGACGCGTCGCGCCCCCGCGGCATCCGGTTTGCGCTCGAAGTTCCTCATGCGCCTCGACCGATTCACCACCACCGCTCAGGAAGTCCTGGCCAACGCCCAGTCCGCTGCACTCTCGGCGGGGCACTCCGAGATCTCGCCGCTGCATGTCCTCGCGTCGATGCTCGAGGACCGCAACGCGGCGACGTCGAGCATTCTCGCCAAGGCGGCAATCGACGCCGATCGCGTGCGGCAGATCGCCGGGGCCGAGATGTCCCGCCTCCCCACCGTCTCCGGCGCCCAGCCGCAGACCGGGTCCACGCTGATTGCCGTGCTTCAGCAGGCCGAGAAGGAGACCAAGGCCCTCGGCGACGCTTACGCCTCGACCGAACACCTTCTGCTCGCCCTCGCCGAGGTCAAGTCGCCGGCCCGCGAAGTGCTCTCGCTCGCGGGCGGCGAGCGCAAGCGGCTTCTCGAAGCGATCAAGGCGATCCGCAAGGCCTCCGGTGTCACCAACGTCAACGACCCCAACGCCGAAGGCAGCTACGAAGCCCTCAAGAAGTACAGCATCGACCTGACCGACAAGGCCGCCAGCGGCAAGCTCGATCCGGTCATCGGGCGCGACGAGGAGATCCGCCGCTGCATGCAGGTCCTCTCGCGGCGCACCAAGAACAACCCAGTCCTGATCGGCGAACCCGGAGTGGGCAAGACCGCAATCGCCGAGGGTCTTGCCCAGCGGATCGTCAACGGCGACTGTCCCGCCTCGATGCGGGAGTCGCGGATCAACGCCCTCGATGTCGGCCAGCTCCTCGCCGGCGCCAAGTTTCGCGGCGAGTTCGAAGAGCGGCTGAAGGCGGTGCTGCGTGAAGTGAGCGCCAGCGAAGGCCGGATCATCCTCTTCATCGACGAGCTGCACACCATCGTCGGGGCCGGCGCCGCCGAAGGCGCGGTCTCGGCCGGCAATCTGCTCAAGCCCGCGCTCTCCCGCGGCGAGCTGCGCTGCATCGGGGCCACCACCCTCGACGAGTACCGCAAGCACATCGAGAAGGACGCCGCCTTCGAGCGGCGCTTTCAGCCCGTCTTCGTCGGCGAACCCTCGGTCGAGGACACCATTGCGATCCTCCGCGGACTCAAGAACCGTTACGAAGTTCACCATGGAGTGCGCATCCAGGACGGGGCGATCATCACCGCCGCGACCTTGAGCCAGCGCTACATCGCCGATCGGTTCCTGCCCGACAAGGCCATCGATCTCCTCGACGAAGCCGCGAGCAAGCTGCGGATCGAGAACGACTCGATGCCGGCCGAACTCGACGAGGTGCGGCGCAAGCTCATGCAGCTCGAGATCGAGCGGGCGGCGCTCAAGCTCGAATCCGATGCCGAGAGTCGCAGGCGGCTCGGGGCTCTCGAACAGGAGCTCGCCGAGGTCAACGAGCGCAACCGGGCCCTGACGGCGCAGTGGGAGGCGGAGAAGGCCGACCTCGACATCATCAAGACGGCCCGCAGCACAATCGACGCCAAGCAGACCGAGCTCGAGCAGGCCCAGCGCCGCGGCGACTGGGAGCAGGCGGCCCGCATCCAGCACGGCGAGATTCCGAATCTCGAAGCCCAGCTCGAAGCAGCGGAGGCGGCTCTCACCAGGCGCCAGAGCCAGGGCGGTGCCATGGTCAAGGAGGAGGTCGACGCCGAGCAGGTCGCCGAGGTGGTCGCCAAGTGGACCGGCATTCCCGTCGACAGGCTGATCGAGAGCGAGCGCGACAAGCTCCTCCAGATGGCCACCCATCTTCAAGAGCGGGTGATCGGTCAGGCTGAAGCGGTCCGCGCCGTCGCCGACGCGGTGATGCGCAACCGCGCCGGCCTGGGAGACCCGAAGCGACCGATCGGGTCGTTCCTCTTCCTGGGTCCCACCGGCGTCGGCAAGACCGAACTGTGCAAGGCCCTCGCCGAGTTCCTCTTCGACACCGAGGACGCCATGGTCCGCATCGACATGAGCGAGTTCATGGAGCAGCACTCCGTGGCTCGCCTGATCGGCGCGCCTCCGGGATACGTCGGTTACGAAGAGGGCGGTCGGCTCACCGAAGCGGTCCGTCGACGCCCCTACTGCGTGATCCTCTTCGACGAGATGGAGAAGGCTCATCCCGACGTCAGCAACGTGCTCCTGCAGGTGCTCGACGATGGTCGGCTCACCGACGGTCAGGGCCGCACGGTCGACTTCCGCAACACGATCATCGTGATGACCAGCAACCTCGGATCGCACCTCATCCTCAGCATGAGCGAGGAGGGCGCCATCGACATCGAAATCGAAGCCAAGGTGAAGGAGCTCCTGAAGCGCTCATTGCGACCGGAGCTTCTCAATCGCATCGACGAGACCATCATCTTCCACCAGCTCGGTCGCGAGCAGCTCGCGGGCATCGTCACCATTCAACTCGCCCACCTGCGCACCCGACTGGCCGAGCGCGGCCTCGCCATCGAGCTGACCGCCCCGGCAATCCACGCCCTTGCCAGCGAGGGCTACGACCCCCAGTTCGGTGCCCGCCCCCTCAAGCGGGTGATCCAGCAGCGCATCGAGAACGCTCTCGCCACCCGCATCCTCGGCGGCGAATTCGCCGCCGGCGATGTGATTGAGGTGGATTATCAGAGGGAGATGTTTGTATTCGGGAAGAGGTGAGCCGTTCGCTTCGCTCACGGCAGGGAGCAGGGAAGCACCGCAATGGGTTGCATGATTGAACGTATCCGTCCGACCTGCCCTCACCGCGCCAGCGGCAGCCGCGCGGCCGGA
>CAYXKH010000216.1:0-5316 GCA_964465255.1 uncultured Isosphaeraceae bacterium
GAGACTGTTTCAGAACTCGCGCTGCCTGCGGCCGGCTGCGACTTCGCGTGGCGGCGTCGGACTGCGCCGGGTCTATGGACCCGGCTGCTTCGTCCTCCTTGCCACGCTCGGCCTCGCTCGGCCTCGGCGACGCGGGAGTTCTGAAATAGTCTCTGATTCCTGATCCCTGATTCCCTGCTCCATGCCACTTCGGACTTCGCTGAAGTGGGCGATTCGCCGCTCTGCGCGGCGACTGTGGCGTCGCCGTACGCCGAGGTGGGGCTCGGCGGTCCCAGGCTCGGCGGTCCCAGGCTCAGCGGCGCTGGGGCCGTGATTCGTTCTCGGTGTTGGCCGCTGCCCCAACAGACGAATCCACGTCCGACCGTGTCGCATCACTCCGACCGCTCAGTCTGCGCGCCCTCCCTTCCCCCTTTGTCCGCTCGACTCGATCGACCAAACTGACGAAGTCAGCGCAGCGTCGATCGTGCCGAGCGCTACAAGGTGCCGCGCAGCGGCACACCTCAGGAGTCGGCAAAGCCGACGACCCTGTCGGAGTGAGCCGACGCCCCTCCCTTCCCCCCCTATCGCTGCGCGATAGCCACGTACTCCACCCCGTGCGGTCCGGTGTAGTCCGCCTTCGGGCGAATCAGCTTGTTGTCGACGAGCTGTTCGATGCAGTGGCCCAGCCAACCTGGCATGCGGGCCATGGCGAACATCGGGGTGAAGAGATCGAGGGCCAGGCCGAGGCTGTGGTAGGTCGTCGCCGAGTAGAAGTCGACGTTCGGGTGGATGCCCTTGGCCGCGACTTCGCTGGCCATGATGTCCTCGATCCGGCGGCTGATCTCGTAGAGCGGCATGTTGCCGGTATCGGCGGCGATCTGCTTGGCGAAGGTCTTCAGATACGTGGCCCGCGGGTCATAGGTCTTGTAGACGCGGTGGCCGAAACCCATGATCCGCTCGCGCTTGGCGAGCTT
Organism: uncultured Isosphaeraceae bacterium; assembly: GCA_964465255.1. GTDB lineage: Bacteria > Planctomycetota > Phycisphaerae > Phycisphaerales > SM1A02 > CAYXKH01. The sequence continues at coordinate 954 of CAYXKH010000216.1, forward strand.
GCCGCGGATGTACGCATCGACCTTGTCGATCGACCCGACCTCCTTCAGCATGTGCATCACTTCCTCGTTCGCGCCGCCGTGCAGCGGTCCCTTGAGAGTGCCGATTGCGGTGGTCATCGCCGAGTAGAGATCGCTGAGCGTCGAGATGGTCACGCGGGCCGCGAAGGTCGAGGCGTTGAGGCCGTGATCGGCGTGCAGGATGAGGCAGACGTCGAGAGCCTTGGCCATCGCCGCGGTCGGCTTCTCGCCGTTGAGCATCGTCAGGAAGTTGGTGGCGATGTTGGCGCCGGCCTCGGGCTTCACGTACGCCTTGCCGCTGCGGTGGCGATCGAACGCGGCGACCAGCGCCGGGGTGCGGGCGACGAGACGGATCGCCTTTCGATGGTTCGCTTCGACGGAGTCGTCTTCGACATCCTTGTCGAAGAGGGCCAGTGCCGAGACCAGAGTCCGCAGGGCGTGCATGGGGGCGGCGTCCTTGGGCAGAGCGCCGACGATCTCGTGCATGCCCGAGGGGAGGTCGGCGCTGGCCTGGAGTTCCTTCGCCAGACCCGCGAGTTCGGCCGCAGTCGGCAGGCGCCGATTCCAGAGCAGGAAGATGCACTCCTCGAAGGTCGAGTGTCGGGCAAGCGAGTCGATGTCGATGCCGACATACTCGAGCACACCCGCGTTGCCGTCGATGAAGGAGAGCTGCGTTTCCGCGGCGACTGTGTTGGCGAGTCCCTTGTCGATGTTGGGTCCGGACATGGGCGGCGGCGCGGTGGCGGTCATTCGAGATCCTTCGTGCAAAGCGGTGAACGGAGAGCTGGGCTTCGGGCGACCGAACACCTGTCGCGAGGGCCCGACCCTCCCCTCTTCAAGCGTCGACCCGCCCATCGAATGGGGCGGAGCTGCCTGGAGAGGCTGAGATCGTGCAGAGATGAAGATCGGATTCGCTCGGCGAAGTCGCGTGGCGAAACCGGGGCGTCGATCGTAGCAGCCGACCGGACGGCCCGGGCGGACACGCCGGATGATCCACGAGGGCGTGCTGGATTCGCCGGCCCCGCACGTTCCGCACGCTGCCGATAACGTGGGACTGGAGCCCCTCGTGTTCATCATCGGAAGACTGCTCAGCGATCCCCACCACCGCCCCGAACTGGGGTGGCTTCGGCTTGCGGATGGCCGTATTGCGGAGATGGGCGACGGCCCCCCGCCCAGGGACGCCGTCCCCCTCGTGGGCGGCGTCGATCGATTCGTCGCCCCCGGGTTCATCGATGCCCACATGCACCTGCCGCAGATCCGCGCCATCGGCTGCGATGGGCTCGCGCTCCTCGACTGGTTGGAGCAGGTGATCTTTCCGGCCGAACTCCGCTGGGCAGAGTCGCGACAGGTGAGTGCGGATCTCGACCTTGCCCTCCGTCAACTGCGTCGCAGCGGAACCTTGGGGGCCGCGGCCTATTCGAGTCCGCACACCGAGGCGATTGCAATCGTCGCGCGGCGCGCCCGAGCGAGCGGCATCCGGCTCATTGCCGGACAGGCCTTGATGGATCGCGCCGCGCCCGAGGAATTGATTCGCGAGAGCATGTGGGACTGGGGTCGTGAAGGCGGACAGGAGGCGGCTCCGACGACGATGCTCGGGTCGAGTGGGCCCGCGACTGCCGATTTCGGCTGCTTCGAACCCAGCGTCAATCCGCGCTTCGCACTCTCCTGCAGCGACCAGTGCCTCGCGGCGGCCTCGACGCTGGCCGCGCTGAGCGGCTGCGCCGTGCAGACTCATCTGGCGGAGTCGGCAATCGAAGTCGAGGCGGTGCGGCGACTCTTCCCGCATGACCCGAGCTACACCGCCGTCTACGACCGGCACGGCCTGCTCGGCGAGCGCACCCTGCTGGCCCACGGAGTCCATCTCAGCGCAGCGGAGTGGAGTCTGATTGCGGCGCGCAGGTCGGTGGTCGTGCACTGCCCGACGGCCAACACGTTTCTCCGCTCCGGCCTCTTCGATCTCGGCGCCGCCCGGGCCCACGGTGTGCGCCTGGCTCTGGGTTCGGACCTCGCCGCCGGGTGCGATCTGGCGATGCCCCGCGTGGCTCGGGCGATGATCGAGGTGGCCAAGCTTCGCCAGGCGACCCTCGACCCGGGCGCGTTCGTGCCCACGCCTGCGGAGGCCTGGCGGATGATCACGCAGGGCAATGCCGAGGCGCTTGGCTGGAGCGACAGCGGCATCCTCCGCGTCGGCGCCCGGGCGGATCTGCTCCTTCTGCGCCCCGACGAAGGCGTGCTCGATGGCCGCGACGGTTCGTTCGACGAACACCTCATCGGACGGCTGATCTATGGATGGCGCGACGAGTGGATCGAGCGGTCCTTCTCCGCCTGCGACGGCAACCAGGCAGAACCCGCGTAGCCTGCCAGTCGATGTTCATTCCACTTCGCACCGAGGTCGACTCCCCGCGCCCGGCGCTGGTCACCCCGGCGCTGGTGCTCGCCAACGGGCTGATTCTGCTCGCGGTGCTTCTCGCGGATCGCGGCGGGGTCCTCTCCGCCCGAGCGGCGATCGAATTCGGGTCTCTCAAGCGCGGCGACTTCCACTGGTGGCAGCCCTTCACGTACCAGTTCCTGCACGACACCCGCAGCCTGTGGCATCTGGTGATGAACATGCTGTTTCTGTGGGTCTTCGGGAGTGCCGTCGAAGGCCGGCTCGGTCGACTCGGCTTCCTGGCCTTCTACCTCCTTGGCGGAGTCGTCGCGGGCATGGCCCACATCGCCTTCAGCGCCTCGCCGGTGATCGGCGCCAGCGGCGCGGTCGCCGGGTGCAGCGGTGCGTTCCTTGCGCTGTTTCCGCGGGCCCATGTGCGCGTGCTGATGGTGTTTCTCCTGATCGGCGTCTTCCGTGTTCCGGCGGCCTTCTTCATCCTCCTGTACGTGGCCATCGACCTCGTCTCGCAGTTCACCTCGCTGCTTGGCGTGAACCCTTCGAGAGTGGCCTATGCCGCCCACCTCGCGGGATACGCCTACGGGTTCGGACTCGCATTCCTGCTGCTGGCGACGAAGCGTCTTCCGCGGAAGGACTTCGACATCTTCTTCCTCGTCACCCAGTCCCGTCGTCGCGCCGCGATGCGCACGGCAGTGCGTGAAGGCGCGAAGGAAGAGGAGAAGGCCCGGGCCAGAATCCGCCTCGCGACTGCCGCAGCGAGCGCTCCTCCGGCTCCACCCTCGCGGCAGGAGACTCCTGCGCCGCGGGCCGCCGCCGTTCGTCCGAGTGCGCCGGGGGATGAGGCAACCGCGAAGGCTCGCGCCGCCGTCGAAGCTGCAATCGCCTCGCGCGACTTCGAGACGGCTTCCGCTCGCTACCGCGATCTGCTGGGGCGCGATCCGGCCGCGATCCTCAGCTACGCGACGCAGATGGACGTTGCCAATCAACTGCTGCGCGACGGCGACAACCTCACCGCAGCGCGGGCCTACGAGCTCTTCATCAAGGCCTACCCGGAAAGCCCGCGGGCCGACGAAGCTCGACTGCTGCTGGCAACGATCTACACCAGGCGACTTCCGGATCCGACCAGGGCCCGATCCCTGCTGGACGCCATCCGCGCCCCATCTCGTCCCGGTCGCGGTGATGAGGGACATCTCGCGCTTGCGGCCCAGCTTCGCCTGGAGCTTCCCGCGTGACCACAGGCGCCGCCGCGTCCCTGACGTCGCCCGTGTCGCGGACGGCGCCGAGCCGCACGCGGATCAAGATCTGCGGAATCCGCGACGTCGAGACCGCTCTCGCCGCTGCAGATGCCGGCGCCGATGCCATCGGTCTGGTGCGCGTCTCCACCTCGCCCCGCGTGGTCGAGATCGATACGGCGAGGCGCATCGCCCATGCTGTGCCGCCCTTCGTGACGCCGGTTGTGGTCACCGCCGACGCCGGGCCCGACCAACTCCTCGCGGAGTGGCCTCACGACTGGATCCAGTTGCACGGCGCAGAAACCGCAATCGATGCGATCTTCGGCGGCCGTCGGATCATTCGCGGCCTACCGCTTGCGGTCGGCGAAGGCGAGCTCCTGCGGTGGGACCGCGATCCGCTCATTGCGGCGCTGCTGATCGACGCGCCTCGACCCGGCAGCGGCGAGCCGCTCGCAATCGACGACCTGATCGCACTGCGCCCTCGGCTCCGGGCACCGCTCATCGTCGCCGGTGGACTCACGCCATCCAGTGTGACCGCGGTCATTCGTGCGCTTCGCCCCTGGGCGGTCGACGTCAGCAGCGGCGTGGAGAGCTCGCGCGGCGTGAAGGACCTCGGCCGGATCCGAGAGTTCTGCGCCGCCGTGCGCGCAGCGGATTCGTGATGCCGTGAGCGCGAGTCCGGCAGCGAGCATGCCAGGCGTCGGACCCGCAACAGCGAGTGTGCGGC
>CAYXKH010000217.1:0-5265 GCA_964465255.1 uncultured Isosphaeraceae bacterium
GGCACCGTCGACGGTGCCATCGTCATTGAGGTCGGCTCCAGCATCAGCCGTGGCCCAGGCACCGAGCAGATTGCCGAGATCGGCGCCGTCGACGACCCCGTCGCCGCTGAGGTCGGCAGGGCACGGATTGGCAGCTCCGCAATCCTCGACGAGCGGGAACGTGAAGATGATTGCGAGCGCCGCGTTGTCGAAGAAGTCGTGAATCATCGACTGCACGACCTGCTGGTCGTTGGTCCCCCAGCAGACGAACTGGGCGGCGAAATTGCCCGCGGCACCGTTGGGAACGTTGTGGTAGATGGCCGAGCCGAGGGGCGCGTCATTGCCTGTCAGCGTGTTGAACACGTTGGCGCCCGAGTCTCCGGCGAGCGATGTGCCGGTGGCATTGTTGTGGAACGCTCCACCCTGGGTTCCGGCGGAGTTGTTCGTGATTGCGTTGTCGGCCCAGACCGAGTTCGTCGCGCTCGAGAAGACGCCGCCGCCGCGTGCACCAGCGGTGTTGGAGTCGACCAGATTGCCGACGAAGGTGTGGCCGGTTCCGGCATTCAATCGGAGTCCACCGCCGTCGCGGCCGGCGCTGTTGCCGGTGATCGTGTTGTCGCTGTACGTGCTGTTGGATCCCGAGATCTGCATGCCTCCCACGTCGCCCGAGGGGCTGGTGGCCTGATTGTCGGAGACGGTGTTCCCGACGAAGAGAACGTTGCTGCCGCTGACATCGACGCCACCGAGAGCCGTCGCGATGTTGCTGGTCCACTCGTTCATCGTCGCCTGAAGGTTGGTGCCGTCGAGGTGTCCTCCTCCGCCGGTCCCCAAAGCGGTGTTGCCGGAGATGGTGTTGCCGTTCACCAGACCATTGCTGCTGCTCACATACAACCCCGCCCAGTTCCCGCTGGCGTTGCCGGTGAACGTGTTGTTCAGAACGTCGATCGAGCCGCCGTCCATGTAGGCTCCGCCGTAGTTGCCCGCGCTGTTGCCGATGAGCGTGTTGCTCTGGAACAGCAGGTTGGTGCAGCCAGTGGCAAAGATGCCGCCACCGCTGGAGAACGGGGAGTCGTTGTTCTCGAAGGTGTTGCCGGTGACGGTGACATTCGTCGCGTTCTGGAGGTAGACCCCATTGCCCGTGCTGTTGTTCAGGTTGTCGTGAACGTGGTTCCCGGTGATGACGTGGCCCGAGCCCCCATTGAGGTAGAGGCCGCCTCCGCCCTGACCGGTCGAGTTGCACGACCAGAGGTCGCAGTTGGTGATTCGCAGCGCCGGGGCAGTTCCCGCGTCGATCCGAATCCCGGATCGGGCGCTGCTCCGAACCTCGACCTCGTCGAGGAAGGGAGAGGCACTGTCGACGGTCACCGAGCCAGTCGCCGTGCCGCCCGCACCTCCGAACTCGATGATGACGTGCTGCAGAATGGAACCCGACTGATAGACGTTGCCCGCGAACACAGCGTCGCCGGCGAGAGCGGTGAAGAAGATGTGGATCCAATCGCCCGGCGCCTGGGTGCCTGGCGAGGCGTTGCTGGTGAAGCGGATCGGGAGAGCGACCGTCCCCTTGGCCACGAGTGTGCCGGGTCCGAACCCCTCCGGCGAACCCACCTGAATGCCGAGGTCGGCGTTGACCCGCACCACCACACCCGGCTGGATGGTCAGCGTGGCACCGGCGCCGATCAGGATGGAGCCGGTGACGACATATGGACTGTTGGTCAGCGTCCACGTGGTGTTGCCGAGTATGGGTCCGGCGACGTTGGTGTCCGCCAGCGTGGTCGCGGCAAGAGCGAGGGCCGCAACCGGGCCCCCGATGCGATGCATGGGAAAGTGACAGCGTGACATCGTGATTTCTCCTTGGAATGGTGGCAGCGACACCGCCGCGCCAATCGCTGCGCGGGTGTTCAGTCGGTGCGCCGACCGGATCGTGCGCGCAGTGTCAGTCGGGTGAAACGGAATGCTCAGCCCGAAAGGCGTCCGCCGCGCCGGCATGTTCCGGCGGGAACTCTCAATCCGCGCGGGGCATCTGCGCGATTCCCGAAAGGAGTGGCCCCGCAACCCAAAATAGGGCGAAGTACTGAGTGCTACCGCGGCATGTGGCCCGACTCCGTCGCCTCCGGCTCCTTGGGTCCGGCGCGGATCGGCTGCACGCGTCGATCGGGTCGACCGACCCCGGGTTCGCGCGGCGGCGCGGCGATCAGTCGAGCGCTGAGCAGTGACGGAGGCTCGACCGGACGCCCGGTCGTCTGATCCGCAGTCTCGAGTTCAGCCATCGACGCGATCGCCTCCGCTCCTTCGACCACCTCGCCGAAGGCGCAGTACTGCGTATCGAGCCGGGCTGTTCCCGCGCGCGAGAGGGCGATGAAGAACTGGCTTCCCGCGGTGTCGGGCATGTCGCCGCGAGCCATCGAGACCACCCCGAAGTCGTGTGGCAGTCGGCTTCGTTCAATTGGCAGATCCCACCCCGGTCCACCGTCACCGGTCGCCGTCGGATCGCCGCCCTGGATCACGAACGGCTGTCCCTGACGATCGAAGGGCACGATCCGGTGAAACACCGTCGCTTCGTAGAAGCCGCTCTCGACGAGATGCCGGAAGTTCCACGCGGTGTTGGGGGCCTCGTCGGGGCGCAGGGCGATGCGCAGCCCGCCATGCGAAGTCTCGAGGGCAACGTCGCGCTCGGGATAGAGGCGAAGGCCGCTCATCACCATCGGCTCGCCCGGCTTCCAGCTCTCCTTGAGCTTCACGTAGTCGGGATTGTCGGGCTCGAGGAGATCCGAACCCCAGCCGATGATGCGGGTGTACGGCGTGCGACCGTCGGGCCGCAGCGCCTCTCCGGTGCGCACTGCGGAGCGCGTACGGAGCGGTTGGATCACAAGCGAGCTGCCGCGTGGCACGTCTTCGACCACGATCTGGGCGAAGACCGACTGGCCCACCGTCCAGATGCTCGGGCAGAGCGCCGCCAGATCGAACTCGCGGACGATCAGGTCATCGACTCGAAAGATCTCGCGGCCGTCGACTTCCTGAATGGAGAGCGACCATGCCAGATCCTCCGGCAGCCCCTCGACCCGCAGCAGCACCGGCCGCTCGATGCCGACGTAGAGCCGATCGGCGACCAGCGCCGCGTCGGGCGGCGGCGCGAAGGCCGTTTCATCGCCGGCTGCACTTTGATCGACCGTCTCGACTGTCGTCGGCAGGGGAGGCGGCACTGAACCCGCCGCCGGAGTGCCAGGAGGAGCGACCGGAGAGAGCAGAACAACCATCAGGTGAGTCAGAGCGACCGTGTGCATGGGCAGGCCTCGAAGGAGCGTCCACTAGACTACGTTTCGCCCGGCTCCTGTCATCGCCTGCTCTCCTGTTCTCCGGTTCCCCGGCTCTCCCCGCTTCCCATGCCTTCTCCCACGATCGTCTCCACTCGGCTCAAGATCGGCCTCGAGGTCCACGTCGAGCTGGCCACGCGCACCAAGATGTTCACGCGCTGCGCCAACGTGGCCCATCCCGACCACTACGACGCCCCTCCCAACACTCTGGTCGATCCGGTGGTCGCGGCCCTGCCTGGCACGCTCCCGGTCTTGAATCGGGCGGCCATCGAGATGGCGATGATGGTCGGGCGGGCGCTGAACTGTCGCATCGCCTCCTTCAGCAAGTGGGATCGCAAGAACTACTTCTATCCCGACCTTCCCAAGGGCTACCAGATCAGCCAGTACGACCTGCCGCTCTGCTCGGACGGGGCCATGGACATCCCCGATCGCGATGGTCGCAGCAGACGCATCGGGATCATCCGCGCCCACCTCGAGGAGGACACCGGGAAGCTCGGACACGAACTGCCCGGCGGCCATCGCTACGACGGCTCGCTGGTCGATCTCAACCGGGCAGGCACGCCGCTTCTCGAGATCGTCACGGCGCCTGACTTCGACAACGCCGATGACGTGGTCACCTTCGCCCAGGAGCTTCGCCACATCTGCCGATTCCTCGGTGTGACCGAGGGAATCATGCAGCGCGGCCACATGCGTTTCGAGCCGAACGTGAACGTCATCATCCGCCTCGAGGACGGCAAGGAGCTGGCCACGCCGATTGCCGAGATCAAGAACCTCAACTCCTTCAAGGCGGTGCGCGGGGCCATCGAGCACGAGTTCGAGCGGCAGGTGGCCCAGTGGCAGCGCGACGGACGGGTCATGGGTCCCGGCGTCAAGAGCACTCGCGGCTGGGACGACGTGAAGGCGGTGACCGTCCTGCAGCGCGAGAAGGAGGACGCCCACGACTATCGCTACTTCCCCGATCCCGATCTGATTCCCGTGACCGTCGACGATGCGTGGCTTCGAGATGTCGAAGCCCGCGTGCCGGAGCTTCCGCTGGCGCGGCGTCGCCGCTATCAGACCGAGTACGGCCTCGACGAAAAGGACTCCCTCGCCCTGGTCGACGATCGCGGCGTCTGTCTCTTCTACGAGGCGTGCATCGACGCAGTGCGCGAACGGACGGGCTCCGCGGTGCCCAGCGGTTCGCCCGGACTTCAGGTTGCCAAGTTCCTCCTCAACAGCGGGTCGAAGCGGGCCAACGAGCGCGGTGTCGCCATCGATCGGCTCGGTGTCGCGCCCAGGCGAATTGCGGAGTTGATTGCCATGCGCGACGAAGGCGCAGTTGGCCCGCAGGCAGCGGATCATCTCTTCGGCCTGCTCTGCGAGGGCGACGCCGATCCTCATGAACTCGCCACCCGCGAAGGCCTGATCCAGGTGCGTGACGACGCCGCCCTCGAGCGCTGGGTCGACGAAGCCATCGCCGCCAACCCGCAGGTCGCCGCCGATGTGCGCGCCGGCAAGATGGCCGCCATCGGCCGCCTCGTCGGCGACGTCATGAAGCGCAGCACCGGCAAGGCGGAGGCCAAGGCGGTCAATGAGATGTTGCGGAGGAAGTTGGGATAGGGGGGGCAGGGAGCGGGGGGCAGGGAGCAGGGAGCAGGGAAAGAGTGCAGTGGGTTGCACGGCTGAATGCGTGCGCGGGGTCGCTGGGCGAACTCGTCGCATCATGCCCTTTGGACCGCCGAGCACCAGCTCGGCCAAACGCCCACTGCCGCAGAACCGTCTCACAATTGACGCCCGTGATGAGGAGCACGGCTGGCACAGAGTCAGCCGTGGCATCCATCACGCACGTGTCATCGGTCACGGCCGTGGGATTCACCGTCCGCCCCCCTGAACTGCTCGGCTCGATCGACCAAGCTGACGATGTCAGCGCCGCGTCGATCGTGCCGAGATCAAGAAGGTGCCGCACGCGGCACACCTCAGGAGTCGGCGAAGCCGA
>CAYXKH010000218.1:0-2657 GCA_964465255.1 uncultured Isosphaeraceae bacterium
AGCCGGGCGGGCTGAGCGACGCGTTGGGGGCACGCGGCTGTGAGGCGGGCGTCCGGAGTGGGATTCACACTCGCTCGAGATTGGCGAATTCGATCACCAGCGTCTTCACGCCGCCGTCGGTGAAGCGCACGCGCACGGTCGAGCTGGGGCCGCGGGGCATGATCGATTCGACGCGACCGAGCCCGAACTGGGGATGACGGACTGCGCAACCGACCACCAGCCCGCGGAGCACGTCTCGACCCGCGGCAGCCGGGCGCGTCGACGACCACGGTGAGTACGCCCCCGCTCCCGACGAGCGCTGGCCGCTTCCTCGGCCGAAGCCGCGGCGGGGCGCGAACTCGTCGTCCTGGAAGGGCGGATCGACTCCGTCGAAGTCGCGCTCGCCGTCACCACCGCTGAGATCGAGCCGTGCGACCGAGGTCGCGGGAAGCTCGCGGAGGAATGGGCTTTCGATGGTCCGTTCAAGAATGCCGCGCTGGGTGCGATAGCGGGCGCTGCTGAGCAGCAGATGGCGCCGCGCCCGGGTCATGCCCACGAAGCAGAGCCGCCTCTCCTCCTCCAGCTCCGCGTCGCTCTCGCGCGATCGGGCGTGGGGAAGAAGGCCGTGCTCCAGTCCGACGATTGCGACCGCGTCGTATTCGAGTCCCTTCGCGGCGTGGAGCGTCATCAGCGTGACCGCTCCCTTGGAGGAATCGAGGGCGTCGCTGTCGGCCACCAAGGCCACCGATTCGAGCCACGCGCCGAGCAGATCGGGGAGCGTCTCAATCGGCCGCACCTCGTCCACGGGCGCAGTGAACTGGGCCGCGGCGGTGATCAATTCGTCGATGTTCGCGAGCCGATCCTCTCCCGTCTCGTCCTCGGAGCGGGCGCTCAGCTTGCGATAGTGCTCGCCGAGTCCGCTTTCGCGAACCACCTGCGAAACCAGCGCTGCCAGCGAGTCGCTGCCCACAGCACCACTCGCCCGAGCGTCCTCCCGCCACCTGGCCACCATCGTCGCGAAAGCCCCCGCAGCGGCGCGGGCCCTGGCGGTGAGTCCCGTGAGACCCTCGAAGGACGACATCGCCGCGAGGAGCGGAACCCCTTGGGACGCCGCGACTCCTTCGATCCGCAGGAGCGAAGTGTCGCCGAGTCCGCGCGGCGGGAAGTTGACGACTCGCCCAAGTGACACCGAGTCGGCCGAATTGCAGACCAGTCGCAGATAGGCGAGGACGTCGCGGATCTCCTTGCGGTCGTAGAACGCCGTGCCGCGCACGATGTGATAGGGAACGCCTGCGTCGCGCAAGGCATCTTCGATGACGCGGCTGAGGGCGTTCATGCGATAGAGCACCGCCATCTCGCGATAGGGAACGTCGGCCTCGGACCAGGTGCGGACGTGGTCGAGGACCACCTGGGCCTCGTGCCGCTCGTTGCGGCTCGAGATGATGCCGACCGGTTCACCTTCACCGAGCGATGTGAAGAGCCGCTTCGGCTTGCGTCGGCCGTTGTGATCGATGAGCGACGCGGCTGCCGCGACGATGTGTCCGGTCGAGCGGAAGTTCTCTCCCAAGGCGACGACCGTGGCGTTTGGGAAGTGCTCCTCGAACTCGAGGATGTTGCGGATGTCGGCCCCCCGCCATCCGTAGATCGACTGGTCCGGATCGCCGACCACGCAGATGTTGCCGTGCCCACCGGCGATGGCCCGGGCGATCACGAACTGGGCGAGATTGGTGTCCTGATACTCGTCGACGAGGAGGTATCGGAAGCGCTCGCCCAGCTCGCGGCGCACGCCCTCGTGCCGCTCCAGCAACCGCGCGGTACGCAGGAGCAGATCGTCGAAGTCGAGCGCTCGACTCGACGCCAGAATCCGCTCATAGGCCGTGAAGATCCGGGCGATCTGTCGACTGCGGAAGTCGACTGCGCGGGAGGCGAAGTCGTCGGCTGCGAGCAGTTCGTTCTTGGCCTTGCTGATTGCAGACTGCACCGTGCCGGGCGTCCACTTCTCGCTGCTGAGGTCGGCCTCGAGAATCGCCGCCTTGAGGGCCTCGCGCTGATCGGCCGCGTCGTAGATGACGAAGGCCGGATCGAGTCCCGCGCAGTCCGCGTAGCGCCGCAGCAACCGGGTGCAGAGAGCGTGGAAGGTGCAGACGGTGAGTCCGCGACGACCCGGCACCGACGCCGGAACGAGTGCGTCAATCCGCTCCCGCATCTCCCCGGCGGCCTTGTTGGTGAAGGTGACCGCAAGGATGTTCCAGGCCGGAATCCCCTGGGCAATCAGGTTCGCCACGCGACGGGTGATCACCCTGGTCTTGCCCGAGCCCGGCCCGGCCAGCACCAGCAGTGCGCCGTCGACATGGGCGACGGCCTGGCGCTGGGCGTCGGTCAGGTCGGCCATCGGATCCGGGGCCGTGTCGTGGTGAGATTCGGGCATGGGCGTGAAGGCGAAGGTGAAATGCAAATCCGGACGTCGGCCAGTCTAGAAGTCCGCGAGGTCCGTTTGGACCAGCGGCGAGCGCGGAGTCGTTTTCGACCGCCAGACGGTTTCAGGGCGTGCCCGCCGGGGGTGCCGCGACGGTCCCGGAGGCCGCAGGACCGCGGGTGTTGGAATTTGATGCACTCTCGACGAGCGGGAGTTCTTGAAGTCGGCGAGACCGCCGATATCTTGACTTCGTGTGGACTTC
>CAYXKH010000218.1:2757-5256 GCA_964465255.1 uncultured Isosphaeraceae bacterium
GGGCTTCGGCTGGGCGTCACCTGGTGGGTCCGAAGTGCTGGTGCAGTGAGAGGAGCGTTGAACGATCTCATGGACGTGCTTGTCACATCAACCGCGGCTGGCGCAGCCTTGATCATCGCCCTCGGAGGCTCGGTCTGCCTGGCGGGGAATCAACCGTGGAGCGTCACCCCCTGCACCGAGGAAGCGGTTGCTCGCGGGCTCATCTACCAGATGATGCCCTACCCGGTTCCGTTCCCCTACGGCTACCTCGGCTGGGGCTGCGGCTTCGCGGATCTTGATGGCGACGGCGACGAGGACGTGATCATCATCGGTCGCTCCGATGGCGTCGTCGGACTCTTCGAGAACACCGGGACCGGTTCGTTCATCGATCGAACCGTCGGCAGCGGAATCACCGCCCTGCCCCAGGGCTCCGCCTTCGCGGTCGCCGATTACAACGCCGACGGACTTCCGGACATCTACTTCACCCAACTCGCCGCGGGCAATCGGCTGATGCGGGGAGTCGAGGCATTCAAGTTCCAGAACGCAACGGCGTCTGCGGGGGTCGGCGACACCGGCGCCGCCAAGGGCTGCGCCTGGGTCGACTTCAACCTCGACGGCTGGCTCGATCTGCACGTCTGCAACTACGACGGCATCGTGCCGAACACCGCGGGCAAGCCCGACCGGCTGTATCGCAACAACGGGAACGGCACGTTCACCGATGTGGCCGCCGCCCAAGGTGTGGCCTCGCCGGGATACGGATTCCAGGCGGCGTGGACCGACATCGACAACGACGGCGACCGCGACATGTACCTCTCGCAGGATCGTGGCCATCTTCCGCCGCTCTTCCAGTCCAACCGCCTGTTCCGCAACGACGGCGGCACGCTGGTCGAGATCTCCGCCGGCTCCGGCGCGAATCTCCCCTTCTTCTCGATGGGTCTGGCCTGTGGCGACATCGACCAGAACGGCTTCACCGACTTCTACTGCACCAACATCGGCACGCCCTCGGGCCCAGTGGCCGGCAAGAATCCCCTCCTCCTCAATCAGGGGAACAACACCTTCGTCGAATCTTCGGTCGCCTGGGGCGTGCAGGCACTCATCACCAGTTGGGGGACGTTCTTCTTCGACTTCGACAACAACGGATGGGACGACATCTACTTCAACGCCCAGTTTCTGGCGAACAAGCTCTACCTCAACGACGGCACGCCGCCGATGACGGATGTCACCACCATGGCCGGGGTGCAGGGCAGCGTTGGCCCGAACATCCAGTCCTTCTGCTCGGCCTACGCCGACATCGATCACGACGGCGATCTCGACCTCCTTCTCAACAACCTCGGCGGCAACGTGCAGCTCTTCGTGAATCACGAGGGCACGGAGCGAAACTGGATCCAGTATCGGGTCGATGGGCTCTGGCCCAACCGCGACGCCATCGGCGCGTGGACCCGGGTCCGGACCGGAACAAAGTGGCAACTTCGCGAGGTGTACGCCGGAACGAACGGATATCTCGGACAGAATCAGCGCCGCCCCCACATCGGGCTGGGCGAAGCGACGCAGGTGGACGAGCTGATCGTGCGCTGGCCCGGTGGATCTCCCACGCGAACATTGACCAACCTCCCTGCGAACGCCTCGTGGACGATCTATCCACCGTCGCGGCTGGGCGACTTCGACGGGAACGGCACGGTTGATCTGATCGACTTCGCCGCCCTCCTGACCTGTCACGGGGGCCCACTGCTCGGCGGCTTCGAGATGATGGACTTCAATGGCAACAGCGTCGTCGACGGCGTTGACGCCGACGCCTTCGTGGCCGTCTATGAGGGAACGATCGAAGACTGCAACGGCAACGGCGTCGTCGATCTTCTGGACATCCTCGAGAATCCGTCACTCGACGGTGATGGCAACGGCGAGCTCGACGTCTGCCTGCCCTCGCCTGACCTCAACGGCGACGGCACCGTCGACGGCGGCGATCTCGGCACGCTCCTCAGCCAATGGGGTGGACCGGGCAGCGCCGATCTGAACGGTGATGGCACCGTCGACGGAGAGGATCTGGGAATGCTGCTGGCGAGCTGGGGACGCGCCGGATTGCGTTGAATTGCCAAGCATTCGATCCCCGCCTCTGCGATGCTGGCGGCATGATTCGCGATCACTCGTTTCTTCGCTGGCTGCGGCGGCTCTCACTCACCGAGGGAGTCTCGACGCTGGTTCTCTTCGGCGTGGCCATGCCGCTCAAGTACTTTGCGGACATGCCACTGGCGGTGACGATCGTCGGCAGCCTCCACGGCATCCTCTTCATCGCGGTGGTCGCGATGTTTCTCGTGGGGCGATGGCGGGTTCCGCTCTCGAACCGAATGACGATCGCTGGAATCCTCGGGGCGATCGTTCCCTTCGGTCCCTTCTTCGTCGACCGGCAACTCGCCCGGGTCGGGTGACCCTGCGCCGCCGTGCGGGCGAGGCCCGGCAGATGCGCGGGGTTCAGTCCATCGCTTGGGAATGCGCGTGACTGGCGCGTCACCGGGGGCGCGTCAC
>CAYXKH010000219.1:0-5238 GCA_964465255.1 uncultured Isosphaeraceae bacterium
CCGAGTGTCGCGGAGCCGCCTGGACTATGGAAGACGGGGTTGGCGGAACGGACACAAAGAACGACAGCAGGTTGACCATGCCGCGGGCTCATTACCGCCTCCATGGCGACTCGGCGTGTCATTAGCTTCATGCCATTCGTGGCTGTCCCGAATAATGGTCCGCCGGACGGGGATGATGCAGCCGCGCGGTCGTTGGGTGTTCATGTCCCAGGCACTGGGCGGGGAGCCGATTGGCCTTGAGGAGATTGCCGATGGGATCTGGCGTGCGGTGTACCGCCGGACCGTGCTGGGATTCGTGGACGTGCGTGAGCGCGAGGGCTTTGTGATCTCGGCGGCGGAGTTGGATGACGCTGATGTGGAGGACGAAGAAGAGAGCTGTTCGGGGAGGAGTGTGGAGCGTTGACTGGAGCGTGGGTCGGATTTCGGGGACGATCGGCTCGGGCACAACTGTCACCCATGTGCCCGGTACGAAGCGCCACCTATGTGGCCGGGCGTACGGAACTCGATTCCAATGCCCTCGGGGCGCTCGTTCAGCGAACGGCTCGCACTTGTGGTTCTCGATCGAAATAGCGCTTGGCGGCAGCCTTCACAAACAACGTGGGCTTCAAGGAGACAACGCCGTCACCCCTGGCCACTCCCGCCTTGTCCAAGAGAACCAGAGCCTCCTCGGAGTGGCCAATCGCCTTGAGGTGTGCGAACGCGTCCATGACGAACTGCACGGCGGCGCCATCGCCGGCCAGCTTCAGGGCGGCATCCTGAGCGAGGACCAACGCGACGGCGTCCAACACCACAGAAGGGCAACCAGCGAGCTGCGCATCCGCGAGCCGATGGGTGCCGTCGCTGAGCTTGGCCCCCCCCACCCTGGGTGCGATGATCAAGACCCGGCCTCCGCCGGCAGTCACCGCCGCCACGAGCTCATTCAGCGCATCGGCGTCGCTGCCATCGTCGATCAACAGTCCGACCGTTCGACCTGTGAGCGTCTCACGCATGTTGCCGATGAGGCGCAGCGCCGGCGACGGATCCATGTCGATGGGTGGGACCGCTGCCGGGCTCGCCTTTGGCAGCGGCATGCCGAGACCCTCGGCCACGCGCGCGCCGAGCGACTCGTCCACGTTGCGCAGGTTCGCCATCATGCGAATGCGCACGTGGACAAGCGTCACCTTCGAGAGCTCGAACACGATCGCCGCCACGACGTGGTTCTGCTCGGCTTCGTGCAGCGAACGGAAGAAGAGCCGCGCCTGGCTGTAGTGATCCGCGAAGCTCTCCGGGCGGATGCGCAGCTTGCCGCCGTTGCCCGCCTCGGGAAACGTCGTGAAGCCGGCGGCGCCGACCTCCCGCGGACCACCTGCTTCGCCCGCCTGCGCCAAGCTGTTCGGCTCGTAGTTGGCGCGACCGGAGAACCGCATCGTCTGCATGTGCCCATCGCGCTGGAAGTTCGCGAAGGGACACTCCTTCGGCTGGTTGATCGGGATCTGATGGAAGTTCGGCCCGCCGAGCCGCTTGACCTGGGTGTCCAGATAGCTGAAGAGCCGTCCCTGGAGCAACGGATCGTTCGTGAAGTCGATGCCGGGGACGATGTTGGCGGGGCAATACGCGACCTGTTCCGTCTCAGCGAAGAAGTTCTCCGGCATGCGGTCGAGCACCATTCGACCGACGCGGCGCACGGGCAGCACCTCCTCGGGGATGAGCTTGGTCGCGTCGAGCACGTCGAACGGCAAGGCGTCGGCGAACTCCTGATCGAAGAGCTGCATGCCCAGCTCCCACTCGGGAAATGCGCCCCGCTGAATGCTCTCGAAGAGGTCGCGGCGATGGAAGTCCGGATCGGCGCCGGCGATCTTGACCGCCTCGTCCCATACCGTCGATTGCAGGCCCAGCTTCGGCTTCCAGTGGAACTTCACGAAGGTGGACTTGCCGGCGGTGTTCACCAGGCGGAAGGTATGGATGCCGAATCCCTCCATCATGCGGAGCGAGCGCGGCAGCGTGCGGTCCGACATCGCCCACATGATCATGTGAGTCGACTCGGGCATGAGGGAGATGAAATCCCAGAACGTGTCGTGGGCCGAGGCGGCCTGCGGAAACCCGCGATCCGCCTCCATCTTGACGGCATGGATCAGGTCGGGAAACTTGATCGCATCCTGGATGAAGAAGACTGGGATGTTGTTGCCCACGAGGTCCCAATTACCCTGTTTGGTATAGAACTTGACTGCGAACCCGCGCACGTCGCGTGGAGTGTCGACCGAACCGGCGCCGCCCGCGACCGTCGAGAAGCGGGTGAAGACGGGCGTTCGCTCGCCCTTGCGCTGGAAGAGATCGGCACGCGTGACGCTCGAGAGCGACTCGTACAACTCGAAGTAGCCGTGGGCCGCCGATCCGCGCGCGTGAACGATTCGCTCGGGGATGCGCTCGTGGTCGAAGTGGAAGACCTTTTCGCGCAAGGCGAAGTCCTCCAGCAGCACTGGACCGCGGGCGCCGGCCTTGAGCTGATTCTGATTGTCGGAGACCGGAATTCCCTGGTTGGTCGTGAGGACGTCGACGGACCGCCCGGCGATCTGATGCAGTTCGCCGCCGATGCCGCGCTCGCGATCCGCCGTCATGTTCGCGTCCTTCGGCGGCGAGGCTTTGGATCTGCGAGTACCGACCTTCTTGGAACTGTTCCTGGCCATATGGGTCAACTCCACTGTTTCTACTATGCCGCAAAGACTGTTCCACGGACGAACACCTGAGCACGCGGCGGCGAGAGCGCTTCTCGCCGCAAGCCATCTGCTGCGGGCGACCGGCGCCGACGATGCCGCGGAGCCAACGCTGCTTCCGCGGCTGCATGGCTCTTCGAGGAGCCACGGGCACCGACGCTGCTTCGGCGTCCTCTTACGAAAGGCCACCCCCGTCGACCAAGCGACCACGCCTCCCAGCGCTGGAGTGCGACGAGGCCAATCACGGATTGCAAACGGGAGACTACCGCAATCGACTGGGCGCTGGAACGGGGTGTTCACCCTCTATGGCCGGGGTGCAGCCCATCGAATCCGGCGTCTGCCCCGAAGGACGGGCCAGCGCGGGCAGATACCGTGATTCTCACACTCGTCGGCGAGTGCACCGCGCTCCTGCGGGCAGCGCCGCCGAGATGACCAAAGGATTATTACTGATGAATCACGACGAGACGATCGCGGCCGGAAGCGGCATTGGGCGAGCAGACGACACCTACGCGGAGTTCGGACTGCCGGCGAGCTGGGGCGCAGTGGCCGGCGGTGCGGTCGCGGCGCTCAGCATCCAGCTCGTCCTCACCCTGCTGGGAGTCGGCGCGGGCGTCCTCATGGCGTCGCCCTCCACGTCGGACGGCGCGATGGGCTCCGCTGCAATCTCCTGGATGATCGTGAGCGGCATCGTTTCATTCGGGATTGGAGGCATGGTCGCAAGCTGCATGTCCGGCGCGGTTCAGACGCGCGACGGAGCGTTTCGCGGCGCCTTGGCGTGGGCCCTCGCCGCGGTGTTCGCAACAGCGGTCTCGGCGTTGGCTGGCTCGGCCACCCTCGGCGGCGTGGCCTCCGCCGCGGCCGCAGTGGCACCGATGGTGGACCGGGTCGGGATTGACTCCCAGCCCGCGACGCCACGGAACTCGACGGCCGCCGAGGCGTCGGGCGCGGACGGGTCGACCGCGGACGGAGTCCTCCGTCTCAGCGCGACCGAGGCGACAATCGCTGCGCAGAGGACGGCCGACGCCCTTGCGAAGGCGTCGCTCTGGATGGGAATCGCCTTCGCGCTGAGCCTGACAAGCGCCGCGATCGGTGGAGTCCTCGGAACCGGTCGACACGAGAGAACGACTGTGCGGAACGTCGGTTCTCGGCACGCATCTCCGTCGTTCGCGCCACGGGCGAACGACGCCCGCGCCGCGACCACGCGGTCCGGGTGAGCCGTCCCAAACACCTCATACCTGCTGAGAAGCCTCATGAAGGCGGGCGCGACCGGTCAGCAGGTGCATACGACGGCGGAGCATGGCCGAGTGGCGTGATAGAGGCAGCTCTGGCTACGTCCACGGTTCGAGACCAGCAGATTCAACAGAGCGAGGAACACCATGAAAGCAGTCGTCTACACCGGTCCGAACAAGGTTGCGGTCAACAATGTCCCCGACCCTGTACTCAAGCGTCCGACCGATGCGATCGTTCGAGTCACCAGCACCAACATCTGCGGCTCGGACCTGCACATGTACGAGGGCCGCACCGACATGGAAGAGGGCCGGGTGCTCGGCCACGAGAGCCTGGGCGAGGTGATCGAGGTGGGCGACGCGGTGGACCGCATCAAGGTCGGCGACTGGGTCTGCCTGCCGTTCAACGTGAGCTGCGGCTACTGCCGCAACTGCGAGCGGGCCATGACCGGCGCCTGCCTCACCATGAATCCAGGCACCGCCGGCGCAGCGTACGGATTCGCCGGCATGGGGCCATATGACGGCAGTCAAGCGGAGTACCTTCGCGTTCCATACGCGGATTTCAACTGCCTTCGACTGCCCGAGGACGCCCAGGAGAAGCAGAACGACTACGTGATGCTGGCGGACATCTTCCCGACGGGATACCACGCCACTGAAATGGCGTGCGTGAGTCCGGGCGAATCGGTCGTGATCTTCGGCGCCGGTCCGGTCGGACTGATGGCGGCATACTCGGCGTTCCTGCGGGGCGCCAGCAAGGTGATGGTGGTCGATCGCTTTCCCGATCGGCTGCGGCTGGCTGAGAAGATCGGCGCAGTTCCGATCGACCATTCCGAGGGCGGCGCCGTCGAAGCGATCCTTCAGCACACCAACGGCATGGGCGCGGACAAGGGCTGCGAGTGCGTCGGCTACCAGGCGCACGATCCGCAGGGCCATGAGCAGCCAAACATCACGATGAACAACCTTGTCGCCTCGGTCCGCGCCACTGGCGTGATCGGCGTCGTCGGCGTCTTCGTGCCGGAGGACCCGAAGGCCGAAAACAAGCTGGCGGAGAATGGCCAGATCGCCTTCGACTGGGGAAAGTTCTGGAGCAAGGGGTTGCGCGTCGGCACCGGCCAAGCCAACGTGAAGGCGTACAACCGCCAACTCCGCGAGCTCATCCGCGTCGACAAGGCGAAGCCGTCCTTCATCGTCTCGCACGAGCTGCCGTTGGAGGACGCGCCCCTCGCGTACAAGCACTTCGATGCCCGCGACGAAGGGTGGACGAAGGTGATTCTGAAGCCGAATGCGTCGAAGCTCGACGTTCGCGGCCGCGAGGTCGGAGT
>CAYXKH010000220.1:0-5119 GCA_964465255.1 uncultured Isosphaeraceae bacterium
CCGAATGGGCCGCCCACCGGCGAGACCAAGCCGAGCAACGCCGCAACCGATTCCGCCGTCCCGGCGCGACCGACGCCGGTGTACGAGCCCGACGCATTCTCTTCAGGGACGGCTTCCGGGACGGCGCTTGGTGACCCCACGCCGCTCATGGCTCGCTCGCTTCATCGAATCACCCTGATGGTTCACGCCCAGGGATGGTCGGAGCCGGTCTACCAGGCGTACGCAGCGGTCTTCGTCGAGCTGGTCGGCGGCGCCCTCCTCCTGCTCGGGCTCTTCTCGAGACTGTGGGGCCTGGGCCTCGCGGTGACCATGGCCGTGGCCTTCCTCCTCACCAGTTGGCCGACCCTTCAGAACACCTCGCTCTTCGCTCTCTCGGTGGCCGACTTCAACAAGCTCTACTGCCAGACTGGGCTCTTCGTACTCGCCTTCGGCGTGATGCTGACCGGTGCAGGTGCGCTGAGCCTCGATCGAATGATCTTCCGGCCTTCGGCGCCCGAGGGCGACGTGCCGGCCTGACCCGGGGCGTGATGCACGTCGTTGAACGCTCCGACCAACTGAACTGAAGGCGAGCGACGCCGGGCATACGCTCCGCCGTGGCTGATCCGCGCGTCGATCTGCGGGAGTTGACCGAGCTCAGCAACGAAGCCCTCGCCGAGCGCCTCTCGCGCTCAAGCGGTCCACCCAGGCCTTCGGCGGAAGTGTTCGACCGCTTCGCCGACCCCTTCGCCGACCTCTTCGCCGACCTCTCCTTCGACGATGAGGACGAAGACGACCCCCTGCGAAGTCAGCCGCTGCCGATGACGGTGAGCGAGGGTTCGCTCGCCGGCCTCGCGCCCCAGCAGGTCGACGAGCGACTGCTTCGGCTCGGCGTCGAGACCGACTCCCGGCGGCGCCTCAACACGATGCTGCCGTGGATCGTCTCGATCATCGGGCACCTGGCGATTCTGGCGGTTGCCCTGGCCATCACCTGGGTCGTCGTCGAACTCCAGGAGACCCCTGAATCGGTGCTGATCGTCTCCGACTTTCGGGCCCCGACCTATCGGCCGGTGACGCCGGGAGGATCGAATGCGCTCGCGAGCGCCCCTTCGGCCTCGGCGCCCGCGACGCTGCCAGTGCCGATGACGCCCGACCCTGCCGCACCCTCGCTGACTGCGCCCGCTGCGAAGACCCCAGGCGTCGACTGGGGTCCGGCGACCGGTCGGGCCGTCGTCTTCGCAGGCGTACGAGCCAGCAACGCCCGTCGAATCGTCTACGTGGTCGATGCTTCCGGCTCGATGATCGGGACGCTCCCAATCGTGCTCGAAGAGGTGACCCGCTCGCTGAAGGCCCTGGCCCCGGATCAGAGCTTCTCGCTGCTCTTCTTCCAGCGGAACGAGTCGATTGGGGCCCCGCCGGCCGACCGGCTGATTCCGGCGGTGCCGGCGACCATCGAGCGCTCGTTGCGGTGGGCCAGCCAACGGATCATCCCCGCGGGTCGGAGCAATCCGATCAAGGCGTTGGAGACGGCGCTGCGCATGCGCCCCGACGTGATCTTCCTGCTCGGCACCTCGATCACCGGAAGCGGCGAGTTCGAGATCGCGTCCGACGAACTGCTTGCCCGGCTCGACGGATTGAACCCCGCCGACGCCAGCGGCCGCCGACGAGCGCGGATCCAGTGCGTCCAGTTCCTCGATCCCGACCCCCTCGACATCCTGCGGCGCATCGCTGAAGCCCACGGGGGACCCGACGGATACCGCTTCCTGAGTCGCGCGGAACTGAATGTCGCGCCCAAGGAACGTCGCTGAAGACCTGCCGGGCGCAGGCCGATCCCACCCGCTCCGCCCGATTGTCGCCACAATGACCCCGTGTCCATCGCGCCCCTCCTTCACGCCGTGATGCCGAGTCCGCTCCTTGCCTCGGCGCCCAGTTCGGTCGTCGACTCCTTCGGCTCGGCCTTCTTCATCTCCTACAGCTACGCGCCCGACGGCACCCGCCAGATCGAGCTGGTGGGAAGTCTGATCATCTGGGTGCTGCTGCTGCTGTCGGTGATGAACATCGGTCTCATCGGATATCTCTTGATGAGTAACGGACGCCGGGCGATTGTGCCCACCGGCGTCGTGACCGAGATGAAGCGGCTCTGCGACCAGCAGCGCTATCGCGAGGTGCTGGAACTCAGCGCCCGCGACAAGAGCTTCTTCGGAAGGCTTCTCCACGCCGGCCTCAAGGAAGCCTCGGTGAGTGCCACCATGGCCCTGCGGCGCACGGAGGAAGTTGCGGAAGAGCTGACCGTGCAGCTCCTGCGCCGCGCCGAGTACCTGAACGTGCTGGGGCAGGTGAGTCCCATGATCGGTCTTTTCGGGACCGTCTACGGGATGATCCTCGCCTTCTATTCGATCGTCGGGGCCGGCGGCAGCGCCGACCCGGTGCTGCTTGCCGCAGGCATCGGCACCGCCCTGATCACCACGTTCTGGGGACTGATCATCGCCATCCCGGCCCTCTCCGCGTACGCCTTGATCCGCAATCGCATCGACGAGCTCACCACCGAAGCCCAGGTGCGCGTCGAGAAGCTGCTCACGCCCCGTCGCAAACCCTCGAGCACCGGACCCCGCACCGAGGCGGAGCGCTGAGCCATGTCGGCTGCTCATCCACGACGACGTCGCAGTCGCGTCTATCACCGCGGGCCCGCCCGAGTGGTGGCGAACCTGACTCCGATGATCGACATCTCGTTCCTGCTGATCGTCTTCTTCGTGCTGGTGTCGCAGTTCGGGGATCGCGATGCGGTCCCGCTGCGGTTGCCGACTCCGGTCGACCCGGCAAGCACCCCGCCCGACCAATCGGGCCGGACCGTGATCAGCCTCGTCCCGCAGGCCGACGACTCCTCGGTGATCGCCTCGATCCAGACCGCCGGCCGAGACTTCGCCCCTGACCGCGCCGGGCGCGAGGAGCTGAGCCTGCATCTTGCATCGCTCTATCGAAGCACGCCCGAACTCCGGCTCAACGTGCGCGCCGACCGACGGCTGCAGTACCGCTTCGTCGAACCGATTCTCCGCGCCGTCGCCGACGGCGCCGCCCGCGCCGGAACCACCCCGCGTGTCAACCTCGCCATCGTGCGCGAATGACTCGTGGCCGCCTCGACCGCGTCACTTCCACCATGACCGACGGACCGGACTCATTCATCATCGACGATCTGCCCTCGGACGATCAGGCCGAGAAGCGTCTGCTCAAGGCGCACTCGCCGCGCCGCGCCCGGCGCCGCGAGGCCCGACTCTCTCGCCCCATCATGGCGCTGGCCATGACCCCCATGATCGATGTGGTCTTTCAGCTCCTCGTCTACTTCCTCGTCACCACCAACTTCGCCAGTCACGAGGAGTTCTTCCGGCTCGATCTTCCGCGGGTGGAGTCGGCCACTGCGGAGAACGAACCCAGCGCTGACCTGGCCTCGCCGCCCGACGCCGATCCCTTCGCCCTCGATCGCGAGCCGATCCGCGTGCTGGTGACGAGCACGGGAGCGGAATCGAACGACTATCGTCTCGAGATCGTGGGCCCGCTTCCCCAGCCAGAGTCGTTCGAGGCGCTTCGCCGAGTGCTGCGTGACCGGCTGGTCGATCCACAGACCGGCGCGGGCATCTATCAGTCGAACCATCCGGTGATGCTCGAACCGTCTCCAGCGACCACGTGGGAGCATTCCGTCGAAGCGTTCAACGCGGCGGTGCGAGCGGGCTACACCAACGTGATCTTCCAGGCCCTGCCGTGATCGAAGCCCTCGGCGCTCCCGACGACAATCGCCGCACCATCGCCGCCCGCCGCTTCGCCGCGGCGGTGCTCCTCGTGGTCCTCGTCAACAGTTCGACTCCGTGCGCTGCCGAGGCGACGGCGGGTGCCGTCGCGCCCGCAGCCGCGGGAAGGCCGCTCGCCGCGGCACCACCGAGGCACGCCGGGCACGATGCCGCGACCGTCGACGCTCGGATCGAGGATCGACGTCGGGCCCTTCGCGCCGCGGACAGCGAGAAGGCTCGGGCCCGCGCCGCTCTCGACCTTGCTGAAGATCTCCTCTTCATTCGACTCCCCTTCGGCGGTGCCGACCTCGTCGCCCTCTTCGGTCGGCCCCGCGGTGACGAACTCGAGCGGACCCGCAGCGCCGTCGAGGAGGCGTACGCGTCCACCGCCGCCGCCGCGCCCGAGGCTGGAGCTGGGGCTGGAGCTGGGGCCGCCGATGCGGCCGCGCTCGAAGGCCAGCGACGAAGAGCGCAGGTCCTCCGAGGCATCGCCGCGGCGCTCTCCGCGGAGCTGTCTGCCGACGTCACTCTCAGGGCCGCTCGCGGAGACGAGGCGATCCGATTGATTCGCGACGCCTCGATCGACCTCGAGCCAGGGGCCCAGCGCCTCGCCCGTCTGCATCTTGCCCTGGCGCTTGCCGGAAGCGATCGTGACCGCGAGAGTCGCGATGAAGCCGTGGCCCTTTTTCGCCGGGCCGCAGAGGACCCGGAATCGAGCCCCGCGGAGCGCGTCAAGGCGACCTTCGGAGAGATCGTGGCACTGGCCCGCCGCGATGGGCCGGCCGCTGGTCTGGCGCGACTCGAGACCTTGACGCCGGCTGCCGACGATCACTTCGCCCGACTGCTCGCGGCCGATCTGCGAGTGCGGTTGCAGATCGACGCCGGCGATCCGGCGCCATGGCGGAGCTATCAGCGTGGGCTGGCCCGGGGCAGCTCGCTTCAGCGGGCCGCGCTGCGACCGGCGCTCCTCGAGAGGCTGGCGGAGTTCGCCGGCGCAGGAACGCCCTCGACCAGTCTGCCGGCAATTGCGGCCCTGGCCCGAGATGCAGAGCGCCCCGCGACCCGCGACGAGGCCATGTCGAGACTCGACCTGGTGCTGGCTGAGCCCGCCCTCCTGCCGCTCGAGCGCACCGAAGCAAGTTGGGCCCTGGCGGAGGCGCTCATCGCCGTCGGGAGGCATGACGCCGCAGCGCGGCTGCTGGCGGCCACCGCCGCGGCGGCCCCCGGCGAGGCCGATGCCCCGGTCATGATCGAACGGGCCGCGACGCTGGCCACGCGGCTCTGGAGCGAGACACCCGCCGATTCGCAGTATCGCGCCCTGGCGCGAGAGATCTACGCCGTCGCGCTCTCACGATTTCATGATC
>CAYXKH010000221.1:0-2604 GCA_964465255.1 uncultured Isosphaeraceae bacterium
GATCAGCATGATCAGCATGATCAGCATGATCAGCCCGATCTGGTGGTGTCGAGCGGAATCTCGTACCTTATTCCCGTGGGGAAGCGCTTCTCCCAGTCGGTCATCAGCGCCCGCACGCCCGCCGCGGTCTCGAGGGCGTTGGAGCCCGGCGTCTGATAGATGGCGACGACCGCGCCGGGATTGCTGTCGGCGCGACCGATCAGGTTGCAGTACTGGGCGCCGAGAATGATGTCGGCGACATCACGAAGGCGCACCATCGATCCATCCGGCTCGGCGCGGACCACGATGTCGCCGAACTCCTCTTCGGTGACCAGCCGGCCCTGGGCTCGGACGGTGTAGGTGAACTCCTGCCCTGCGGGAACCGGCTCGCCACCGATGGTTCCGGCGGGGTTCACGGTGTTCTGGGCGTTGATGGCCGCGAGGACTTCGGAGACGGTCAGGTTCAGCTTCAAGAGCGTGTCCGGACGGACCCACATGCGCATGGCGTACTTGCCGGCGCCGAAGACGGTGATCTGACTCACGCCGGGCACGCGCAGCAGAGGATTGTTCAGATTGACGTGGGCGTAGTTGGCAAGAAAGATCGAGTCGCGGCTCTGGTCCGGCGAGGAGAGTGTGACCAGCATCAGGGGCGATGCGGTCGAGGGAAGCACGGTGACTCCGAAGGCCCGGACCGCTTCCGGAAGCTGACTGTCGGCCTGATTCGCCCGCATCTGGGTCAGGATCTGGGCCGTGTTCACGTCGGTGCCGAGCAGGAAGTTCACCTTGACGGTGCTTCGGCCGTTGTTCTCGTTGGTCGAGTAGATGTAGCCGAGATTGGGAATGCCGCTGATCTGCTGCTCAATCGGCGCCGCGACCGACTGCTCGACGGTGATGCTGTCGGCGCCGACGTAGGTCCCCTGAATCTGGATCTCCGCCGGAACGATGTCGGGGAACTGGGCCACGGGCAGCCGCAGCGCCGAGACCACACCCGCGATCACGGTGATGATCGCGATCACCATCGCGAGGATCGGACGGTCGATGAAGAATCGGCTCATCGAGACTCTGACCCCGCTTCGCCGCGCTGCGATTGCTTCTGCGGCTTCGCATCACGTGTCGGGGTTCGGGCGCTCCGCGTGGTCACCGGAGCTTTCGGCGCCACCGGCTTCACCCTGGTCCCCTGCCGCATCTTCTGGACTCCCTCGACGACGATGAGCTCTCCCGGCTCGAGGCCCTCGATGATGACCCAGTCGCTCCCGATGCGCTCGCCGGTCTTCACCTGGCGGATCTCGGCGGTGTCGTCGTCGGCGATCACCACGACTTCGCTCGATCCCTGCACGTCGCGGACGGCCCGCTGGGGGATGACCGTCGCCCCCTTGCGCTCCAGCATGACCGTGCGGATCCGGGCGAACTGCCCGGGACGGAGCACGTTGCCGGGATTGGGAAACTGCACCGCGAAACGGATCGAGCCGGTTCCCGCGGCGACCTCCCGATCCATATAAAGGAAGCGGCCCTTGTGCGGGAACTCGGTTCCGTCCGCAAGGAGCAGCTCCATCCGCTCCGGCCGCTCCTCGAAGGGGACAAGCTCGCTCTTGCTCAACTGCTCGCGACCGGCGAGGTACTCCCGTTCGGTCGCGTGGAAGTAGACCCGCAGCGGATCGACGGTGGAGACCACCGTGAGCGGCCCGCTCGCCGGTCCGACGAGTTCGCCGAGCTGCGCGGTGGCCTTGCCGGCGATGCCGTCGATGGGCGAGTGCACCTTGGTGAACTCCAGACTCAACCTGGCCTGATCGACGTCGGCCTCGGCGGCCTGGATCAGCGCGAGATTGGCCTCGTTTGCCGAGACGGCATCGTCGAGTTCCTGCTGACTCACCGCCCGCTTCGCCGCCAGCGGTGTAAGCCGCGACACATCGGTTGCGGTCTTCGATTGATCGGCCTTGGCCTTGGCCAGCCGGGCGACCCGATCGGCAAGCGTTGCCTCGAAGGGACGCGGGTCGATCTCGAAGAGGAGGTCGCCCTTCCTGACCAAGCTTCCTTCCGCGTACCGCTGGGCGTCGAGGTGACCGCTCACCCGGGCCCGGATTTCCGCGTTCACCGAGCCGTCGACGATCGCCACCCACTCGCCCTTGACGGCCACATCCCGAGCCTCGGCAGGGATCGCGACGACCTCGATCGGTGGCGGCTCGGCGGCGGCCTTCCCTGCTGCGCCCCCCTCGCCACCCTTGCCACCCTTGCCACCCTTGAACAGAGACTCGATCCGATCACACGCGGGCACGGTCAGGAGCACCAGTGGTACCGCCACACACGATGCCAGGCACGTGACGACGCGGTTTGCAGGGAATCGCACGCGGGTTCTATATCAAAGGGCTTGGGCGATCGTCAATGTCGGTCGGGAACGTGAGTTGGGTTCGACCCCGGGGTCGCCTGCGCGCGCCTCGCCGCAACCCGCCTTGGATCCGCCCTCAACCCTCGGTCTCCGCATGGCCGATAGAGACTCGTTCGACGTTCGTCGCGCGGTCGGGTCAGCCGGAGTGATCGCCGATGTGACAGGTTCCCCTTCACGCTCGTCGCGTTCTCGGTGACTCCTCCCTTGACTGCCACTTGATTGCCACTTGACTAACACTTGAC
>CAYXKH010000221.1:2704-5092 GCA_964465255.1 uncultured Isosphaeraceae bacterium
TCTCGGTGACTCCTCCCTTGACTGCCACTTGATTGCCACTTGACTAACACTTGACGGCCACCTGACGGCCACCTGACGGCCACTTGACGGCCACTTGACGGCCACTTGACGGCCACTTGACGGCCACTTGACGGATGGAGCTCGCGTGCCTGAGGGATCAACCAGTCTGCCGCTTGGCGTGGGCCTCCTGATCCTGGCGATCGGGGTCATCGGCCTTCTGCTGGTCTTCTCCGGTCATCGGCTGCTCCCGGCTCTCTGCGGACTCGCCGGCCTGGCTGTCGGGACGATTCTCGGCTGGGCCATCGGCGAGGTCTTTCTCGCGGCAGTCCCGACCTGGGTCCCGGGGTTGATCGGCGGTGCAGTCGGTGTGATCCTCGGCGCCCTGTGCTCCCGGCTGGCCGCGGCGTCGGGGCTCGCCGCGGTGCTCGCTCTGGTCGGCTGGCTCTCGGTGGCAAGTGCGGATCGGCACGGGTGGCTCTCCTTCGAGCCTGCCCGAGTCGACGCCTCGCTTCGACAGACCAAGGCTCCACCGCCGCGGGCGGGGCATGATGATGCGGGCGCGGATCTCACCACAAAGGTCGCGGCCAGGGCAACCAGCGGACTGGTGGCCTCGGTGGGCGGCAGCGTCCGTCAGCGCCTCGGGGCGCTCTCGCAGCCTCTCTACACCCCCGCCGTCGATCATCACCTCGGGGTGCTGCGCGATCTTGTGGCCGAGGGCATCGCCTTCCTCGGCCACCAGTGGACACGCTCGCCAGTTCCGGTGCGCACGCTCATGCTGGCGTGTGCCGCCGCCTGCGGGTTCCTCGGCCTGTGCATCGGGATCCTCGCGTCCCGCTGGACCGCGGCGACGATCACGGCCCTCGGTGGAAGCGTGCTGGTGGTGCTCTGCGCCGCCGCGGCGATCCAGCAGTTCGCGGGAACTCCGGAGTCGACTCTCGGCTCGCGCTTCGCCTGGATGATCGCCTGGGGAATCCTCGCCCTTGCCGGCCTCTGCGTGCAGTGGTTCTCCCCGGAGCGCAAAACCACCTGATTGCGCCGCCCGAGTTGCCGGCGTGCCGAGCGTTCCGCGGCCTCGCCGTCCCTTGGACTGTCGGGCTTCCAGCTCGGCCCTTGGACCGCTGAGCTCCACCGCGCCCCCGGGAACGTCGAGCCCCAGCTTCGGCGCCCCCTCGGAACGTCGAGCCCCAACTCGACGTCCGGCGACGCCAGTCGTCGCGAACACCGACCATTGGATCGTCTCCGAGAAGAGCCGAAGTGACACGGAGGTCACCGAGCACACGGAGATCGAGTTGACCTGCCCCCCGCAAACCGGTCCAGTCGTTATGAGAGTCCCGATGAGCCCCGGTCGGGCCATGGAGACTCTCGATGATGAAGCGGACACGGCACATTGCAGAACAGATCATTGAGAAGGTGCGTGAGACAGACGCGATGCTGGCCAGCGGGAAGACTCTTGCCCAGGTGGTCCAACACCTCGGTGTCAGCGAGCAAAACTACTACCGCTGGCGGAACCAGTATGGCGGCATGAAGTCGGAGGAAGCGAAGCGTCTCAAGGAACTGGAGATCGAGAACGCCCGTCTGAAGCGGCTCATTGCCAACCAGGCAATCGACATCTCGATCCTCACGGAGGCGAGTGATTACCCAGGAAAACAGCAAGCCCCTCACGGCGGAGGACGGTCGTGATGCACGCGCAGGGGCAACTCGACGTCCCGCAACGGAGAGCGTGTCGCGTGCCCGGTCAGCACCGGTCGACGCAGCGGTACGCGCCGCACGTCGCCGACGACGAAGCGCGTCTCGTCAAGCGCATGCAGGAACTCGTGCGCCTGCATCCACGGCGCGGCTATCGCTTGATCTGGGGCACGCTTCGGCTCGAGGGCTGGCGTGTGAACAGGAAGCGCGTCTACCGGCTGTGGCGGCGCGAGGGCCTTCGCGTGCCTCGGAAACAGCATGGAAGGCAGCGTCTGGCGGCCAGTGCCAACGGGATGATGCGTGAGTCGGCGCGTCGCATGAATGATGTCTGGTGCTGGGACTTCGTGCACGGCCGCGACGAGCGCGGGCGTCCGCTGAGATGGCTGACGCTCGTCGACGAGTTCACGCGCGAGTGCGTTGCGCTGGAGGTGGCTGGATCGATGACATCTGACGACGCGATCGACGTGCTGGTCGAAGCGTTCAAGGAGCGCGGCGCGCCGAGGCACATCCGGAGCGACCACGGACCGGAGTTCTTCGCGAAGGCGATCCGCGCATTCCTGAGTGCGACGGGAGTGAAGACGCTGTACATCGAACCTGGGAGCCCGTGGCAGAGCGGCTTCTCGGAGAGCTTCACCGGCCGCGTGCGCGACGAGCTCCTGAACGCCGAGATCTTCAAGGATGTGCGCGACGCGAAGGCGCTGG